>CAIKNE010000099.1 GCA_903828695.1 uncultured Burkholderiales bacterium | reverse complement strand
TTTGAGCTCGAGTAATGTGAGCGCACTCACCCCAAGTCAATTTGCCTCCTTGAGCTCAAATCAAATTACCGCGCTCGAAGTCGCCCTGAGCTCGTATGGCTTGCAGCTCAGTACGGCTGACTTCGCAAGCCTGACCTCCAACCAAATACCGGGCCTGACGACTGCGACTTTGGCCTCCTTGGGCACCGACTCTATGGCCGCCATTTCAGCCTCCGCGTTCAGTGGTTTGGGCTCATCTCAGTTAGCGGGACTCACCCCCGTACAGGTTCAGTTACTAAGTACGACGCAGTTTAATGTTCTAAGCACTAAGCAATTACAAGGACTCTCGGGGTCTCAGCTCAGCAGCTTAAGTACGACCAATTGGGCTTTGATCACAACAAATGCAATGGCATCGCTTCAAACGGTTCAAATCGGAAATCTAAGCACCACTACTGTTAATCAGTTATCCAGCACGCAGTTCCAAGCACTCACGTCCAAACAAATTGCAGCCTTCAATAGTGCAGCAATATCCTCCTTATCCAGTGCTTTGGTCACCCAAATCACTACGAATCAAATACAGGGCATAACGACTGATCAGTTTGCTGCACTGAGCTCCTCCAATGTTGCGATCATCCCAACAGCTGATTTGGTACAACTGAGCACCAAGCAAATCAGTGGCCTTGGCTCTGACTTTATTGGCGCCTTAACCACCTCAGAGATTCCGTTGTTGACACCGAGTCAGATTGCTGCGCTCTCGCCTGCAGGTATTGTTGGCCTCACCAGCTCTGGGGTTCAATCGATCATGTCAACGCAGATTGGTTATTTAACGTCATCAGCGTTAAATGCACTAACCCCAAGCACCCTTAATCAGATCCCACTACTAGATATTCAAAACCTGACCAGCACGCAGATCAGGGGCCTATCGGGCTCTCAACTCAATGCACTGAGCAGTACGGTTTTGCAGGAGATCACGAGCACGGGAATTACACAGCTTAGTTCTGCACAACTCGCCAGTCTCACCACCACAGAGCTTGGGGCACTATCTAGCTCGCAGTTTACTGCTCTAACCTCCCAACAACTCGTGGGCCTGAGCGCAGGGCAACTTCAGTCCTTGAGCACAACCACAGTTGGTCTGTTGAATTCAACTCAAATACTGGGACTTAGCGTCTCACAATTGACGGTCCTCAGTTCCGCCCAAGTTGGCGCCATCTCGCCCCTGAGTTTGCCCTACCTAAGCACTGCACAGATGAAAGGGTTAACAACAGCGAACTTACCCGGACTGAGCACACAGCAAGTAGGCGTTTTGGCAACCCAGGACTTAGTGGCTTTATCTCTCCAACAGTTAAACAGCCTCGGCTCTGCACAATTAGATGCAATATCAAGTGTTGGCATCGCTGCTCTTAGCACCTTGCAAATTGCAGGACTCCTCACATCTACATTTTCTGTGCTCACCTCACAGCAATTAGGACAGTTCACTTCTAGTCAAATTGTCAGCCTCAAAGGGCCTCAGATTGCAGCCCTTACGACCACACAGGTCAGCGGTTTAACTTCAACGCAAATCTCAGTGTTGAGCACCAATCAGTTGGCGCAGATCAGCACGGCTGACGTAGCATTACTCACAACCAGTGCCATGATGGGCTTTAGCGACCATCAACTAGGTGCGCTCAGCTCAGCTCAGCTTTCAGCGTTCACCACCACACAGGCCTCCGTACTCAAGACGCTCACACCACTGGTCCTGGACCTCAGTGGAATAGAGGCACTCAGCACCGCAAACGTTGCGGGCTTGAGCTCGCAAGCGTTCAATGTATTGACCTCAAAGGGCCGTGATCCTGGTATACAGACCCAGCAAATCGGCAAATCCGGGGTCGCCTTTGATCTTGGCAATACGGGTCAAGCTTCCTATGTGGGTTGGATCACACCTGGAGAAGGTTTCTTGGTTGATTTACCCACAGGGGCAACTTCTATTACAAATGGTTCTGAGCTCTTTGGATCTGCAACCATTTTGCCCAACGGACAGACCGCAGCGAATGGGTTCGCTGCGCTTGCGGCGTTCACCACGCCTGGCGCAACAGAGATCAGTGCAAGTGACCCTATTTTCAATCACCTGCAGGTCTGGGTAGACACGGGTATCGATGGCTCTACGCCAATAGGTAGTTTGTTCACCCTCTCGGAACTAAACATCAAGTCTTTGAATCTCAGCGCATCGGTTGTCAATACAAATAGCAATGGAAACACGGTAGGAATGATCTCCTCCTACACGACCACTGACGGCAGCACCCATGAGATGGCGGATGTTTGGTTGGCCTCCACAAGTGGCACACTGAGCTCGACCTCCCAACTCACAGCGGCCCTCAATGCCTATACCTCATCTCCAATGGGGGCTGCATCTGCTGTCTTCTCAGGGCCTGGGGTATCAGGCTCTGGGGTAGCAGCCCCTAGTAGCTCTCAGGGTATTGTTTCAAACGTAAGCATTGATGGTGATTCATCGCAAGCGCTAAGCAGCGCACTTGCGCAATCATTGACACAGTCGCTCACACAGTACAACCCTATCATTACATCTGTGGTGGTTGCAGCCACACCTGTGATTGTCAACAACTTAGCGAACCCGACTAACGCTCAAACGCTCACCCAAGTGGGGCCGAATAAGGACAAACCGACAATCTAGAACGCTAGGCCTTGCCTTACCTGGTTGGTTTGGCTTGGTTTGGTTTGGTTTGGGCTAATCTACTTTAACAAAGTCACGCCAATCAATGGCTACATAGACTCTTGCAACATCTGTGTGTAGTCTGCATGGGTAGCAATTCTTGGATTGGTTTTATGGCAGTGATCAGCGGTTGCGCCTACAATTATTTTTTCAAACCACTCCTCTTTCACACCCATCTCTGCCAGTCCCTGGGGCAACCCAAGGTGGGCGTTCATATCTTTAATGGCCTGAGCAATCGCTCGACTTGCTTGCTCGTGCGAGGATGCTTGAAGTCCCATGGCGTTTGCCATACGCATTAAACGGTTATCTTTTGAAAGCGATGGAGCAGCGCTATTGAACTTCACAACAGCGGGCAAAAAGACTGCGTTCAAAGTGCCGTGGTGTAGCCCTGGATTCACGCCCCCCAAACTATGACTTAGCGAGTGCACGCAGCCCAGGCCCTTTTGAAATGCCATAGCGCCTTGCATAGAGGCGCACATCATGTTCATCCTTGCCTCTTTATCTTGACCATTTTGCGTAGCCTTTAGGATGTGATTCCACCCCCTGAATAGACCCTCTAATGCAATACCGTCTGCGGGAGGGTTAAAGCTAGGAGCCATAAATGTCTCCATACAATGTGCAATAGCGTCCATACCCGTTGCTGCGGTGAGCAGTGGGGGCAGTCCCAGCGTGAGTTCGGGATCAAGTAAGGCAACTTTGGGGACCAAAAACCATGAATGAAAACCCAGTTTGCGCCCGTCGTCCACAATCACAATCGCACCCCTAGCTACCTCGCTCCCTGTGCCTGCGGTCGTTGGAATAGCAATCAGAGGTAGCACCTGATCGGTGATTTTGGGTGAGCCACCCTCAATGGTTGCGTATGTTTTAAGGGGGCCAGGATGGGTTGCGGCAATGGCAACGCCCTTTGCACAATCAATAGAGGATCCCCCTCCCAAAGCGATCAACCCATCACAACCATTGTCTAAACAAATTTTGACACCAGCCCTAACAGCTTGCTCTGTTGGGTTGGAGGGCGTTTGATCGAAAACACAGACCTTCAGAGCGCTGATTTGAGATAGCGCTTTATCCAGTATGCCCGCAGCCTTGATACCTTGATCCGTAATGATGAGAGGCTTGGTGATGCCGTACTTATCGCACTCCTGCTTTAGAGTCGAGAGAACACCAAAGTCGATGTTAATTTGAGTGATGTAGAAAATATTTGACATGTGAGAGTTCAAAAAATAGGAATTAAAAGTCCACGACTCTTGAGCACCTCAAATCGTTAGGGCTAAGTCCTAGGAGACTGCGAAAAAGGCAAGTGTTTTGCTACGAAATTTCTAAAGTCCAGTATAACGATCCTTGGGGGCCTGAAGGCGGTCAAAAAAATAAGGGAAAATAGCAATATGTTCGCACCCCACTCGCCCCCCTCTAGCCCTCGTGATCCAGCTCCCCTAACGTTTGCCATGCAAACGGTGTTGAACAATATAGTAAAGGCCAAAAGGCCTTTGTTACATACCCTCCCCCCCGATGCAGCAAAAGCGCAGTACGCTGGGGCGGCCGATATCTTAGAGCCCCCGAGTTTCCCAGTCTTTTCTGAGGAGACTTATCAGGTCAGTGCACTGGATGGGCACCGCATTTTGATCAAACTTTGGCGGCCCCTCAGCTTGCAAACAGTTGGCAAACAAAGTGGCGCGCAGGTCTCCCCCGCACTGATTTATTTGCACGGAGGAGGGTTTACGATTGGTAGCGTCCAAACGCACGCTGCCCTTTGCAAAGAAATTGCAAGACTCTCCAAAATGATAGTGATCAGTGTAGAGTACAGGTTAGCACCTGAGTTTACTTTCCCCACAGCTCACACAGACTGTTGGAGCGCTTGTGATTGGGTTTTTAAAAATGCGCTAGATTTAAAAATCAGTCCTAGGCACCTATTTGTTGGGGGGGACAGTGCGGGTGGGACACTCAGTCTTTACTGTGCACAAAACGCAGTGCTTGAGGGGCATCGTTTCAAAGGGCAAATACTTTTCTACCCAGGTTGTTCAGCAACGCAAAACATGCCCTCCCACCGTGCGTACGAAAGGGGCTACTTATTAGAGCAACAAACCATCCAGTACTTCTACGATTTGTACCACGCAGGGCCCGATAAATTGAAAACCACTGCTGACTGGCGTTTTAGTGCCTTGAATTCTCCACACTTAAACTTACTCCCCCCCACTTGGATTGGACTTGCTGAGTGTGACCCGCTAAGAGACGAAGGTCTTGCCCTTGCGAATATGGTGCAGGCGCAGGGACTGCGCGTGACTTGCAAGATTTTCAGAGGCGTGGTCCACGGATTCATCAAAATGGGGCGCTTCATACAAGAGGCGCAAGAGTCACACGTTGATGCCTGCAATTTCTTAATCGATTTAGTTTGAACCATTCATGTCCCAATCAACCGCCACACCCAGCACAGTAAAGCTCTCGGACTTTAGACTCCAACACCGTTTAAGGGTCAGGTGGGCGGAGGTCGATCTGCAAAAGGTTGTCTTCAATCCCCATTACCTGACCTACTTTGATATTGCTGTGACGCAGTACTGGCGTGAATTAGCGCTGCCCTACGAGCTCACGCTCCAGGAGTTGGAGGGGGATTTATTTGTCAAAAAAGCGAGCCTTGAGTACAACGGCTCTGCACACTTTGATGAGACCCTAACGGTTTGCCTTCGCTGCGAACGAGTCGGTAACTCATCCATGAGTTTCAAAGGCGCTATATTTCGAGACTCTAAAGCGCTCATACTGGCTGAGATTGTTTACGTATTTGTGCATGCCGTCCAAAAGGTGCCTAAACCCATCCCCGCAGAGTTGAAATCCTTACTCACTCACTACGAAGCCGGCGAGGAAATAACCCGTTTACGCCTAGGCTCTTGGAAGGAACTTAGAGCAGACGCTTTAGGTGTTAGGCAGGACGTATTTGTCCGCGAACAAGGTGTCCCCAACCATATGGAGGAGGACGAATTAGATGAGAGCAGTGACCATGTGGTTTTATACAACGCGCTGAACTTACCCATTGCAACTGCTCGGTTGATAGCGCCTTCACCAGGTGTTAGCAGCCCAACTTGCAAAATCGGTCGAATGGCCGTAAGACGCGACCTAAGGGGCACACACTGGGGTTCTAAAGTGTTAACTGCTTTAGAGCGTGTTGCACGGGAAAGGCATGTTAAAAATTTATCGCTACATGCCCAAATGCAAGCACAGGGGTTTTACGCCAAACACCACTACGTAACTCTTGGTGAGCCCTTTGAGGAGGCTGGCATTGTTCATATTGAGATGCAAAAAGTTTTGTGAACTGAGCTAGACGTTTACCAGCCGCCCCCCCCATTCAATCCAAGTAAGAATTGCGCGGTGCATTGCAGGACTTAACCACAAAGCTCACCTCCTCTGGGTAGGAGTAGCCTGCACCGTTGTTCACATCAACCAATGCACCAGCACCTGCGCCTAAGAGCAAGTTGCCAAAGTTAGTTGCGGTCGTTGTGGACTGTAGTCGCATCAAATGGGGTTCAAATGAATCGCCCCTACAAAAAAGCACCAAATCCCCAAAGCCCTTTTGCACGGTTACTTTCCCGGGTGTGCGCAGGTTCCATTCACCATTCTCATTACTCACCTGACAAGAGGCCTCTACACGTTGTGTGCCGCAGTAGGTTGTCACATGAATCTCTTCGAAACGCCCGCTCACAACGGTCGCACAGCCTGAAACGACCAAGGTGACGAGCGCGAGAATGGGTTTGAGAGCAAAGGATTTGTTGAATGACTGAAACATTGAATGAGCCTTGTTTAAAAGCGAATGATGACCACACCGGGGTCTCCGGCTACACCGGCGCCACTGATCGTTCCACCGTTACCGCCGTTACCATCTGCTTTAGACACGGGTACGGGTATCCCTGCTGATCCACCAGAGCCGCCGGTTGCATAAGTTATGAAAGTTCCGGTGATATTGTTTGCAGCACCTGGGCCACCCGCCGGAGTTTGGCCCGCACCTGCAGCGCCGCCCCCACCCCCCACACTTTGTCCAAGCACAACAGTGCCGCCCGCATAAGAGACGATGGATGTGTAGGGAGGCAGTGCATTCGAGCCAGGCTCTGCCCCGCCGCTTGCACCAGACCCAGTTCCACCTTTGCCGCCTTGAGCTGTGATTTGACTGAGTAAGGTCGTGCCTTGGTTGGCAAGTTGCGCAACCCACGATGCTAAACCCGCCCCCCCCGCATCAGTGGTGGTGAGGGTTGCGACCGCCCCGCCCACTCCACCAGCACCGGCTAACGCAGCAATACTGTTTCCAGGCGTTAATGGAATATTACTGTAGTAAAGGTATCCGCCAGCACCCCCGCCAGATCCGAGGTACACCTGCCCCCCCGCAGCGCCGCCCCCGCCCCCGCCAATCACCATAGCTGAGAAATTGGACAACCATGCAGGGGTGGTTATAGTGTAAGCAGCGGGAGCCGCAGTAATTTGGCCAGCGGTGGCAACCGCAGGGCCGCTACAAGTTGTGCCAATTGAAATGGGTGAAACTGTAGCTCCTACTGGACATACACCTAATCCGGAAATCACTGCACCCGCTGAACTAATTTGAATGATGTTAGGGGGCAACACCAAGATCTGCATTGGATTGGTATTAAAAGTTGGGTTCGATCCGGGGCAAGATGCGATCGCACTGATCTCATAACTCATGGGAGTCAATGAGCCTGCGGCAATCGGAGTGGTAGCCCCTGCAATTTGTCCCGAGCTCGTCATGGTGAGTCCAGGGGGCAAAGGGAGATCGCCGACTTGGTATGTGACGGGCCCACCGTTGCTACAAGTCGCATTCAGTTGAATATTGACATTGTTGATGTTGGGCGGGGTGAAGTCGTTATAAATACCTAGGATACCTTGAGAGCCCCAAGTGATGGTCGGGCTAGCTGTTGCATGGACAATTAAATTAACTGTAGCAATTCTCGAGTCCGCAGTGCCGTCATTGACCAAAAACTTAAAACTGTCAGAGGTGGTCCCGGGATTAGGTGTGTAGGTGAATACGCCGGTATTGGTATTTAAGTTCAAACTGCCGTAGGAAGTGGTATTGACCACACTAAATGTGAGAGGATAACCTTGGAAATCGTAGCCCGATACAAGGTCAGTGTAAGGATTAGAGGACGGCAAGTTGAAAGTAGCGCCGTTTGCAACCGGAGCGATGAACTGCGGTACAACGCTTACGTTGACAATACCCGGGTTTGAAATCTGTCCACCACCACTGATGTTGTACGTAAATTGATCCAGCCCATGAAAGTTGCCAATGGGTGTGTAAGTAAAGGCACCCGTCGTGGAAGTCGCAGGTGTGACCATTCCGTTACTGGGCTGATTTAAGATGGTGTAGGTCAGCGCAATATTGTTTGGATTGTTGACCGTTAAGTAATTATTTAAAGTTTGGTTCTCATTAACGGTGTACTGCAAGTTTCCAGCCGTTAGTGGCGGCGGCGCCGGCGTGTTGTTGTTTTTGTTAGCAGCGTTTGCACAAGCATTCCCCCCCAAAGCACCGACCGCAGCGACACACGCCGCGCCCGCTCCTCCCCCTCCGCACCCAGACAAAATGAGGCAACAAAAAGCCGTACTTGCCAGTCCAATGAGGAAGCGGCGAGCACAAAATATTTTTGAAATGTAATTTTCTAGCATCTACCTGATTCGGTAGATACTCAACTTTCTTGAGCCAGAAAAGTGAATATTTAATGCTAAAAAGTATTTAAAAAGTATTCATATAGAGAGCTCATATCCAATCTGAACCCATTCCAAACGTTTGCTGATTGCCAGATGAATGCGTTTACTTCTTTAAAGCCTGTAGCTTTGCAAACGCAGCGGACATCGCCGTGTTTGTCGTATCGACACCTTTTGCATTTGCATGAATTTGGGAAGAATGCCCTCTGGGAGACTTCTGGAAATGATTGCCCGCACTTGCCGATGGATTCATCGAGGGGCCCGCGTCCAACTTCATGGTGAGTGCGATACGAGAGCGGGGAATATCGATCGAGACAACACGAACATCGACAATGTCACCCGTTTTAACGACCTCTCGCGCGTCTGAGATGAATTTATGGCTGAGTTGGCTTACGTGAATCAACCCGTCTTGGTGAACCCCTAGATCTACAAAGGCACCAAAGGCGGCAACATTGCTGACAGTCCCTTGAAGCAACATCCCTTCTTTCAGATCTTTAATATCTTTGACTTCAGCGTTGAGTTTTGCCACCTTAAAGGAGGGCCTGGGATCGCGACCTTTTTTCTCAAGTTCTTGGAAAATATCTTTAACCGTCACGATCCCGACTCCGTCCTTCACAAAGAGATCGGGTTTTAAAGCTCGAATCTTCTCAGGTTGACCCATCAGTTCTCCAACGGGACAGGCAGCTTTTAAAATGATTTGCTCAACCAAAGGGTAGCTCTCGGGGTGTACGCCTGTCATATCCAGTGGATTGTCACCGTCGCGGATTCTTAAAAATCCTGCACTTTGCTCAAAAGTTTTAGCACCCAGACCCGTTACGTCCAAGAGTTGTTTGCGGTTCTTGAAGGCCCCGTTTTTCTCACGCCAACGAACAATAGACTGAGCCGTGGTGTTGGACAGACCAGAGACTCGGGCAAGTAGCGGTGTGCTTGCCGTGTTTAGATCAACACCTACGGCGTTCACGCAGTCCTCAACCACTGCGTCAAGGGCTTTATCGAGTTGGCTGGGGTTGACATCGTGTTGGTACTGCCCCACGCCAATTGATTTGGGCGTAATTTTTACAAGCTCTGCAAGTGGATCCTGAAGTCGCCTCGCGATACTGGCCGCGCCCCTGAGCGATACATCAACATCGGGCATTTCTTTGGAGGCATATTCACTCGCACTGTAAACCGATGCACCAGCCTCACTCACCACAACCTTTTGAAGTGGACTTGCAGCAGGATTGATTTGGGAAGAGTTAAGATCACTGGCCAAGAGCTCCATCAACTCAGCAGCAAGTTGATCGGTCTCTCGACTAGCCGTGCCGTTACCGATTGCAATTAAATTAACGTGGTGGCGTGTACAAAGTTTATACAAAGTCTCCAGTGATCCTCTCCAGTCTCGCCTAGGCTCATGGGGATAAACAGTAGCCGTCTCGACAAGTTTACCCGTCTCATCAACAACCGCGACTTTCACGCCCGTTCTGATACCAGGATCAAGCCCCATCACAACTCGCTTGCCTGCGGGTGCAGCGAGCAATAGATCTCTTAAATTATCAGCGAACACCTTGATCGCTACTTCCTCGGCTTGTTCGCGTATGCGGGTCAACAAATCTCTCTCTATGGATAGACTCAGCTTGACTCGCCAAGTCCAGCTCACACACTTTCTGAGAAAGTCATCCCCAGCCCTGTTTTTATGCGACCAACCCAGGTGTTGAGCAATGCGTCCCTCAGCAAGCATCTCCGTGGGTGTCATCGCAGCACTAGGGGGCGCGGGATCACTGGAGGCTGGAGCGGGCAACTCAATTTGCAAAGACAGAACACCTAATGTCCGCCCCCTAAGCGCGGCTAAGATGCGGTGGGAGGGGATGCGAACAAGGGGTTCTGAGTAATCAAAGTAATCACTAAATTTTTGCGCATCAGCTACCGCTTCCTTAGAGGCGGCTGCGGTGCTCTTGACCTCAGCGCTCTTGAGGACTGCGTTCTCCCACAACCATTCCCGCAGTGTTTGTACCAACGCCGGATCCTCGGCAAAGCGTTCAGACAAAATATCTCGAACCCCGTCCAGCACCTTTTGGGCCGTCGTAAAGTCAGCGCCCTCTACTGCAAGTGGATCGCCAACTGCGCGAATGTAGTCCTTTGCGCTGGCAAGTGGGTCCAGCGCGGGGTCTTGAAAAAGCAAATCAGCCAGCGGCTCTAAGCCGGCTTCTTTTGCAATCTGACCTTTTGTGCGCCTCTTGGGCTTAAAGGGTAGGTACAGATCCTCCAAAATGACCTTCGTACTGGCTTGCTCAATGAGCGCTTGTAACTCGGGGGTTAATTTCCCCTGAGATTCAATACTTTTTAAAACAGCATCCTTTCTGTCACTCAGCTCACGCAGATAACCGAGCCTAGTCTCCAAGTCTCGCAGTTGTACATCGTCTAAGCCCCCTGTGGCCTCTTTCCTGTAGCGTGCGATGAAGGGGACTGTGGAGCCTTGATCAAGAAGGGATACGGCTGCATCAACTTGTTCGGGTTTTACGGATAATTCTTGTACAATTTGTTTTATTATTTTTGAAGTCATTGAGAGTTGCTAAACCGAAAAAGAAAAAAAGAAAAAATAGGACAAAAAATTAACGCACCCCATACCCCAATAAAGTCCACACCACTCACAACCACTGAGCTCAAGCACTCAGTTCATACTGATCGGTCCATGAAAAATGGGCTAACTTTAGTTTGGCTTTGTTTTGGCTTTGTTTTAGCTATTGGGATTTGCTTTTAAAGCCTCTCTGAGCTCCCAACCAATCTCTGGCCTAAGCGCAAAAGGATCGGGAGGTTGTGTATTATCCAATATTGCTTGCATCCTCTTTTGAACATTACCTAAGGCCTGGGGATGGCTAAAAATATAGAACTGATCGAGCTCAAGCGCGTCAAACACCTTGAGTGCAACATCTCTTGCACTCACCTTGCCTGACACGACTGCTTTATCCAGCATTTGTTTGCTGATGATTTGACTTTGAGTAGCACTACCAAGGGCGTCGTCAAAACTTTGGTTAATGGCTGTTGGGACAAAGTAGGGACACAGCACACTTGCACTCAACTGGCTACTGACCAAGCGTAAATCCTGGTACAAGGTCTCCGTTAAAGCGACCACTGCGTGTTTACTCACGTTATAAATACCCATATTGGGGGGCGTCAACAAACCAGCCATACTGGCCGTGTTGATGATGTGACCCCGCCAATGGGGATCTTTTTGCGCCGCAGCGAGCATCAAAGGTGTAAATACGGTTACGCCGTTTATAACGCCCCACACATTGACCCTGAGCACTCTGTCCCACTCCTGGGCGGTGTGCTCCCATATTAACCCCCCACTGGCAATGCCTGCATTGTTCATCACCAAGTGAGGCACTGTGTGCTCCTTGACCACCTGCTCGCCCAAGGACCTCATCGCACTAGGGTCAGAGACATCGCAGACAAAGAAGTGGCAACTGCTGCCCAATGCCTTGGTAAGGGGTATGATTTCTTGGCAAGCCGCTTCAAGCGCCTTTGCATTTACATCTACGAGCAAGAGGTGCATACCGAGCTCAGCAGCGCGCTTGGCACACTCCAACCCCAAGCCTGAGGCAGCCCCAGTGATGAGGGCCGTTTGATGGGTAAAGTCTTTAATCACAATGTTTGGGCAGATAAGCTCAGTTGTCGTTGCGCCCGCCGTGAACAGGAGCAAGCGGTCTGAGTCTTACGCAGCTGCTTTCAGCACAAATCCAACCCTTGGAAAATGCACATGCACAGTGCCTGCACGAGGATCAGTACGCTGCAAAGTGAACCTGGTTTTGGTAGCCGCCATGAGCACACCCTCAGTGGGCTCTATGCCAAAACTCTCTGCTTGCAACACCACACGCTCTCCAAGGGGTATACCGTGAACATCCTCAAAGATCTCTGACTTCAGGGGGGCAGGTGTGGCATTTTTAGAGATCTCAAGCGCCTTTGTCGAAGACACATCGGTCGATTTACCGCATCCCCACTGACTCATGCGTTCGTACCAGCCCTTGATCTGCGGGGTTGCATCAAAAATGTCACTCAAATGGGGCACATTGTTAAACGTAAACCATAGAGGATGGTAGACCGAGAAATCAGCAAGGCTGGGTGTTTCACCGCATAAGTAGGGTGAGTGCTCAAGCATACTTGCCAATCTGCGCAGGTAACTTTGGTAGGTGATTGTCGCCTCTGGGGGGGACATCCGGGGCTGTCCACCCCTCATTGCAGCCCGGTCTGCTCCAAACGCTTTAGCAGCCTGCGCTCCCATTTGTGCAAACACATGCTCGGCCCCCTTGGGTTGAAAGTTATAAGCCATGGCCACGGGAAAGAGCAAAGTATCCGCCCACTGAGCAAGTACACGGGTCTGACCCTTCACATGATCAGGGTAAAGGGTGGGACTTGGCTCAAGATGCTCAAGGACATCTGAGATGAGTGCTGTATCACAGTATATGTCTGCCCCAATTTGAAGAACCGGCGTACGTCTGTGTCCCCCGGTCAGCGCAACCACATCGGGCTTGGGCATGATCATGGGGATCATGACACTCCCCCACTCAATGGCTTTAAACCCAAGTATTCGCCTGACTTTCTCAGCAAAAGGGGAGACGGGATAGTGATGCAGTAATGGGGTGTGTTTCATATTCATACTTCAACTGAAAGGTTTAAGAATGGGTTTTACTTTGGAAAAACGAAACTAAAGATCATCAGTCTGTTGATATGGCGTTGGTGGTTTGCTTGGGAGCACTCGCGCCTTCATCAAGAGACTGCGTCAAAGCGGCAGGCCTGCGCTGTACATAGCGAAAAGTGCCTGTTGCGTGAGCACACAACTCGCCTTGTTCGTTGTAAACGCCAGACTGAACAAACGCCGTTGAGCGAGTGCGGTGCATGAGCTCCCCCAGAGCCTTCAAGGCTCCTGTGGCGGGCCTGAGAAAACTAGTCTTCATCTCAATCGTTAACACGCCGTAGGACTTGTCTACGCTCCTGGCGGCTGTTGCCATACTGACATCCAGTAGCGTCATTAAAGCTCCGCCGTGAGCGACTTCAAACGAATTCATGTGCTCAGCGCTAGGTGCGTAAACGATTTCGGAGTGTCCGCCCTCGTATGAGTTGAGCACAAAACCAAGCTCTTTGACGAATGGAATCAGGATGCCAAAACCGTTAAAGTCATCGCTTATATGGATGGAGTCAGTCATTGAAAATTTTCTCCACTTGCGCAGAGTCGTTGGATAAGAGGGGCAGGACGCCAAAACGCTTCACCATCAACCGGGTTTTTAGCAAACTCTTGCATCCTCTTTACAACCGCTTGCAGCCCCAAATGATTTGCATAATGCATGGGCCCACCCGTGTGGGTTGGGAATCCGTAACCGGTTGTATAGATCACATCGATGTCCCCCGCTCTAGCAGCGATACCCTCCTCTAAAATATAAGCTCCTTCATTGATCAGCGCGAAGAGTAGACGATCGCAAATCTCTTGGTCTGAGATGGATCTGGGCACTACGCCCTTTTCTTTCCTGAAGGTGTCAATCAAAGTCTCCACCAAGGGGCTGACGATGGCCTTGCGCTGTCCAGGCAAATAGTCATACCACCCAGCATTGGTTTTTTGACCCATCCGCCCATGCTCACAAATAAGATCAGCAATTTTGCTGTATTTGATTTCCGGCTTTTCTAGGTAGCGCCGCTTCCTTATGGCCCAGCCTATATCGTTACCCGCCAAGTCATACATTCTGAAGGGGCCCATGGCAAAGCCAAAGCGCTCAATTGCTTGATCGACTTGGTGGGGCGAGCAGCCCTCCTCCACCAAGAAAAAAGCTTGTCTCACATACTGCTCAAGCATGCGGTTACCAATGAAGCCGTCACAAACTCCGGCAACAACAGCCGTTTTTTGAATGCTTTTGGATAAATCCATGACCGTTGCCAGTACGTCCAATGCCGTTTTTTCAGCCCGCACCACCTCTAGTAGTTTCATGATATTTGCGGGACTAAAGAAATGTAAGCCTACTACATCTTGCGGCCGACTCGTAAAGGATGCAATCGTGTTGATATCCAAGGTTGACGTATTGGTTGCCAAAATGGCTCCAGGTTTTGCGAGGGCATCGATTTTCTTGAACACCTCCTCTTTCACACTCATCTGCTCAAACACAGCCTCCAACACAAGATCTGCAGTTTGTATGTCCCCAAAATCAATCGAGGTGCGAAGGCAAGCAATACGCTTTTTAAAATCAGCCTCACTGAGTTTTCCCTTTGCAATTTGTGACTCATAGTTCTTGATGATCAAGGACCTTGCACGGTCCAAGGCCTGACTATTGGTATCAATAATCGTGGTGGGTAGGAGTGCATTCAAGAAATTCATACTGATACCTGAACCCATGGTACCGGCGCCAATGATGGCTACTGTTTTGACCAAACGCAGCGGCGTGACGGCGGGTACATCATCAATCTTTGAGCAGTTACGCTGGGCACTAAAGAGATGCCGCAACGCCTTGCACTCAGGGGTCTGCATTAAAGACAAGAACACCTCTCGCTCATAGAGCATGCCCTGCTCGAAAGTGGCATTCAGTGTTTTCTCCACTGCGTCAACGCATTTGAGTGGGGCAGGGAAATGTCGCGCCGATTGCGCTAACTTGTCTCGAACACCCTGAAATAAGCCAGTCAATTGAGCCTCGTCTTGCCCACCCCGTGATGCGTTATCTCTGAGCTTGGGTAAGGGCCTTGCAAGGCTTACGGAGTTCGCATAGGTGCAAGCGTCCTGGACAAAGTCTTCAACGCTTTTAGATTTGAACAATTGGTCAAATAGTTTTTGCCCCTCAATTTGTACAAGAGAGTCACTTTTTTCGCTCGCCCCGCTCACAATCATCTCAAGGGCATATTGAACCCCAATGGCCCGGGGAAGACGCTGTGTACCGCCTGCTCCGGGAATTAGACCCAATTTAACTTCAGGCATTGCGATGTTGGTGCCGCTAAGAGCTACTCTGTAGTGACAGCCTAGGGCCAACTCAAGTCCGCCCCCCATTGCCAAGCCGTGGATTGCAGCAACCACGGGCTTTGCAAAGCGCTCAATTGTCTCAATCACACCCAGTAAATTAGGCTGCTGAAGGGCCTTGGGAGTGCCAAACTCCTTGATATCTGCCCCCCCCGAAAATGACTTGCCAGCCCCAACCAAAACAACCACTTTAATGCTCGCATCATTGAGCGCGGTATCTAGATGCAAACAAATATCCTCCCTTGTCGCAAGTCCAAGACCATTGACTGGGGGGTTGTTAAGGGAAATTAGACCAACGCTTCCTCGGGCCTCATATGATGCAGTCATAATTTTATATAAATCAATATGTTACAGAATAATATTAAAGTAATTCTCGTCTGGAATTAGCTCTTAGGCAGACTATATCCTTTGAGTTGCTCGCGCAGTCTAGTCTTGAGCATCTTACCTGTAGCACCCAGGGGAATTGCGTCAACAAATACAACATCGTCAGGGGTTTGCCATTTGGCGATTTTGCCTTCATAAAACGCTATGAGCTCATCCTTGGTCAGCGTTTTCTCGGGGCGCAAAACCACAACAACGACCGGGCGCTCATCCCATTTGGGGTGAGCCATGCCTATACAAGCTGCCATCATGACGCTGGGGTGAGCCATGGCAATATTCTCAATCTCAATAGAGCTGATCCATTCCCCGCCTGATTTGATAACGTCTTTAGAGCGATCCGTGATCTGGATAAATCCGTCGGGATCAATGGTTGCCACGTCCCCAGTTGGAAACCAGCCATCGACCAAGGGAGAGCCTTGCTCGTTTTTGTAATAATTCTCAATCACCCAAGGCCCCTTGACATAGAGATCTCCAAAGGCAGCGCCGTCATGCGGCAAGGGATCGCCCGAATCCCCCACGATTTTCAAGTCAACCCCGTACAAAGCCCGACCCTGTTTGAGGCGAATCTTCATTTGCTCGTCTTTGGAGAGTTTAAGGTGTTTATTTTTGAGCGTACAAACCGTCCCCAATGGACTCATCTCTGTCATACCCCACGCATGCAGGACTTCAACACCGTAATCCTCTTGGAAAGCATGAATCATGGCTGGTGGGCAGGCAGAGCCTCCAATAATTGTGCGTTGTAAGCTTGAGAATTTAACCCCCAGTGGAGCCATGTAATTCAAAAGCATTTGCCAAACTGTAGGCACTCCCGCAGCAAAGGTAACCCCCTCATGCTCCATGAGTTCATAGACCGACTTACCGTCCAGTCCCGGGCCTGGAAACACGAGCTTTGCGCCAGCCATGGCAGATGCATAGGGAAGCCCCCATGCGTTGACGTGGAACATGGGCACAACGGGCAATATGGAGTCGCGCGCTGAGATACCAAAAACATCAACTTGACAGGTCGCAAAGGCGTGCAAGACCGTCGAGCGGTGGCTGTAAAGCGCGGCCTTGGGGTGGCCCGTCGTACCGCTCGTGTAACACATACTCGAAGCTGTGTTTTCATCAAAAAGTGGCCACGTATAGTGCTGACCTTCAAAAGGCTTGATCCACGCCTCATAGCTTAGAAGCGGGGGAAGACCTGTCTCTTTAGGTAAAGCGCTCTCATCACACAAAACCACCCAGTGTTTGACACTTGGACAATGCGCGTGGATTGCTTTAACAATAGGCAGGAACGTGAGTTCAAAGCAAACCACTTCATCGTGAGCGTGACCCACGATCCAGGCGATTTGATCGGGTAATAAGCGCGGGTTTAAAGTGTGCAAAACGCGTTCCGAACCACTTACGCCGTAGTAAAGCTCCAAATGTCTGTAGCCATTCCAGGCAAGGGTTGCAATACGCGTCCCAGCCCCGATTTTCCAAGCATCAAGGGCTTGGGCGACTTGTTTGGAGCGGGCGTAAACCGAGGCCCAGTTGCTACGGTGAATATCGCCCTCAACGCGTCGAGAAATAATTTCAGAGTCGCCGTGATTTTTATTGGCAAATTCAATTAATGAGGAAATAAGTAAATGATCGCCCTGCATTAATCCACGCATATTTGGGTCTCCGCTCAAAATTTGGTTGTAAAGGGGGGGGATACGGACTTGGGTTTTCACTCAAGCCCATCAAACAACTCTGGATTGTGCCCAACAAATGCAGCCCCTTGACCACCTGTATTCCCCTATTTGGAGGGCGAAATTGGTGCTGTTTTTCTGCTTTCTGGCAGGGCAAAATTGTTTAAACCCATTATTTTTCTAAGTTCTTCTGCTAAGGGTGACAATACACGCTATGCATACACAAGCCAAAGCTTCACTGGGCCTGAACTGGATCAACCGTTTTGCACAGTTGGGAGAGAATTTTTTTACTCGCCTGCGACCCACCCCCTTGCCGGATGTGCGCTGGGTCAGCTGCAACCATGGCTTAGCCTTGGAAATGGGCCTCCCCCCAGATTGGATCAATCGACCCGGGGTTTTGGAGGGTTTGAGTGGCTGCGCTCAGATCGCAGGCTCAGACACCTTGGCCAGTGTTTACAGTGGACACCAGTTTGGCCACTGGGCCGGGCAATTAGGAGACGGTCGTGCCATCTACCTGGGCGAGGCTCAAACAGATCTGGGCAACTTGGAGATCCAACTGAAAGGCGCGGGTTTAACCCCTTATTCAAGGTCCGGGGATGGTCGCGCTGTGTTGAGGTCCAGTATCAGGGAGTATCTTTGCTCGGAGGCCATGCACGCCCTCGGTATACCCACAACTAGGGCGCTTTGCCTGACAGGCTCCAGGGGCATCGTCTACCGCGAGGAGGTCGAGCGCGCAGCAGTGGTGACTCGTGTGTCCCCTAGTTTCATTCGGTTCGGTCATTTTGAGCATTTCGCAGCCAAAGGCGATACAGCGAGTCTTCGAACCTTAGCCGACTTTGTGATTACTCACTACACCCATTTACTAGAAGAGAGCGAAGAACTAGAGGCTTTCGAGAATGAAGCGTTGAGAACCCAGATCACTCAAAACCCTTATGCACTAATGCTATACAGAGTCACCCGAAAGACGGCCAAGCTCATGGCACTTTGGCAATGCGTTGGCTTTTGTCACGGCGTGATGAATACGGACAACATGAGCATATTAGGACTGACGCTGGACTACGGGCCGTTTCAGTTCATGGATGCTTTTGTTCCAGATCACATCTGCAACCATACCGATCAGGGGGGGCGTTACGCCTACGACCAACAACCCAATGTGGCTTACTGGAACCTATACTGTTTGGGCCAAGCGCTACTGCCACTGATTGGGGATAAAGATCTGAGCGTTGAATGTTTGGACATTTATAAAGTCCTTTACCCCAGTTTTAAGCAAGAAATCGTCTTGAGGAAACTGGGACTCTCCAAGCTGCACTCCATACCCACTGATGTAGCCCAAGAGTTGATAGGTAAGCTTGAAAAAGTGATGTCGTTGCAAGAGGTGGACTTCACTATTTTCTGGCGAACACTGAGCACTGCATTAAGCCATTTCAGCGAAAAGAACCCGGGCACGAATACTTTGACGACTCATAGTGCAGAATTCAAGGAGATCAATGCACTTTTCTCAAATACACGAGCTCAGAGTGCTTGGCACGAATGGTTCGCTGAGTACTTGAAGCTTATTTCGTCGGGTAGTGAGGATTTAGCTGAAATCTCAGGCATGATGCTTGATGCAAATCCAAAATTTGTACTTCGCAACCATTTAGGCGAAGCTGCAATCAAAAGTGCACAGAGGGGCGATTTTTCGGAAGTTCAAATACTCCTTAAAATACTCAGCACCCCATTTGACGAGCACCCTGAGTTTCAATCTTACGCTGACACCCCCCCAGACTGGGCTTCCTCCATCACCATTAGCTGTTCATCATGAATAAACAACTCACCGACGCGCAGTGGCAAGCGCTCCTAAAAGAAAAAAATGCAGAGCCTCTAGCCTTTGAGGTCACTCGTAAGGCTGCAACTGAGCGTGCGTTCTCAGGAAAATATGCAGACTTCTGGGAAAAGGGAGCCTACAAATGTGTTTGCTGCGGGGCTAAACTGTTCGAAAGCGATACTAAATTTGATGCAGGTTGTGGGTGGCCAAGCTTTTATCAAGCGGCTGAGGACTCCCCCATTACCGAGCGCGTCGACAAAAGCCACGGCATGACGCGCACCGAGTCCTTATGCGCAAACTGCGGAGCGCATCTGGGGCATCTATTTAACGACGGTCCACAGCCCACCGGACAAAGGTATTGCATGAATTCGGCGTCCCTTGAGTTTGAGCCTAAGAAGTAAACCCGCCGCATCAAAATCCAACTTAGGTCACCGCTGCATTGCGTACTCCTCCTTTTAAATTACCCCATCACTATTTGCCATGAAACTGCTTGTTGATTTTTTTCCTATCGCCATCTTCTTTGTGGCCTTTAAGATTTTTGATATCTATGTGGCCACAGCCGTTGCAATCGGAGCCACCTTGCTCCAAATCGCGTATTTAAAGAAGGTACACGGCAAAGTTGAGATCATGCAGTGGGTTAGCTTGGGGGTTATTGTTGTATTTGGTGGCGCAACCTTAATCTTTCATGACAACACCTTTATTCAGTGGAAGCCCACGGTACTTTACTGGTTAATGGCATCCTCGCTTTTGATCAGTAACTTTGTCTTCAAGCGCAACCTAATGAAAGTCTTTATGGGCGAGCAACTGGTACTGCCAGATCACGCCTGGGTTGTTTTGCTGTGGAGTTGGGTTGGTTTTCTGACCTTCATGGGCTCTCTCAATTTGTATGTGGCCTTTAATTTTGATTTAAATACTTGGGTTAATTTCAAGCTATTCGGAAGCATTGGCCTCATGATCGTATTTGCCGTAATACAAGGCATGTATTTAAGTCGGTTCGTGAGTGAAGAAGTACTTCTGGGCGACGGAGCAGCCAAAGATGCTGAAACACCCCACTCTGATTTACCCAAGGTAGAGAGAAAATGACCGCAACCTCTTTCGACCTAGAACGGTGTTTAAAGGAAGATTTAACCCCCCATTTCTTAGAGGTCATTGATGAAAGTCATCACCATGCAGGGCACGCAGGCGTCACTGAGATGCACAAAGACGGCACAGCTACAGGCTCTGGGGGCACGCACTTTAGAATCAAAATCGCTAGCGCTAAATTTGAAGGACTTAGCCGTGTCGCTAAACACCGGTTGATCTACAAAGCTGTGCAAAGTTATATAGATGCGGGCGTACACGCTATAGCCATTGAGTTAGTCTAAAGATCCTCACATTTGGGTAAACTTCTTTTGTAAGGCGTTTTTTGCAGTTCGATGCAAAAAATAACAGCTTTGCATCCTTCTTGCCGCAAAACCACCACCGTACAGCCAAGAGTCATCTTCTATGCTTATAATGTTTGGCTTAGAGGATGAGAATCTAAGTTTGGTGCCCCTTATTAGAGGTTTTTGAATTAAATTCCTTATTTCTAAACAGTTTCGAATTTTTATTTTTTGTTATTTCTTGAATCTATCCATGAAACTCAATCCACTCCAAAAAACACTTCGATCTGCAATCGTATTGACTGCGGTATCTTTTAGTCTGGGCGCATTTGCTCAAAACATCGCCATCGTGAATGGCAAAGCTGTCCCCAAGAGTCGCGCAGAAGCCCTGACTCAGCAGCTCATCCGTTCTGGGCGTCCAGTGACACCCGAAGTAGAGGATCAAATCAAGGAAGAAGTCATTGCAAGAGAGATTTTCATGCAAGAGGCTCAAAAAGTTGGCCTAGATGGATCTAGTGACTTTAAAGATCAGATGGAATTGGCTCGCCAAACCATCATGATTCGTGAACTCTTCATGCAATTCCAAAAGAAAAACCCAGTCACGGATGATGAAATCAAGGCTGAATACGACAAGTTCGTAGCTGCCAACGCCGGCAAAGAGTACCACGCTAGGCACATTCTTGTTGAAAAAGAAGACCAAGCCAAAGCCGTTATTGCGTCCCTTAAAAAGGGAGCTAAATTCGAAGACATTGCTAAAAAACAATCAAAAGACCCTGGATCAGGCTCCAAGGGTGGCGACTTGGACTGGGCCGCTCCGAGCAACTTTGTTAAAGAGTTCTCTGATGCAATGGTTGCTTTGAAAAAGGGGCAATTTACAGATCAACCCGTTAAAACTCAATTCGGGTACCACATCATTCGATTAGACGATGTTCGTGAAGCTCAGATCCCCAAGTTTGAAGAAGTTAAGCCCCAAATCGCTCAACAACTCCAGCAGTTAAAGATGAATAATTACCAACAAGACCTTCGCACAAAAGCAAAAGTCGAATAATTTAACACCTGCATCTCATCCTCAATGTCCGTTACTAAAAAAGGTAACGGACATTTTTTATTGCACCGCTGTACATAAGAGGATGCCCGCCCCTAATAATGTTAATTGGCGAGCAGCAATGAGCTATGCAAAGTGCTCACTGGCCAAAGAGCTCACCAAGGGGCCTCATCCTGCCCGCGTCCATATATGCCCGTAACAGGACTATCCGACCCATTTTCGGGCATTTCTCCAAATCTGAAACCACGGACTCAGCGACCCCAATCCCCCAGTCTTACCAAGATCAGTCCAACTCATTTGAGCATTCCTAAACACACGCTCTGGGTGAGGCATCAGTGCCGTAAATCGACCATCGGGAGTTGTAACCCCAGTCAATCCATTTGAACTCCCATTGGGGTTAGAAGGGTAGATCTGCGTGGGTAATCCATCTGCGTCGATGTATCGAAGTGTTGCACTCACAAGACTCTCATTGCCCTGAAGTGCAAAGTTGGCGTACCCCTCGCCGTGAGACACAACAATGGGGAGTCTCAGTCCTTGCATGTCTGTCAAAAACAGACTCGGGCTGGCTTGTACTTCAACCATACTCAAACGAGCCTCAAATCGCTCGCTTTGATTGGTTGTAAACCTAGGCCAATTCTGTGCGCCAGGAATGATTTGCGAGAGTTCAGCAAACATTTGACATCCGTTACAAACACCCAGACCAAATGTATCTGCTCTGTTAAAGAATCCCACAAACTCATCCCTGAGTTGCGAGTTAAAGAGTATGCTTCTCGCCCAACCGACCCCAGCACCCAGGGTATCGCCGTAACTAAAGCCTCCGCAAGCCACTAGGCCTTGAAAGTCTTTAAGCCTTACCCGCCCCGACTGAAGCTCAGTCATGTGCACATCAACACTCTCAAAGCCAGCGCTGGCAAAGGCGTAGGCCATCTCGACATGTGAATTAACACCTTGCTCTCTTAGGATGGCTACTTTAGGTCGTGCGCTAAGGGAGTGGATGGGGTAGGCTGCTTGGGTTGGGTCGATGGCGTTATGAGCCGTGGTTGCAATACCCGTTGCTGCGCCTTCAAACACCTGTTCAAAAGCGGGCGTAAGTTGCACGCTGAGTCCACCGCGTTTGGTGTCCATCTTTTGCGCGTGCTCTTGGTCCGCACATTCGGGGTTGTCTCTTGCGCGACAGATCTTCCAACTGACGCTATCCCACACTTGGTGAAGATCATCAAGTTGAGCGCTAAAGACTTCCCTAGCATCGCGCCAAATACTCAGTTGCCCAACCCCGCTTAGCAACTCTGGGTGAGAGGGGTTAAGGGGCCGAGTTTTACCGATGCAATGACTGACAGCGGACAGTCCGTGATTGCGAAGTTCCTGCAAAACCGAGTCTCGGTCTTTGGTAAGCACTTGAATAACTACACCTATCTCTTCGTTAAAGAGTGCTTTAAGCGTTAGCTCATCACGTCTAGCGCTGACCTGGGATGCCCAGTTTTTGGAGTCTCCGTACTCTGCCTTGGAGTCTTGAATACCGTCACCCTCTGTGATCAACATGTCCACGTTCAAGGCCACCCCCACCTGCCCCGCAAAAGCCATCTCACAAACACAGGCCAGCAAGCCACCGTCGCTTCGGTCGTGGTAAGCCAGAATCTTTTGCTGCGCCCTAAGCACATTCACCGCCTCCACCAGTGCCTTGAGTTGCTGAGGGTTGTCCAGATCAGGAGCGCTGTCGCCCATTTGATTTTGAACAAGCGCCAAAACACTCGCACCGAGGCGGTTTTGGCCATTACCCAAATCAATCAGAATAAGAGTAGTGTCCAGTGCTTCACGGTTGAGTTGCGGTGTGAGAGTCCCCTCGATAGAGGGAAGGGTTGCAAAGGCGCTGATCACCAGACTCACGGGGGAGACTACCTTGTGATTTTCTCCGTCACTGCTGACCCACTGAGTGCGCATGGACAAACTGTCTTTCCCAACGGGTATAGATACTCCCAGTTCTGGACAAAGCTCCATACCTACGGCTTTGACAGTGTCGTATAGCGCAGCGTCCTCGCCCACTTCTCCGCACGCGGCCATCCAATTGGCGGATAGCTTAACGCGCTCTAATTGAATAGGCGCGCTCAGTAAATTGGTGATGGCCTCAGCAACCGCCATCCGCCCGGAGGCGGGCGGATTCAGCACAGCGAGGGGAGACCTCTCCCCCATGCTCATCGCCTCCCCCGAGAGTCCCTTAAAGTCACTCAAAGTCACAGCGCAATCAGCAACTGGCACCTGCCAAGGTCCCACCATCTGATCGCGGTGTGATAAGCCTCCTACTGTTCGGTCCCCAATGTTAATCAAAAACCTCTTTGACGCAACTGTTGGATGACTGAGTACTTTGATAACAGAGTCTGACAAGCTAAGGGATAAGTCCAGTGCTTTCGCTTCACGCTGGACACGCACAACATCTTTGTGTATTTTTGGGGTTTTACCAAGCAAGACACTCATGGGCATATCGACAGGATGCTCAGGAGTAAGTGGGGCTTTACTCGTCGCCGCGGTCTGCAAGTGAGCGTGAGCGTGAGCGTGAGCGTGGGCGTGGGCTTGCAACTGCGGCGCATTTGCGTCCTCAACGACGAGCTCAGTTTCTTCAGTGGCAACCCCGACAACAGCAAAAGGACAGCGCTCGAGTTTGCAAAAGGACTCAAAAAGAGCCTTCGACTGAGGGACAATTGCCAAAACATAACGCTCCTGTGACTCATTACACCAAATCTCGCGTGGCGCCATCCCCGACTCTTCAACTGGCACCTCTTTCAGATAAAAACGCGCGCCTTGGCCTGCATCGTTCACCAATTCTGGAAAGGCGTTGGAGAGACCTCCTGCGCCTACATCATGAATCGCCAAAATGGGGTTGGCGGTACCCAGCGCCACACACTGGTTGATCACCTCTTGAGCCCTACGCTCAATCTCAGGGTTGTCTCGCTGCACAGAATTAAAGTCCAGTTCAACGGCGTTTGCGCCGCTGGCCATGGAGCTAGCTGCTCCACCGCCAATCCCAATTCGCATGCCCCCACCGCCGAGTTGGATGAGCAGTGCGCCAGGTTGGAATTTAATTTTCTCGGTCAATCGTGCATCAATTTGTCCCAACCCACCCGCAATCATGATGGGTTTGAGGTAGCCCCATCGACGCTGGTTGTGTGTAATCTCAAACTCACGAAAATAGCCCCCTAAATTAGGACGCCCAAATTCGTTGTTAAACGCAGCAGCCCCCAAAGGACCCTCTGTCATGATTTGTAGGGAACTAGCCATGTGGGAGGGCTTGATGTGATCGAGCTTATCCACTGCCAAAGCCTTATTTGTTTTGAGACCCTCTTGCTCCCAAAGACTGGATACCGTAAAGCCGCACAAGCCCGCCTTAGGCTTAGCGCCTCGCCCGGTTGCTCCCTCATCCCTTATCTCGCCCCCAGAGCCCGTTGAAGCGCCAGCATAAGGCGCGATTGCGGTGGGATGGTTGTGGGTTTCAACTTTCATCAAAATGTGATTGACCGCATTAAAGGCAGCATATGAGCGGTGCTGGGGGTCGTTCGAGCTGGGGCTGGGGTTGGGGCTAGATTTGGCCTCAAACCTTTCAATCATTTGACCTTGCATGACAGCTGCATTATCAGCGTACGCAATCACGGTGAATTCCGGATTCTTTTGATGAGTATTACGAATCATTCCAAACATAGATTGCGCCTGAGGGACGCCGTCGATGGTGAAAGTGGCATTGAATATTTTGTGCCTACAGTGCTCACTATTGGCCTGTGCAAACATCAAAAGCTCAACATCTGTTGGATTTCTTTTAAGGGCTGTAAAAGCATCAACCAAATAATCGATTTCATCGTCCGCGAGGGCAAGGCCTTGCTCAGAATTGGCGGTGACTAAGGCAGACCGGCCGTGTAACAAAACATCAACCGTTTGCATGGCGGGGGCTGTGATCACGTCAAAAAGACGCCCTACCGTGTTCACGGCGAAATGAACTGACTCCGTCATACGGTCGTGAACCAAGACTGCAAGAGCCTCTAACGCCTTTGTATCCAGCTTTTTACGGCCTTTGCAGCCGAACTCATACTGCACGATCCGCTCAATACGCTTGACCTCAAAGCCGCAGTTGTGTGCGATATCGGTTGCTTTAGAGGACCACGGAGACAAGGTTCCAAGTCTAGGACTGACCCACAGCGGATTCTCTAAACTGGAACGCTCTTGAGTGGACTCGCTACCCTTCGCACCTGCAGGGGCGAGTAGTTGCTGTATTTGATCAAGACGCGCTTGATCTAAAGGCTCAGATGTAGCAACCCAGTAAACAAAGTGAGCTTGAATGTTTGAGAGTTCAGGACAAATGGTTTGAAGTTTGCTCAGCAATTGGGCAGACTTAAAGGAGCTGAGTGCGACACCACCCATGAATTGATTAAAAATGAGGCTCACTGGGGATCTTTTTAAGCTAGTGGAAAAAATGAGTGCGAAAGAACAGCTAAGAACAAGTTGGGTGACTTAAATCGGCTATTCCGCAGGAGAGACAACGCAGAATAGTGTTTTTGAAAATATTTGCATTTAAACCATTTCTGTCAGGACAAAACGCCTTTCAAAAATAGGATTAAGTGGATATTTTCAGCACACAAGGGTCATCCAAAAATGACCATTTTAGCGGAGGGGAAGACCATGTTTCCTGAGATAATACACAAATGACTATTTCCATTAAAAACAAAGACGATATTGAAGGAATGCGCCTGGCAGGGAGACTCGCCTCTGAGGTGCTTGATTACTTGGCACCACACGTCACCTCGGGAGTTACGACCAACCAACTCGATCAACTCGCCCACGATTACATCACCGGTGTTCAACAGGCCATACCAGCGCCTTTGAACTACACCCCTGCGGGCTACAAGCCCTATCCAAAATCAATTTGCACCTCAATCAATCATCAAGTTTGTCACGGTATACCCAATGATAAAGCGCTAAAGAAGGGCGACATTGTGAATATCGATATCACCGTGATTAAAAACGGTTGGCACGGTGACACCAGCAGAATGTTTCTGGTTGGTGAGTCCTCCATTGCTGCCAAGCGACTGTGTCAAATTACCTACGATGCGATGTGGCACGGCATTGTTCAAGTCAAGCCAGGCGCGAGGCTTGGGGACATCGGGTATTCGATTCAAAAATTTGCTGAAGGCTTGGGTTGCTCCATTGTTCGTGAATTTTGCGGACACGGGATTGGCAAAGTCTTCCACGAAGAGCCACAGGTCCTGCATTACGGCAAGCCCGGCACTATGGAGGAGTTAAAGCCGGGCATGACCTTCACCATTGAGCCTATGATCAACGCGGGTAAACGTGACATCAAAGAGCTTGGAGACGGCTGGACTATCGTGACGCGCGACCACTCCCTATCTGCTCAGTGGGAACATACGGTTTTGGTGACACAAACTGGCTATGAGGTTTTAACACTCTCTGCGGGCAGCCCCCCCTTACCCGACTTTGTGTCAACCTCCGTTTGCTGAAATGACTCCCTAACTCGGTAATCCATTCGATGCCTAATTCGCTCAAAAACCTCACCTTTAAACAAAAAAAAGCGGACCTTTTGAATGAATGGGATGCACCACTTCATATTCAATCTGCCCGCAAGATACCGCGGTATCTCAAACAACTCAGTGATTTAACCGATCAGACTCTGGTTGAATTGTGGAACACTCAATTTGGATTGTCCGGTGCGCTACCTTTTGCACTCGTTGCAGTTGGAGGGTTTGGACGGGCGGAGCTTTTCCCGTTCTCGGACGTTGACGTTTTACTGCTTTTGCCCCGCAACTTCGATCTTGAATTAAATCCTGAACTAAAGCGCAAGTTAGAACACTTTATTGGTGCATGTTGGGACACTGGCTTAGAGATAGGCTCTAGTGTCAGAAATTTAAACGAATGTATCGATGAGTCTTTAAAGGACGTAACAATACAAACGGCTCTCCTTGAGTGCAGGTTTTTGACGGGGGACAAAAATCTCTATCAAGAGTTTTACACTGAATTCAGATCAAACCTGGATGCCAAAGCTTTTTACAAGAACAAATTGTTCGAGATGCGCCAACGGCATAACAAGTTTGAAAACACTCCCTACTCCCTTGAGCCCAATTGCAAAGAGTCTCCCGGGGGGTTGAGGGATTTGCAGCTCATCTTGTGGCTGTCTAATGCAAGTGGATTTGGGGTTAATTGGGACGAAATTGCAACAGCCGGTATCGCAACATCGCTTGAATCCAGACAAATTAAACGCAATGAGTCTTTACTGTTTTTGATTCGCTTTAGACTCCACCTTGCTGCTCGCAGGCGTGAGGACCGGTTGGTGTTTGACCTTCAAAGCAAAGTAGCTGAAAACCTTCACCTGGGCCACCCCAAAGAAGAGGATATTCCCGCTCACGCCCGCTCTGCGAGTGAGGACCTGATGAAACGCTACTACTGGGCGGCAAAAGCAGTCACTCAGCTCAACCAAATCTTACTGCTCAACATTGAGGAGCGACTTCTGAGTGAAGACAGCTCCTTCGTCCCCAAGCCCATTGACGCCTATTTTGCGGACAAAGCGGGGATGTTGGAAATCCTTGACGATGATGTTTACAGCAACGATCCTCATCAAATTTTGAGAACATTTTTGATCTACGAAACGGAACCTGGCATTCGAGGTTTATCTGCAAAGACTCTTCGCGCGCTCTTTAAAGCCCGTAGTTTGATGAATGCCAAATTCAGACACGACCCCGTTAATCGCGACACGTTCATGAAGATATTAACGCAACCAGAGGGCATTACGCACGCGATCCGGTTGATGAACCAAACCTCAGTTTTGGGACGCTACATTTGGTCCTTTAGGCGCATTGTGGGTCAGATGCAGCATGACTTGTTTCATGTCTACACAGTAGACCAGCATATACTGATGGTACTCAGGAACGTGCGTCGTTTCTTTATCCCTGAGCATGCCCACGAATACCCAACCTGCTCTCAATTGGCGGCGGGCTGGGACAAGCCTTGGATTCTCTACGCAGCAGCTCTTTATCACGACATAGCCAAAGGTCGCGGTGGTGACCACTCTGAGTTAGGGGCAGTGGAGGCCAGAAGTTTTTGCAAAGCACACAGCATCGATAAAGACGATACAGATTTAATTGTATTTTTGGTCAATGAGCACTTGACCATGAGCCGAATTGCTCAGAAATCCGATTTAAGTGACCCCCAAGTAATACAAGATTTTGCCAAACGCGTGGGTAAAGAGCGAAACTTAACGGCTCTTTATTTGTTAACGGTTGCCGATATTCGAGGTACAAGTCCTAAAGTCTGGAATGCATGGAAAGGCAAACTGCTGGAGGACCTTTACAAAATCACAGTGAAGGCGCTAGGCGGGAGTGCACCCGACCCTGACGCCGTTGTTGAGGCCTCAAAGCGAGAGGCACTTCACATGCTGTCGCTATACGCCCTTCCACCTGAGGCTCACAAGGATCTTTGGGAGACCCTGGATGTCAGCTATTTCATGCGTCACGAGGCAGCCGAGATTGCTTGGCACACCCGTCAAATTATGCGCGGCTTAATGGGTGCGAAGCTCAAAAACACAACGGTGGGTGTGACGGTTCGTGCCAGACTCTCCCCTTTAGGGGAGGGTTTGCAGGTGATGGTCTACACGCCTGATCAGCCCGATTTATTTGCCAGGATTTGCGGCTTCTTTGACCAAGCCCAGTTCAGCATCTTGGATGCAAAGATTCACACAGCCAAGAACGGTTATGCTTTAGATACATTCCAAGTGGTCACATCTGACTCTGTCACCCATTACAGGGAACTGGTGTCCACGGTTGAGCAAGGTTTAACCAAAACGATTGAACTTGAGGCGCCGCTCCCGTCTCCAAGCAAGGGGCGCTTATCAAGGCGCGTTAAGCATTTCCCAGTCACGCCTAGGGTAACTCTCCTGCCTGATGAGCGCGCTCAGCACTGGGTTTTAAGCGTATCCGCAAGCGATAAAGCGGGTTTACTTTTCACCATTGCCAGGATATTGGCAAAACACCAAATAAATTTAAAACTTGCAAAAATTACCACTCTCGGTGAAAGAGTGGAAGATATTTTCTTGATTGAGGGCTCTGCACTGCAACAAAATAAATCACAATTAGATATGGAAACAGAGCTTTTAGAGGCGGCCTCTACTTAACGCCCTGAACCCGATGCCATTACAATTGAGTTTAAGCTTGAACTTGACGAGTCAACAAGACCGCATGGATGACTTAACGATTAACGCTTGGAAGTAACTAAAATATGAGACTACAAACCTTCGCACTTATGAAATTCAAGACACAAGTTTGTCTTTATGCGGTACTTTTATCAGCGATTGGTTTGTCCACTCCAGCGCTTGCTCAGTCCTCTAAAATCAACTCGAATAATGAAGGCCGATCCACTGAGGTCAAGTCCTTTAATACCACCAAGTCTGACGTGAATGAGAGGACCTATGTAGCAAACGCAGATAACTGTTCTGCTAAAGCGTTGCACCCACCTCTAGATCACGGCCCAAAAGCATCAACGAGTTCTTGGTTAAACAGCCAAAGAGTTGCCGAATGCTACGGACGGGTTCGCTAGTTCAATAACGACTTTTGAACTTCATTCACCGCGCTCAAGTCGCCCTGGGCACTTAAGCCCTTAAGATTCAGTTCTGTAAACACACTTGCTAACGCCTAGCAAAACTAAGAGGGGAGTGAACTCATGATTGGACTTCATTTAAGAGCTATTGCGGCTACATTCTTGGCGAGTATTTGTGTTCTTACTGCGCCCTCATTTGCGCAAAACGCCCCCCCTACAACCCCTGCAAACGCACCCACTGGTGCATCTACCAACTGGCCCAACAAACCCATTAGGCTCATCGTGGGTCTTGCGCCAGGCGGGGGAACTGATATAGTCGCCAGGGCGCTCTCTCCAAAAATGAGTGAGATTTTGGGGCAAACCATCATTGTTGAAAATAAGACCGGTGCGTCTGGCACGATTGCTGCAGATTACGTCTCCAAATCTGCTGCTGACGGTTATACGCTCCTAATGGGACATGTGAACTCGAACGCAATCGCACCCTTTGTATTTTCAAAAGTCCCGTACAACCCAGCAACTGATTTTTCACCGATAACTTATTTGGGGTATGTTCCTAACGTATTAGTAGTTAACTCCGCCCTGCCCGTGAACTCCGTTGCGGATTTGATTGCTATGGCTAAATCGCAACCCGGTGCACTCTCCTACGGTTCATCTGGGATTGGCAGTACTCAGCATATAACTGGTGCATTTTTCGCACAAATGACTGGAGTTAGTTTAAATCACGTCCCCTATAAAGGTAGTGGTCAGGCCATCATAGATTTGTTAGCCAATCAAATTACGATGAATTTTGATACGCTCCCACCCGTCATCGAGCAAGTTAGAAAGGGCAACCTCAAAGCGCTAGCCATTTCCACGCCCAAACGTTTAGCTTTATTACCCAACACGCCAACCTTTAACGAAGTCGGTTTGAATAACATTGATGTTGCAAATTGGTATTCTGTAATGGGTCCAAAGGATATGAGTCCAACTTTGGTTTCACAAATTGACAAGGCGATTAAACAAGCGATGGCAGACCCAAGCGTTAAAAAGACCTTAGAAGCTAAGGGCCTTCAAACCGAGGGACCCAACACGCCTGCTGAATTCAAATTATTTTTAGGCGCTGAGATCAACAAATACCAAAAACTCTTGAAGTCCCTTGATATCAAAGCGGATTGATGAGGCCAATGGATTGCCTTGCAGTCACGGGCAAAAAATTGCTCGATCTCACCATCACAAATTAGGTTTCTTTTAACCCAATCAATCCCTCTCACGCCTTAATCTTCAGAGGTATCACTCAGGTCAGGGAATAGAACCTGCGTGTACCCAAACTGCGTAAAGTCCTTGATGCGCATGGGATACAAAATACCCCACAAATGATCACACTCATGTTGCACCATCCGAGCGTGAAAACCCTTGGCCTCGCACTCAATTAAGACTCCCCGTTCATCATAGCCCTTGTAATGAATGGACTTCCAGCGTGGAACCTTCCCTCTTAGCCCCGGGACAGACAAGCACCCCTCCCACCCCTCCTCGGTGTCTTCTGACAAAGGGGTTATGACCGGGTTGATGAGAACAGTTTTAGCAACTGGGGCCTCGTCGGGATATCTGGGATTGTGCTCACCCGTGCCAAACATGACCACCTGTAAGTTAACGCCGATTTGTGGGGCTGCTAGTCCAACACCTTGGGCGTGCTTCATCGTGGCTTGCATATCTTTCAATAAATTATGCAGCTCAGGCGTGTCAAATTCCTCAACCATTTGGGCGACCCTCAAGAGTCTTGGATCTCCCATTTTTAAGATTTCTTTGGCTGTCATATATAAACTTGGTTATAAAAATTTAATTCAGCCCAAGAAGCGAGTCCAACGCCTCCTCGCCTAAGACCTCTATCCCCAGTTCCTGAGCTTTGGTGAGTTTGGAGCCTGCGCTCTCACCCGCGATGAGCGCTGTGGTCTTGGCACTCACGCTAGAGGACACCTTAGCACCTAAGGACTCCAACTGCTCTTTAAGGTCTTCACGTGAGAAGCGACTGAGGGTACCGGTGATCACGAAGGTTTTGCCAGTGAGCGCAAGGGGTGCAAGGGCTGCACTGGGTTCGCCCTCGGTCCAGTGCACTCCGCAGGCTCTGAGTTGATGCACGACCTCCACATTATGAGCTTGATCAAAGAAGGTGCGAACACTCGCCGCCACAACGGGACCAACATCCTTAACAGTCAACAAGACCTCAAGACTAGCAGCCATTAAAGCGTCAATTGAGCCAAAATGTTTGGCCAGATCTTTTGCGGTCGTCTCCCCAACATGCCTAATCCCCAGCCCAAAGAGGAAACGCGCAAGCGTCGTTGACTTGGAGCTCTCAATACTCTTTAAAACATTGTTGGCCGACTTTTCAGCCATACGGTCCAGCGCAATCAGTGAGGAGAGACCCAATCGGTACATATCAGGCAAAGACTTAAGCGTTCCTGTATCGACGAGTTGATCTACCAGTTTCTCGCCCAAGTCTTCAATATTCAAGGCCTTTCTTTGTGCGAAATGCAAAAAGGCTTGCTTGCGCTGGGCAGGACAAAATAGCCCCCCAGTGCAGCGGTAATCAGCCTCGCCCTCTTCGCGAACCGCAAGACTTGAACAAACGGGACAATGAGCGGGCATTTGAAAGGGGGCTGGGCTCCCGATCCGTTTGTCCAAAATAACGCCAACCACCTCGGGTATGACGTCCCCAGCACGCCTGACAATCACCGTATCCCCTACTCTCACGTCCTTTCGCTGGGCTTCGTCTTGGTTGTGCAAAGTAGCATTGGTCACCGTCACTCCCCCCACAAAGACAGGAGAGAGTTTTGCAACGGGGGTTAATTTGCCCGTCCTACCCACCTGTACCTCTATGCCTAAGACCGTGGTCAACTGCTCTTGTGCAGGGTATTTATGGGCTACGGCCCATTTTGGCTCTCGAGTTATAAAGCCCAACTTTTGTTGCAACGCAGTGTCGTTGAGTTTGTAGACTACACCGTCGATATCAAAGGGGAGTGTTTTGCGTAACAGTCCCATTCTTTGGTGATAAGAAATTAGCCCAGTTGCACCGCTGACGAGTTCAGCGTGCTCGTCTACTGGAAACCCAAGTGCTTTGAGTGAGGCAAGTAAGATCTGATGTGTTTTAAAAACAGAAACGTACTCCTTTGGATCGCTATTTTGTCCTTCATTCCAAATCACCTCACCCACTCCGTAGGCAAAAAAACTGAGAGGGCGTTCAGCCGCAACTCTAGGATCGAGCTGGCGAACGGCGCCCGCAGCTGCATTTCTGGGGTTTACAAACGTACGCTCTCCCCGCATACCCTTTGCTATGCGCTCCCTTTGACGCTCGTTCAGCCGCTGGAAGTCATCGAGGCGCATATAAACCTCGCCCCTGACTTCGAGCACATTTGGAATAACAGGGTACGTTAAAGAACGGGGGTCTAAGATCTGCAACTCAAGCGGAATCTGCGCGATCGTTCGAATGTTGTGAGTGACGTCCTCCCCAAACTCTCCGTCTCCCCGGGTCGTGGCCCGCACCAGCCTTCCGCGCTCATAGCGCAGGTTCATCGCTAAGCCGTCAAACTTGAGCTCAGCCATATACTGCACTAACGCAGCACTGGGGGGTAACGCGAGCTCCTTGCGGATTCGAACATCAAAATTTTCAGCCCCACTGGACTCCGAATCAGTCTCTGTTTTAAGGGACAACATGGGAACTGCGTGACGATGCGATTCAAACGCATCGATGGGCGCACCACCGACCCTTTGAGTAGGCGAGTTTTCATCTAAAAGCTCAGGATACTTTGCCTCCAAATGTTCCAGCCTTTGATACAAACGGTCATACTCCGCATCCGGAACAGAGGGCTCATCCAAAACGTAGTAGCTGTAGGCGTACTGGTTGAGCTTTTCTTTTAAAGCTGTGAGCTCTAATTTGACGGAGCTTAGATCCTGAAGATCCCCTGAGTCGAGTGAACTAAATAGATCCATAAAAAACGGATGAAAGCTTATGGGTTCAACTAAAAAGTCTTCTGGCTTGTGGTGAGCCAGCAGCCAAATCTCGTTGCTCAAGCGCGGTGTAGAGTTGCTCTAAATCACGGTTAATAATCTGCATCGATGACTCATTTAAAGATTGACCGTTATCGTCCGTGATGATTCCGTCCATATCGCTTGCAAGTTGTTGGGCGAGTTGACACATCAAAGGAAAAGGCGCTTGGGAGCGTGGTACATGAGTGACGTCCAGCAGTAAAGAGATTTCCGTGATCGCAGCAAGTGTTGGATCGTCCGCTAACGCAGCCCTACTGTCATAACTCAAACTCAGCAAATGGGGATTACCGGGTATGTCAGATGGAATCACCATGCGACCGGCGATGGAACCAGCAATAAAACCAAAATGAGCTGCGTGCTGATGCACATAACCTGGACTCCATGCACTGTCTTGAGCCATGAGAGTAAAGCTCAGTTGCGCGTCATGTTGGGTTGCAAAATGATCTAACTCTCTGGCTCTTGAGATCACCTCAATCATGTCAGGAAACTCCGGTGTTGCGTTGAAATGATCTGCAAAGGACTGGGTTTTCATCACAAACTCAGAGAACTCGATCTCATTTAAAGGTCCACCCCTATTGGCAAGTTGGACTCCGCACTGAAAAGCACTGTAGCGCTGACCGTTGTGTAGTAATTCCCATTCACCGGACTCTGCGTTGAGCCCCTCGACCGCAAATATTTTGGTTCCTACGCGTCTTGACTGGGGAAACGCCTGGAGAGCAGCCTCACCGCTGACCGGTGCTTCTAATTCGATCAGAATCAAAATATCGATGAGCGCGTCCATCATCAGCGGGCGAGCAGTCTTGCCCCCTGATATCGAGCCTTGGTTTTGTGCGTCCGTGCCAAGGGAGGCATAAGAGCCTTGAGCGGCTAAGAGTTCATCGTTAAAGCTGAGGTGAGAGCCGTTTGTCTCGCCCGACCCCGAGACGGCGCCGGCGTTCAATGCATCTAGCTCCTGTGAACTCAGGAGAGGCTCGGCTTGCCTGGGCACGCTTTTGCGCGATGTCCAAGAGCCATGAATCAACAGGCCTATTAATATGATCGCACCCGAAATAGCCAATCCGATTTGTAAATTACTCATTTTTTCAATGCACCCCTGGTGTCAAAATGTGATTGATTGTCATACCGTCTCAGCCAGGGAGACCGCAGCCTCCATGTCCACAGCAACGATCCTTGAGACACCTTGCTCCTGCATTGTGACTCCGATGAGTTGCTCTGCCATCTCCATCGCAATTTTGTTGTGTGAGATGAATAGAAACTGAGTTTCTTTGGACATTGATCTAACGAGTTTGGCGTAACGCTCAGTGTTTGCATCGTCCAGGGGCGCGTCCACCTCATCGAGTAAACAAAAGGGTGCGGGGTTTAACTGGAAGATCGCAAAAACCAGTGCAATGGCAGTCAACGCCTTCTCACCACCCGATAAGAGATGAATAGTCTGGTTTTTCTTACCCGGTGGCTGCGCCATCACCTGGACCCCAGAGTCCAGTATCTCCTCACCCGTCATCACCAACTTGGCGTTCCCCCCACCGAAGAGCTCGGGGAACATGCGTCCAAAGTGCTCATTGACCGTTTTAAAGGTTCCACCCAATAACTCCCTGGTCTCGCCGTCAATTTTCTTAATCGCCATCTCCAGAGTGTTCATCGCCTCGTTCAAATCAGCAGACTGGGAGTCCAAGAACATTTTGCGTTCTTTGGAGGTACTCAGTTCTTCAAGGGCCGCCAAATTGACCGCGCCAAGAGCTGTGATCTCGCGTTGAATCTTATCAATAGACGATTGCAATCCCGTTAACTGCACATTTCCCTCATCAATGGATGCACTAATTTGCTCAAGGTTCACTTGTGCCTGTTTAAGTTGTTCATCGAACTGCTCGAACCCGATGCGCGCTGCTTGCTCCTTCAGCTGAAGATCAGTGATTTTTTGTCTTAAAGGCTCAAGCTCTCTTTCGCGTTGTAAGCGGCTCTCATCTGTCGTTCTTAGGCTTGAAGTTAAACCGTCATATTCACTGCGCTTATTGGCAAGGTCTTGCTCACGCTCTAACTTTAACTCAAGCGCCTGTTGCAGTCCAGCACGAGCACTCTCATCCGAGAGTTGAGCGAGCTCTTGGCTTAAGCGGACTTGCTCCTCTTGGATACTACCTAGCTGGTTTTCAGCCGATTTGCCAACTCTCTCCAGCTCAGCCTTGCGCGAGATCAAAGTCCTTGACGCAAACTCGGCCTCTTGGTGCATTCTCTCGGACTGGCGCAGCGCCTCACGGGCTTGCTCCAACTGTCTCTCAGCGTCCAAGACCGATTGCTCAAGATTGGCAAACCGTTCTTGGTTATCGGACAACTCCATATCCAAAGCTTCAAACCGTGCCTCAGCAGAGATGCGCCGCTCACCCAGCGCTTCTCTAGCACCCGCGATCTCGGATAACTCCGCTTGCAATTGATCACTGCGTTGCTGTGTTTGCTCTGCTTGCTGGGAGAGTTTCAGAGTTTGTACCTGAATATCATGAAGCTTTTGCTGGAGCTGGGTAACTTGTAGGCGAATTTCAGTCAGTTGTTGAGATGCGTTTTTATAATCAATCTCGAGACGAACTAAATTATTTTTAGATTCTTCACTGATTAGTTTTTGAGCTTTGAGCTCTTTCTCTAAGTTCTCGATTTCCTGTGCACGCGCGAGCAACCCGGCTTGTTCGTTATCAGGCGCATAAAAACTCACACTATTGGCCGTTATCGCATGCCCTGCAGCAACGTAGATTGCTTCACCGGGGTTTAAACTGACTCTTAACTTTAACGCTTCATCCAGTGAGTCGCAAGTAAAAGCGCCCTGTAACCATTCGCTAAAAAGCGCTCGCTGGTCTGCGTCGCGTGTCTGCACCAGTTCAATCAACGGTATGAGTTGATCGCGCTTTTGTGCGCCTTGACCAGTGGATGCTTTGCTGTTTGCGTAAAAGGATAGCTTTGCCGGTGGGGCGTCTTTAGCAAAAGACGCAACCATCTCCAGCTTAGAGACCTCCAGCGAGGCCAGGCGCTCCCGAAGCGCGGCCTCAAGGGCGTTCTCCCAACCCTTTTGAATATGAACACGACCCCAAAGTGCCTCTAGACCCTCTAGTCCATGTTTGGACAACCAGGGTTTTAGGCGAGAGTCGGTTTTAACCTTTGCCTGTAAGGATACGAGCGCATCTAATTTTGCGCTGAGATCGGACAACTTTGCTGATTCTTGGTTGCTCGTAGCCTGCGCTTGGCTTCTAGAGCGATCCAACTCAGGCACGCGCTCTTGTAGCTCGTGCATTTGAGCCTCGGATTGTTCGAAATTTCCTTTTGCTATAGCCAAATCCGACTCCAGCTTACCCAAGTGCTCACGGTCAGGAGCCTCCAAATTAGAAAGCTCCCCCTGAAGTCGCTCTGCACGGGTCTCGAATTGGCGGTCTTGCTCTTCAAGGTTTCTCTGATCAGCGGCGAGGACCTGAATATGTTGCTGAATTTCAGTTACTTTGGTTTTCTGGGCTTCTGCTGCGTTTTGCGCAGCGCGCCACTTTGACTCTATGCTTGGCAGGTGATCGCGCTCCTCCTCTAAGCGGGCTTCCAAAATACTGAGTTGCTCGACCTGCGTGGACTCGGACTCTATGAGTTGCTGAAGCTCTTGCTCGGCCTGCGTTTTTTGCTCAGACCATTGCTCGCGTTGTTCGTTGAGTTGTTTGATGCGCTCTTGTGTTCGCTCTTTGGAGCTAACCACAAAACGGATCTCCCCCTCCAATCGACCCACCTCTGCCGTAGACTCGTAGAGAAGCCCTTGCGCCTGGTTGAGTTGATCTCCAGATAAGTAGTGGGATTGACGAATCGTTTCTAATTCAGATTCGATTTTTCTTAGGTCTGCGATTTTGGCTTCTAAATCTGTGCTGGCACGCTCATGCTGTGTCTTGATTTGTACCTGATCCTTATCAGACTCAGCGCGGCGTAGGTACCAAAGTTGATGCAACTTGAGGGTTCCCTCGGCGTTCAATGCGTTGTAGTGATTTGCTACCTCAGCTTGTTTTTCAAGCTTTTCCAAATTCGCATTCAACTCACGCAGAATATCTTCCACGCGGACTAGATTCTCACGGGTATCTGCGAGCCGGTTTTCTGTCTCACGGCGACGCTCTTTGTATTTAGATACACCAGCTGCCTCCTCCAAAAACAGACGCAATTCCTCTGGCTTTGATTCAATGATTCGACTAATCGTGCCCTGCCCAATAATGGCATAGGCGCGTGGCCCAAGACCCGTGCCTAAGAAAACATCTTGAATATCTCGGCGACGAACAGGCTGATTGTTCAAATAGTAACTGCTGGTCCCATCCCTGGTTAAGACGCGTTTAACAGCGATCTCCGTATACTGAGCCCATTGCCCGCCTGCTCGGTGATCTGCGTTGTCAAAGATCAACTCAACACTGGAGCGACTTGAGGCTTTGCGTGTTGTGGTGCCGTTGAAAATAACGTCTTGCATTGACTCACCGCGGAGCTCACTGGCCCTGCTCTCACCAAGCACCCAACGCACAGCGTCAATGATGTTGGACTTACCGCAGCCGTTGGGACCCACCACACCCACTAACTGCCCGGGCAGCATAAAAGTGGTTGGCTCAGCAAATGACTTGAAACCTGAAATTTTGATGGAAGTTAAACGCACCGCCGCACACCCTTGAAACTATAGAAATGAAAAAACAGTAATTGAGACTACTTAAATAAAGCCCATTGTTAAAGGCCTTAAATCATGAACTGGAAAAATGATAACCCTTTCTCCAGTCCCTTAACTCGCACTGCAAACCCTCTAGTATCTCCTGTAATCGGGTGTACGCAGGGCCAAAATCGCCAGATGAGTCATTTATTACTACTTTAATCAGCCTTTTGAGCTCATCTAAGCTGGTTAGGTTCGTAAAAATGGGTAAAAAGCCAATCAATTGATGACAGTGCTGGTCCAACATCTGTTGAGACTCAGTGCTTAGGGACCTGAAATGGGGCTGAACGGGCTCAGAACCATCTATTGTTGTGAATGCATGCTTGAAAAATTCTATTTCTCCCTCAAGAGAGAGCTCAAACGTATCGACCAAGGCGATCAAATCAGTTTTAGTAGAGGCGTATTGATTTGCCCTTGTGATGTCTAAAAAAACACGCATTAAAACTTGTCCTTTGTGTGCACTTGGTTATAGGGTAGCTGAGATTTACAAGATAATAAGGGCATGAATCCATTATTAGAAAAACTTCAGCCATACCCCTTTGAGCGCTTGAAGCAGTTATTTGCCGATGTACCAACAAACACCCACTACAAGCCCATCAGTCTTGGCATCGGCGAGCCCAAGCACGCAACGCCTGGTTTTATACTCGACGCACTGTCTCAAAATTTTAAGGCCCTGAGCGGCTACCCCCCTACCATCGGTGAGCCCGCGCTTAGACAAGCCTGTGCCAATTGGTTAGATCGCCGCTACGGCGTTAAGCTTGATCCCGGTACACAAATCTTACCAACCAATGGATCTAGAGAAGCGCTATTCTCCTTTACTCAGGCGGTCATTAATCCAAATACCCAATCAAGGGGACCGAATGCGCGGGTGATCTGCCCCAACCCTTTTTACCAAATATACGAAGGCGCAGCCCTTCTGGCTGGCGCACAGCCCTACTACGTCCCGAGTGATCCGGCTAGAAATTTTGGACTGAACTGGGACCTTGTTTCTGAAGATGTTTGGAGGAATACTCAACTGGTGATAGTTTGCTCTCCTGGCAATCCTACGGGCGCAGTGATGGGATTGGATGAGTGGCGCAAGCTCTTTCAACTGAGCGAACAATACGGCTTTGTGATTGCATCGGACGAATGCTACAGTGAAATTTATTTCAGAGAAGAAGCGCCGCTGGGGGGCCTAGAGGCGGCCCAGCAGTTAAGGGTCAAAGACTTTAAGAATCTGATTGCATTCACATCCCTATCCAAGCGCAGTAATGTACCTGGCATGAGGAGTGGCTTTGTTGCAGGAGACTCTAAACTGATAAAGCCCTACCTTTTATACCGGACCTATCACGGCAGTGCAATGAGCGGTATGGTCCAAGCCGCCAGCATCGTGGCCTGGAATGATGAGGCGCATGTAACGCTTAACCGCAACATGTACCGGGAAAAGTTTGCTGCGGTGACCCCTGTGCTAGAGTCCTGCCTGGACGTGAAACTGCCCGACGCAGCGTTCTACCTATGGGCAGGTGTCCCGGGGGGGGATGACGAGGCCTTTGCAAAAGGTTTGTTGACTCAATACAATGTCACAGTTTTACCGGGAAGCTACCTTGCAAGAGAAGTAGACGGTAACAACCCCGGCAAAGGCAGAGTGCGAATGGCGCTCGTAGCAGAGACAGCGGAATGCCTTGAGGCAGCCCAACGTATCAAAGAATACGTACACAAAAATTTCTAACTATATTTATAAACGCATCATGACACAACAACTTCAAAGCATCATCGATCAAGCTTGGGAAAACCGCGCACAACTCAACATCACCAATGCAGGTAAAGAAATCACCGAAGCGGTTGAGCACGTCATTCATGAGTTAAACGCCGGGCGGCTCAGAGTCAGCACTCGTAAATCCGTTGGACAATGGGAGACCCATCAGTGGATCAAAAAGGCAGTGTTACTGAGCTTTAAATTCAGCGATAACGTACCTATACACGCAGGTGAACTGGGCTTTTATGACAAAGTGCCCACCAAGTTTGCAAGTTTAACCCCTGAGCAAATGCGAGAAAGTGGTGTACGTGTGGTGCCTCCAGCAGTGGCTAGACGTGGCAGTTATATCGCAAAGGGCGCTATTTTGATGCCCAGCTATGTCAACATCGGCGCATACGTTGATGAAGGAACCATGGTGGACACATGGGCTACGGTGGGTTCTTGCGCGCAGGTTGGCAAAAACGTTCACCTCTCAGGGGGTGTTGGCCTGGGCGGAGTACTAGAGCCATTGCAAGCAAACCCAACCATCATTGAGGACAACTGTTTTATCGGCGCTCGTTCTGAAATCGTAGAGGGAGTGATTGTCGAAGAAAACTCAGTTATCTCTATGGGTGTCTATATTGGCCAAAGCACGAAAATTTACGACCGGGCAACGGGCGAGGTGATGTACGGACGAGTACCATCTGGCTCCGTTGTGGTGTCCGGCAATTTGCCCAGCGAGTCAGGCAAATACAGTCTTTACTGCGCAGTGATTGTTAAACGAGTGGATGCACAAACACGCGCCAAAACGAGTTTGAATGACCTACTTCGCGATTAAGAACAATTACCTCTTCTGTTTTGTGATGACTCCTTTGTTATGAACAACAAAACAGTTGAGGGTGCGCTTACCTCTTAATATTTGATATACCGTTATTGAAGATGCTGAGGCTTCAAAGCTTCTTTGTTAACCCTTCAAACCCTCAACCCTCCCAGCCCTAATCCATGTCCTCTTTGTTGGCTTTAACCGAGCAGCTACTCTCCCAGGTATCCATTACACCTAACGATTCTGACTGCCAAAAAATATTAATGACCAACCTCTCGCCACTTGGATTTAGTGAAGAGTGGATTTACGACGGAGAGGGCGAAAATTTAGTTACGAATCTATGGGCCACAAAGAAATCTAGCCACCCCGGAGCGAAGACGCTGGTGTTTGCTGGACATACCGATGTAGTGCCCACTGGACCCGTTTCCAAATGGGACAGTGATCCATTTACACCCACTTACAAAAACGGCTTTCTATTCGCTAGAGGGGCCAGTGACATGAAGTCCTCCCTCGCTGCAATGGTCGTCGCGACCCAGGAGTTTTACGCTAGAACACCCTCGCCCTCTGTCAATGTCGCGTTTTTAATCACCAGCGACGAAGAAGGCCCTGCAACAGGTGGTACTGTTAAAGTTTGTGAGTTACTCAAAGCCAGAGCGGAGAAGTTGGATTGGTGCATTGTGGGCGAACCCACCGCAGTAGATCAGACGGGGGATATGATTAAGAACGGACGTCGCGGAACTCTGAGTGGGAAACTAGTCATCAAAGGCGTACAAGGACATATTGCCTATCCTCAACTAGCGAAAAATCCAATTCATCAATTCGCCCCTGCCATGGCAGAGTTGGTGAAGACCCAGTGGGACCAGGGTAATGAGTACTTTCAGCCAACCAGTTGGCAGATGAGCAATATTCACGCAGGTACGGGTGCTGGTAATGTGATTCCAGGTGAGTGCACGGTAGATTTTAATTTTAGATTCTGCACCGAATCGACAGTCGAGGATCTTCAGTCACGCGTTCACGCAATATTAGACCGCCACTCACTTGAGTACGATTTAAAGTGGACGCTCGGTGGTGTCCCTTTTCTAACGCCTGAGGGAATCTTGGTTGAGGCGGTGCGAAGCGCTGTTAATGAAGTTTGTAAGATCACTCCCGAGCTCTCTACAACGGGGGGCACAAGTGATGGCCGCTTTATATCCACCATATGCCCTGAGGTGATCGAACTCGGCCCACCCAACGCAACCATTCACAAAATCAATGAATGTGTGGGCGTTACAGATTTAGAGCGTCTAAAAGACGTTTATTTAAAAACACTGGAATATCTTAATTCAATTAGTGAGTCCTCCTTGGCTAATAGTTTATGAGACTTCAAGAACTGATTCTTGAATCTGAAAACCGCTTAACTCAAGCCAACGTGTCCTTTGGACACGGGACAGATAACGCGCACGATGAGGCATCTTGGCTTGTGCTGTGGAGTCTTGGTTTAGCGCTTGACACTGACACACATCAATACACCAATGAACTAAACGCAGCTCAAGTTGAGCGTGCTCTGGCAATCGTGGACCAACGCATTCAAGAACGTATACCAAGCGCCTACTTAACTGGAGAGGCCTGGTTGCAAGGGATTCCATTTTTTGTTGACAAGCGAAGCATCATACCCCGCAGCTTGATTGCAGAGTGCTTGGTGAATGCGAGCATCGATCCATGGCTGAGTTTGCACACCTCACGCGTCCTCGATCTGTGTACCGGTAATGCCAGTTTGGCGATCATTTGCGCGATGGTTTTTCCAGATGTTCGTATCGACGCATTAGACCTATCCACCGAGGCCCTTGAGGTTGCTCGGATCAATGTTGATCGTCACTTGCTCGCAGACCGGATAGATTTAAAAATCTCAGATGGTCTAGAGCATGCAATCGACCCCTATGATTTGATCTTATGTAATCCACCTTACGTCAATTCACAAAGCATGAAGGAACTCCCCCCCGAATACAAGGCTGAGCCAGTCATCTCACTGGACGGAGGGTCGGATGGAATGGATTTCATTAGAAAATTTTTAAATGATGCCCCTGCCCATCTCAGTGATATTGGCGTCATCGTGCTCGAAGTTGGGCACGAAAGAGAACATTTTGAAAATGCATTTTCAAACCTAGAGTGCGTTTGGCTAGAGACCAGCCAAGGGGAGGACCAGGTTGTATTGATCACCAAGGCAGCGCTGAGCGCTTACGCTCAGCACCCAGATCATTAACCGGCAAATGCTATACAGGTCTCAATCGGTTTAGGTTAAGAAGACTGACCCCTTTTTTATTTTTATTTTTTTATTTTCTAAGTATTTATGATAGTTATTCAAGACGTCGTTCTACGACGAGGCGCCAAAGTTGTTTTAGACGGCGCAAGTGTGACCATCAATCCGGGTGAGAAAGTAGGCTTGATAGGGAGAAACGGTGCGGGCAAGTCCAGTCTCTTTGCGCTGCTCAATAAAACCCTCAGTGAGGACAAAGGCGAAGTACAAATCCCAAGTGCCTGGAGAATGGCGCAAGTGGCGCAGGAGATGCCCGAGAGTGAGGAATCTGCGACAGATTTCGTGCTCAGTGGGGACACAGCACTCGAGGAGGCCCATAACGCCCTCAAACGTGCCGAGGCCTCACATGACGGGATGGAGATAGCGCACGCTCATTTGACCCTCTCCGATTTAGGCGCGCATGATGCTAAATCACGGGCTCAATCTCTTATTCTAGGACTTGGGTTTAGACCCGATCAATTGACCAATAGCGTTAACAGTTTTTCTGGTGGATGGCGTATGCGACTTCAGCTTGCACGCGCTTTGATGTGCCCATCAGACCTCCTATTACTTGATGAGCCTACCAATCACTTGGATTTAGACGCACTCGTCTGGCTTGAGAGTTGGCTACAACGCTACACGGGCACCATGCTCGTCATCAGCCATGACAAAGAGTTCTTAGACGCAATCACCAAAGTAACACTCCACTTAGAGGACTCCAAACTTACGCGTTACGGGGGTAATTACAGCACCTTTGAAGAACTAAAAACACAACAACTCCTTCTCCAACAAGCAGCATTTGTTAAACAGTCCGCTCGCATAGAGCACCTACAGTCCTTTATCAATCGCTTTAAAGCGCAAGCATCCAAGGCCAAACAAGCACAAAGCCGTGTGAAAGCTTTGGAGCGCATGTCTAGAGTGGCCCCCGTAGCAGGCACTGCTGACTTTGAGTTCCAATTCAAACCCTCTCCCTCGCTACCCAATCCCATGATCTCTCTCAAATCGGGAGAGTTTGGTTATACGACGCAGGAAGCATCACGTACCATTTTGACAGACATCAACCGATCAGTGCTCTCTGGACAAAGGATCGGTGTTTTGGGGGCTAATGGACAAGGGAAGTCAACATTCATCAAAACAATAGCCAAGGCAATGCCCCTTTTGAGCGGCTCTATTGTTGAGGGCAAAGGCTTGCGTATCGGCTACTTCGCCCAACAAGAGTTAGACGTGCTGAGTCCAGAAGACTCCCCCCTGATGCACTTTATAAGACTCGCCAAAGAGATCGCACCACAAACCCGCGAGCAAGAACTGCGCAACTACTTGGGCACGTTTAGATTTGTCAATGAAATGGTCTCCCAACCCGTCGGCACTCTGAGTGGAGGAGAAAAAGCGCGCCTCGTTCTCGCAATGATTGTCTGGCAAAAGCCCAATCTTTTATTACTCGATGAGCCAACCAACCATCTTGACTTAGTCACCCGTGAGGCACTGGGCATGGCTCTGAATCAATTTGACGGTAGTGTCTTACTCGTGAGTCACGACCGCGCACTGTTAAGAGCTGTATGCGATGAGTTTTGGTTGGTGGGCCGCGGTGTCATCGAAGACTTTGTTGGCGATTTGGATGATTACCAACAATATCTTCTAGCAGAGGCCAAACGGATCAAAGAACTCATGAAAGAGGAATTGGCTGCAAAAGACAATTTCGCACATCGAGAGAATGCTAAAGACGCCCAGAACTCAAACACAGTCCTGTCATCGACTTACGATCGTTCGCCTGTGCAAGACTCTTTCTCAAAACCCAGAAAACCTGCACAACCCATTGTTGAGGGTGAGATCATCAGCGCAAAAGAAAGGCGTAAGCGAGAGGCTGAGCTGCGGAATCAAAAAAAAGAACAATCCCAACCCATCTTAAATGAGATAAAAGGCATTGATCAAAAGCTTGCCCAACTGGGGGTGGAGAAGGCAGAATTAGAAAACCAATTGATAGCCGGCGCAACACCCCAAGACCTGGCGATCATTGGAAAACGCTTGAAAGATATCCAAAATCAGCTGGAAACTTATGAAAACAGATGGATGGAGTTGCAAGAAAACCTCGAGAAAACTTAAAGTTTTGTAAAGCTTGCAGAGTTTGGCTTGTTCATTTGATTCATCCGAATCAATTCTTACCCTTGGATGGATCAGCGTCGTATATCCTCCGTTTGGCTTACTTGAGGTCAGTCTTGAACAAGCCAGAAGGGGGCAATACCGCCCCTGCGGCACCACCCAACCCACACGGCTGTTGATTACTGTGCGGCCCTGAGTACCCTGTGCCCCCCCTGACAGCCGCTCCATCAGTTGGACCTTAGCCAGAATGGTTGCTAGCCTGCGTAGATGATTCATTAAGACAGATGAGTAGGAACTGAGTTAGCCCACCCCCCTAGTCGACGGTCACCCTAAAAGGGGACTTAATCACCGAATAGGCCATCCCTTTTAGCAATGGTTTTAGAGTTGCTTGAGCAATAACCTAAGGGCTAAGTCATCAAAATCTGATTAATTCACTAATCAATGCTAGAAAAGTTGATTGCGATTGCGTATAATTTGCTGAATGTACAAAAGGAGCTTTCCGTGAAATTTTCCAAGAAATATAGTTTACTGGTGTTATCTTTGCTAGTGGTCGCTTGTAGCTCTACTAAGTCTCCAGCACCCGCAATTAATGCAACTGGTGTAGCCCCCGAAGCAGCGGCTCAATCAACGGTAAAAATGGTTGAAGTTTCTCCTTTAGATGATCCCAAGTCACCCTTAGCCAACCGCAGCGTCTATTTTGAATTTGACAACTTCCAAGTCAAATCTTCGGATGCGGCTTTAATCGGCGCACACGCCAAATACCTATCCACTCACAGCACTGCTAAAGTTCGCTTAGAAGGAAATGCAGACGAACGCGGTGGACGTGAATACAATTTAGCCCTAGGTCAAAAAAGATCTGAAGCAGTTAAAAAGTCATTGGAACTCTTAGGGGTTAACAAAGACTCCATCGAAGCAGTTAGCTTTGGTAAAGAAAAACCAAAAGACGCTGGCCACACCGAAGAGGCCTGGGCAGCTAACCGCCGTGTTGATATTGTCTACGTAACTAGATAATTAATCTAACAACTTAAAAGAGGACTCTTGTAGTCCTCTTTTTTTTGGACAATAACGTTAATTCATTAATCCAATCGATTTCCAAATCTAAATCCTAATGAAAAAATTCATCCATTGGCTATCAGCCATCACCATGACTCTAGCATTAAGCGGTTGTGCAGTTTTAGAAGTCGGCGATTTGTTGGTTTCAGGCGCAGTAGACGTAGCCTCAGCGGGGGTGAGCGTAGTTACAACAGGGGTCAAGGCCGTGGGGTCCGTCCTAGACGCTGTAACACCGGACTTTAAATCAAGATAATTCCGTAACCCCCCAAACGCTAGCTCCAAATAGCACAAGTTCTAGAGTTATGAGTTATGAGTTATGAGTTAAGGGGACGAATAGCATTATCAAAGTTCATGAGAATTGGCCTACCGTCTGGGGTATTCAAGGGAATTAACCGGTCAAGCTCCGCTCCCTCACCTGGTACGACGGCACACAAGGTTGGACAACTTTGTATCTCTCCTTTGATAGATACCGCAAGATCTGCGATCACAAGGGAAACTTCTGACATAATTTTATTAACACGCATATTGACTCCTTTAGATTCAGCCAAGAGTCTATTCTAAGTTCTAGGCCGAGGTACTTGTTCCTACCATCTAGCAACGATTTTTGAGTAGCTACACCCCAACTTTCGATTACAGTAGAGGGGTGGCTAAGAAAACTCATAAAGCATCCGTACCTCGCCCACCCCGCCATGCGGGTCTTATTGGCGCTCAGGCAGTTTTGCAAAGCAATTTACACGCAGCTCTACAACTGCACCAACTCGGTGAGTATGCACAGGCAGAGTCTGCTTACTTGAGTATCTTGAAACAAAGTAGCCAACACTTTGACGCTCTCCAATTGCTGGGGACGCTTTACGCACAGACCAGGCGCTTTGATCAGGCAGCGTTGTACCTTAATCAGGCGTTGAATATTCAACCCAAAAATGTTAGTGTTTTAAACAACCTGGGATATGCGAGTAAAGAGCTTGGAAAATTTGATCTGGCCATCAAGTGTTTTAATAAAGCCTTAGAGTTAAAACCTGATTACTCAGAGGCCTACAACAATAGAGGTAATGCGCTCAAAGATTTTCAAAAGATTGAGTCTGCCCTCAAAAGTTATCAACTCTCAATTATCTACGCCCCTCAAAATGCTGAGGCCTATTACAACTTAAGTCAAATACATTACGAGGCGAATCATTTAGAGAAAGCACGCACAGGCTATGAACATGCACTGCTTATTAACCCCAATTACCTTGAAGCGCACACCAACTATGCGCTCATTCTCTCTCGATTGGGGTTTTTCAAAGAAAGCCTGGACGCATCAAACACAGCATTGACGCTAAAGGCCGACCACCCGCAGGCCTTATGTAACAAAGGGACCGTTTTGCGTCTCATGGGACGCATTCAAGAGTCCATTGAGTGTTTCAAACAGGCACACTACTACTCGCCTTACCTACAAGACGCCTTGGTCAATTTGGGTAATGCCTTCAAAGATCTACAGAACTATGACTCCTGCCTAGAAGTTTATACCCGTGCACTCATTGTTGATCCAAGTTGCTTAATTGCATGGCTAAACCGGGGAATTGTTTTAAAAGAAATGGGGCACTTGCAATCTGCACTGAGTGATTATGAGAAGGCAATCTCCATTGATCCCCTGCTCAGTGAAGCATTTTTTAACAGAGGAAATTTATACAAAGATCTAAAACAATTTCAACTTGCCGTTGATGATTATGATCAATGCCTGCGCATTGATTCTCTCAATGCATCTGCTTTCAACAACCGGGGTAACTCATTCTTACAACTGGGACGCAGAGACCTAGGAAAGTTAGACTATGAGAGAGCCATCGAAATTGATCCCTCCTACGCAAACGCTCACAACAACTTAGGTGTGTTTTTACATGAGGAAATGGAGCTTGAAAATGCACTATCTCATCTAAATCAGGCTTATACCCTAGACCCAAGCTTAGTCGATCCTTTGTGGAACAAAGCGCTCGTACTATTGATTCAGGGGCAATACAGGATGGGATTTGAGCTTTTCGAGTACCGATGGAAAAACCCCAGGCTCGGACTTTCCCCAGATCCGCAGAGTCTTGGCAAACCCGTTTGGCTTGGACAAGAAGATATCAATGGATCATCAATCCTTTTATACAACGAGCAAGGACTGGGGGACACCATACAGTTTTCTCGGTACGCAGCCCTGGTAAGTCAGTTGGGCGCGAAAGTCACTATTAAAGTTCAACCCGCTTTGGCAAAGCTTTTTAAATCCTCCGGACTCACCTTCAACATCATCTCCAGCACTGATGAATTCGAAGAAGCCATCAAGAATCACGACTTTGTGTGTCCTTTGATGAGTTTGCCTCTAGCACTCCATCATTACTCAGAGCAACATTCGAAAATAACTCTCAGCACACCCACAAACCATATACAAAGAGCACCCAATCCTTCTGAGTCCATAACCCAGTTAAGCGGCATTCCAAGCCCATTCAAATTTCAGATCAATGATGATCTAAGTACTCATTGGAATACACGTATAGATAGAGATGTGAATATTCTTTGGCGTGCAAGTAACCAGCAAACCGATAGCCTATCCCATACTCAGAACAAGGCGCACCGAGCTCCCATGAAAATTGGTCTTGTCTGGAGTGGTAGCTCTGAACACTGGAACGATCACAACAGATCTATCCCCTTCGAGTCCTTCATTAAGCACTTACCGCTGCAACATTTTTATATTGGCTTGCAAAAAGAAATACGCGCTTCAGATATCCCTTTCTACTCAGATGTACTCAAAGGAGCATCACTGAACTTAATTGACTTTAGCACCGAGCTTGAAGACTTCACAGATACTTGTGCAATTTTGAGCTCCCTGGATTTAGTCATCTGCATTGATTCCAGTGTCGCTCACTTATCAGGATCTATGGGCAAAGCAACCTATTTGTTAATCCCCTTCTCTCCTGACTGGCGTTGGCTGACAAACACTACTAGCACGCCTTGGTACCCGAGTATTAAACTGTTTAGGCAGTCGATTATGGGGGTGTGGGAACCAACACTTGAAGACCTTGGCCGATCACTGAGTTAGCCCAGAGTCACCCCCTGCGCACGCTCAGCGTCAATGAATTGTAAATGGCATTAGGGTTAACACCTGAGAGGACTGATCAGATTTGAATTTCACAACTGCTTGGCAGCATAATGCACCCAGCGCAGTTGTTGCTTCCCCTAACTGGTCAAGCAGCCACACATATCAATTTTTCGGAGACATTGGCGATGAAAATTTCTACGGCTCGGTTAATGAAGTTTTTAGTTCTTCTATTTATAACAAATATAGTTTTGGCTGCCCCTCAAAAAGCATCCATACCGGACCGATCGAATTTAGAGATTGTTGGACATTCTGATCTCCTTGGTGCGGGTAAAGGTGGAGAAGGCCTCGCACTGAAAGAGCAAGACGGCAAACGATACTTGTACCTTGCTCATGAATCGGGGCCTCAGTGTTTCAGCATCGTAGACGTGACGAATCCATCAAAACCAACTGTTTTAAAACAAGAAGCTGTTGAAGCTGCGTTTGTCCGCTGTAACTCACTCGCGTTAAATGGCAACATTTTGATAGTAGCAAGGCAGACTGAACTTGTTGGCCAGCCCTTCGGCGGCATCAAAATTTATGATGTATCTAATCCAACCACTCCCGTACTCCTTAACTACATGGATTTAACGGGCGCACACTCCAGAGGCACTCATTACTTAACCTTCTATGAAGGGAGATACGCTTACCTCTCTACAGGATCAAAGGATTTTGAGCCTAAGAACCCCAAAGATGATCAATTTTTGATGATCGTAGATTTAAAGGATCCCAAAAACCCCGTTGAAACGGGACGTTGGTGGTATCCAGGAACTCGTATTGGGGATCCAGCACCTTCTCCAGCACGAGTGAAACCATTTGACAGTGGCTTTAGACTGCATACGGCGCTTATCCCACCCAGTAAGCCTGACCGAGTTTATGCTGGATGGATTGATGGTGGCGTTGTAGAGCTTGATATCAGCGACAAAGCTCACCCTAAGCTAGTCACTCAACTCTCTTGGCAATCAGCTAACCAAGGCTTTACGCATACCGTTCTGCCCATATTAGAGAGAGGCTTGTTAGTTGCCTCTCAAGAATCAACTAAAGACAATTGTGAAGATTGGCCCATGAGGATCATGATTCTGGACGTAAGCAACGAATTAAATCCTTACACACTATCATATTTACCCCAACCCATAAACAAAGAATCCCTTTGCAAAATTGGAGGCCGGTTCGGCGCACATAACATCAATCAAAATAACATGCCTGATGTTTCGCGAGTTCTACAAAATACGGTTGTAACTGCACAATTCGCAGGTGGATTGCGTATTTTCTCAATCAAGGATCCCTCCACTCCTAAAGAGATTGCCTATTTTCATCAAAAGGTTGCAAACAATAAAGGTCAATCCATACAAATCAACGATCTGATTATTGGCAAGGACGGATTAATATATACGAATGACAGGTTTACCGGTGGCTTATATATTTTGAAATATACCGGAAAAATTCCTTTGGATTAAATGATTGAGAGTTCAGGGGGATTTATTTTGTATTTCCCCTTCTTTTAACCAACCCCACAGTTACTTGTCGTCCTCGGACTAATCAATTCACACGAAGACGCGCTGATAGGGTGTGCGAAGCGCAAGCACTGTTTTGAAATAACGCATCAAACAAAGATTAAGTCGTGTCCTTGAGGTATCGTTGCTTGTTGGCCTCATTAGGCGGATAAAGACCTGGCAAACTCTCCCCCTTATTGACCTGGGTCATGATCCACGCCTCTAATTTTTCTTGTTCAGGCGCAAGCTTCACTACCTCCTCAAGAAGTGCTTGGGGAATGAGAACAGCACCGTCCTCATCCACCACAACCACATCACCCGGAAAGACCGCGACGCCGCCACAACCAATAGGTCTTTGCCAATCCACAAAAGTTAGGCCGGCCACGGACGGTGGAGCTGCAACACCGCTGCACCAAACTGGAAGTCCAGTCCCAAGCACTCCCGCTACGTCCCTGACCACACCGTCGGTGATTAATGCTGCAACGCCTTTTTTTTGCATTCTGGCGCATAAAATATCACCAAAAATACCCGCATCTTGAACACCCATAGAGTCAACGACTGCAATGCAGTTAGCAGGCATAGCCTCGATTGCAGCCCTCGTTGAAATGGGGGAAGACCAAGACTCGGGCGTTGCAAGGTCCTCTCTCGCTGGCACAAAGCGCAGCGTAAAAGCTCGTCCGACTAATCGAGGCTGACCTGGTTTGATGGGCTTTGTTCCTCGCATCCAGACATTACGAAGACCTTTTTTAAGAAGGATAGTTGTGAGTGTGGCTGTCGTTACTTCAGACAAAACCTCAACTATTTTGGAATCCAAATCCATCTGAATATTCTCGGACATAATGACTCTCGGGTTATTTATAAATTACGAATACTTTTAAAGCAATTCATATTCGTTCTATCAAAGAAGAAAACTGGTTAAGGCGAGATTAATGGTTAATAACCACCATTAGATAGAATAGTATCAATTTGTGGATATAAAGAACTTTGCCAAGTTCCTCCTTGATTATCTTTATTCAGCATAATCGTGTAGCTAGTTCCCGATGTTAATTGCCGCAGGATATTTGTAACTCCAGGTAAATCACCGTAGTGAACTCCTGAGTTAGTTGTACTATTGAGTAATTTCCCATTATTAGGTCCATCTAGGCTTGGGTTAACTGTGGAATTAAAATCATTTGTGTTATCGATTTTAAATATTGAAGCAACTTTGGACATTGTTTTACTGGTTGCTAATGTGGTTGCAGCGCCTACCCAATTAACAGGATTCAAACATCCTTGTGCTGTTCCTAATACTTGCTGTCCATTATTAGCAGGGTAGATGCTTGGGCATGGCTGTGCGGTGCTCATGTATGGAGTTCTGAGAGCTTGGGCAGATCCAGCGCTAGGTGAAAACGTAAAGGTGCCAAAGTCAGAAGATGAAATGCCCAAAGGGGACAACATAGTATTGTAGATATATGTGTTGTAATCTGTAGCTAGATTGGAGGCTTTTGCAACAATAGCAGTTAACAGCATGTAACCGAAGTTTGAATAGGATTGAACGGTACCAGGAGTATGATCTAAAGCATTTTGCGTAACCCAGTAATAAATATCATTCATCTGAGTAGGAAGCTGCGTTGCAGTGAAATTAGCAGGAAAAGCTGCAAGGAGTGTTTGTTGAATTAGGTATTCCTGAATCATGGGATCACAAGGTGTGGGATTGGCAACACCGCCAATAGTCGCATACTGCGCGGCATTACTACATGTTTGCAAGGTTCTATCCCAGCCGCCTTCATGATCAATTAGTTGTTGAATCGTAATATCTGAATACCCTGAACCATTAAAGTGCGCTCCAGGACCTGTAGTACCGGATAGAGTCGTGCCTGCAGGATCTACTACAGTAAGCCAGCAATGAGCATTCGCACCAGTACAAAAAACGTGATCACTCAAAGATAGGGTTCCAGCACTCGCTAAATTTTGGACAGTTGCGGCAGTAAGCGGTTTCACAATACTTGCCGTAACCATTAATGGATCATTTACTATTGAAACGCTACTGACTGAATCTTGGTAACCATAGCTTTTATCGTAAAGCACATTGCCACCATTCATGACAGTAATAGAACCTGCGGTAACTCCTTTGGTAGCCATGAATGCTTGAATTAGCGTGTCGATTTGATTTTGTGTAGTAGGGCTTAGGCTTGGACCAGCTGAACCAGAACCGCCGCCACAGCCAGCTAAAATGAAAAAAGATAAGGGAATGAGTGTTGTGACAAAAAATTGAATTAGTTTATTTCTAAGTTTATTCATCATGTATCCCTCAAATTTCAAATTAACATCATTTAAAAAAAATTTTTATACTAATCAAAAACCGAAGCAAGTAAGTCTTTGTACCTGGCAATATTTCAAATACAAGTCTAACTCAAGTTGAATCCTATAACTATAATTTTTTATCGCCCAATTGGTATTTAGTTTATAAACTTTACACAATTATTCTTCATTTATTTAAGTTGACAATCCTCGACTATTAGCAATACTTCAAGTATGGACAAGATTTTTTCGTTGTAAGACTTAGCGTAAACCCTTGAAATATCAATGCTTTTGCATTCGCTTGCTGTTGTATATTTATTCCTATAAATATACAGTACCAAAATGACACAATTTATCCTTTACAACGCTCCACAATCTACTTGCAGCCAAAGAGTTCGTTTTGTGTTGAACTCAAAAGAAATAAAATTTGAGGAAAAAAAACTTGATCTTTTTTCAGGCGATCAACTCAAACCAGAGTATTTAAAAATTAATCCGAATGGTGTAGTTCCAGCTCTGATGCACAATGAAAATATTATTCTCGATTCGTCGGTCATCATTGAATATTTGGATGATATATTTCCTGATGTAAGCCTTTTCACCCCTAAGAGCCCAGTACTGCGTGCAAAGATGCGCTGGATGATTCGATACATAGATGAAATACCTACGCCAGCAATAAGATTTCCGTCTTACAACCTAGCCTTTTTGCCTCATTTTAAATCAATGCAGGAGGATGAGTTTATTGCATTAGCAAATTCAAAACCTCTGAGGAAGGAGTTTTTACTATCCATGGGGCGAACAGGATTTTCTAAAGCGGATATGGACCAAGCTATGGATAAGTTAAGTCGTGCAGTCGTTCGCATGAATGAATGGATTGATGAAAGTGGTGGTCCTTGGTTAATGGGCGACAAAATTTCGCTTGCTGATATAGCAATAATGCCTGTTATTGTTCGGATGGATGATATAAATCTAGATGACGCTTGGAAAAGTTTTCCTAATATTAAATTATGGCTAGAGAACATCAAAAAAGAGCCCGCTTTTAAGATTACCTACTATACAGGCTCCCTTTTAACCGAGAAATATCCTCATCTTGCAGCTCTCAAAAATAACAAATCAATATGAGAAATTTTTCGATCTCAAAAATTCTTCTAACTTTATTAGGATTTTCTTTAATTTCAAATTTATGTCTCGCTCAAACTGGAGCTTCCAACTCCACGCTTGTTAGTTATCCCAACAAACCAATTAAATTTATTATTCCATTCAGTCCTGGTAGTGCATCCGATATCCTGGCAAGAACTTTGGGAGAGAAAATAACGATCAATTTAGGACAACCCGTTTTGATTGAAAATAAACCAGGTGCGGGTGGTGTAATTGCATCCTCGCAAGTTGCAAAGTCTGATCCTGACGGATATACCTTACTAGTTGTATCTGCAGGTCACGTTGTAAATCCTTATTTAATTAACAACTTACCATTTGATACGTTAAAAGATTTCTCTGGTGTTATTCCATTTGCAAATTTACCAAGCGTTTTGGTTATATCGCCTAAAACAGGTATTCAAAACTTAAAAGATTTTCTAATCTTTGCGAAAAATAAAAACGAAGAACTAAATTATGTATCTGGTGGAATCGGAAGCGCTTCTCATGTTAACGCTGAAAAATTTTTAAACTCTACTGGTTTGAAAGCTGTGCATATTCCCCTCAAGGGTGCTCCGGATATGGTGAATGAGATTATGGCTGGTCGAGCCGATTTCGGGTTCATCCCAATTACAGCTGGACTCACTCATATAAGATCTGGGAATATATCCGCTATTGCCGTGTCTAGTCACGCAAGATCAACAGCTTTACCACAAGTTCCCACGATCGCCGAGCTTGGATTTACAGACGCAGAATTTAATTTTTGGATAGGATTGCTTGCCCCTTCAAAAACTCCAATTGAAATTGTAAAAAAAATAAATTTAGAAATACAACATATAATTCAAACCAAGGATGTTACTGACAAATACATTTCTTTGGGAGCCGAGTCGATGCTTCTGTCGCCTAGTCAGTTTGATGCATTTATTAATTCAGAATATTACTCGCTTGGAAAAGTAATGAAAAAATCTGCATCAAAATCTTATTAACTATTTCATGGTTTGTTCTTTTAAATCGTAAGCCTATAAGATTTACCACGAAATTTACAAATAACAAAATAAATTTAATTCGTAATAAAGAACGTGGGCCATTTTTTACGCCCCCTTTCTTAATCGTTTTCACGACTTTGGATACACGAACATCCCCCCACGACTACAACTCTCAAAAGGAAGCCTTTTGGGGCGGAGTCCGCGAGGCTATCGGAGCGCCGGCAGTGGTCTTATTTGCTGGAATGGTTGGCTTTGGAGCTATGGGACGCACAAACGGTTTAGAGTTATGGTTTACTGGCTTTT
>CAIKNE010000098.1 GCA_903828695.1 uncultured Burkholderiales bacterium | reverse complement strand
GTTGAAGCTCCGCTTAACCAGATTGCCGTTAACGCTGGCCTTGAAGGTGGCGTAATCGTGGACAAGGTTCGCAACCTTGCCAACCCAACTGAAGGCCTTAACGCCGCAACTGGTGTGTACGAAGACCTTATTAAGGCTGGCGTTATTGACGCAATGAAAGTAACTCGTTCTGCACTTCAGAACGCTGCATCAATTGCTGCTCTGTTCCTAACTACAGAGTGCGTAATCGTTGACAAGCCTGAAGTTGCACAAACTGCTACTCCAATGGGTGGCATGGACGACTACTAAGTCGACTTTGATTTATAGAAACTCCCGGGTAATTGACCGGGAGTTTTTTATGCGGTGAATATCAAGCTTGATAGATCAATGGGAACTGCATTCCAGGCGATACCACTACCACCGGGATACTGATATTGAAATGCGACCTCATTATTTTTTCCAAGGCCAACAAGCTGTGGACCTTCAGGGTCAAAGGCATAATCGATCAAGTAACTACTTCCAACTTGATAAACACTCGAAGTGTAAGCGCTGTATATCTCTGGGGTGTGGTTGTAGTTCCAAATCTCCGTTGCTGTCATCTTTTTTAAATCAATTGAGTACTTGCGGATAACGCTGTAATCACGGCTAATGCCTGCAGGTGATTGAAAGTCACTTGCGGCACCGTCATCGAAAAGGAGCAGATTGTTGTTGTTGATTGAAACAGCATGCTGTCCAATAGGCGCAGTAGAACCCGGAGTCATTGTCAGAGCAAAAGCTCGAAGCGAGGGATATCTAAACCATGACTTCGATGTGTCACCTAGAATCCACTTAATTTTTTTCGAGTCATAATCAACTGCTATTACAAAGTTTTCACGGCTAGAAGCAATAATTTGGTTATTTTCTTTCCAATATGTTGCAGAGTTGAGGTGAAACCAGTCTGATTTTGGAACTACAAATCCTGTGGGATCGTCACCAGCGGCACTCATTGCTGATGAAATGATGGTCGAAAAGTTCCAAGAATTAAGTAATTTTCCTTTTTCATTAACTTCTATGATGCAGCATTGGACATCAGTAGCTGTTTCTGCCTCAACAAGCATTCCAAATTTGCCTTGATCAATGTTGTGCTCATTTATATTTGTGTATCCCTCACTCTCATAGGACGTGAGGAGAGTGGTTAATCCGTTTAATTCTGCTCGAACGAGATCATCACTACTCCCGATGTAGACACCGTTGTTAAAAAAACCTGATGTTGGCCAAATAGTTACTGCGGGGTCAGGCGGGAAAACCCACCTGACTTCTCCGTCTGTATCAACGATGAGTGGCGTACCCGGAAGGAGCCAAGCTTTTAAAAGATACGTACTGAATCCAAGGGCAACTTTATTGTTCCGTGCCTGTACAACAGTTGGAGCTGCATACCCACTGCCAGTTGGATCTTGCCAGGGAATCGTTGTTAGTGCGTAGGTAAGAAGTGACTTGACACCTTTGCACTTAATAGTGAAGGAAACAACATTACGTGTAATCGCGTCACTTGCATAGAGTCCAAAGACTGGCACAGTAACCTCACCGGTCGCTGGTCTAGTAAGACCCTTTGAGTTTAAATACGCGTGTGTATACGTTGCGCCAATGCCCTTAGTGGTTGAACCCTTCTTTGGCTGCACTACGAATTCAATGGTTTGCAGTGAAGAGAGAGGGACCCCGCTAAGCGTTACATTCGAAATGAATGGCGTTACCCCAGGGACAGAACTTTTCACCCTAATTTTGGTGGCGGCTTCAGCTACTGAACCATGCATTAAAGCAAGCCCAGGGGTCACTACAGCTGTTTTCAGGACGGTTCGTCTGTTGATGTTCACTGGTGTCCTAATCGCAAGTTAGTTACGAAACTAGTTAGCTAGTTTTAGAAATCCCTTTGAGGACTCTGTCCATAAGTAGTGAATTTGCTGTGACACAGCGCGAAATTACCTGAAAAAAACTAAATCCAATAAATGAATAGAGTTGTCTTCGTACCTAAGGAG
>CAIKNE010000097.1 GCA_903828695.1 uncultured Burkholderiales bacterium | reverse complement strand
GACTTTGAACTCTTTGAGCTTTAACGCATCTGGCTTGATTGAGAGAACGTGTTCAGCAGATTTAAGCATGACAGCACACCACCCGGGTCCGTTGTCTACCCACTGATGGGCGGTGATATCGGATTCATTCACGCCAAGCGCGTCCGCTAATTGCACCAAAGTACTCCTATCGAGTGGTCCAGTTCTGATCAAGGGCGGCGCTGCAAAGCTGAGTAAGTCTTTGTCGCGGCGAATTTTAATCAATCCGATCTCACACTCCTGAATAATAAAATCCGAGGACTTGGGTGTGCCTGCGTTGGCGAGCCATGCATGACAAGACCCCAGAGTTGGGTGTCCTGCAAATGCAAGCTCTCTGCTTGGGGTGAAGATTCGGACCCTGTAGTCTGCCAATGGATTAATGGGGTTTAGCAAAAACGTAGTCTCAGAGAGGTTTGTCCAATTGGCAAACTGTGACATTCGATCATCTGAGAGGTCGTCTGCTGAGTGCACAACCGCCAAGGGATTACCAAACAAGGGCTGATTCGTGAATACATCTACTTGGTGGAATAAATAATCTTTAGCCATCGTTGCCTCTACGTTGATTGTCTTTTGGGGACATTGCGCAAAGTATATCTGCAACTCTATAAAGCCCGGCTAGACCGTATCTTGGAAAATAATTTAAACACCCTTGTACCACCGTGGTAGTTAATGTACGGTGGGAAACAGACGAATTACAAATTTCATATTAAATTCGTTCTTGAGCTTACGGCGAATGGATCGATGTGTAATTCTACGATTCAAAAATAAAGTAGCTGTTTTTTTATGATTGAAGCTCTCCAAGCAACCAGCAAAATCAACGCCCTCAAAGGTCTACTAAATGAAGATCTTCTCAAGGAGCCCGCAAATCGGTCCGATTTGTGTAAGGACTTCTATAGCAACTATATACCTGCTTTCAGCCACCTCATTATTTCATGCACATGCCCAAGTACCGCAGCAACAAACTGCACAAGCGCCCTCCGCGGGCTCAATTTTAGAAGGCATTAAAACTCAAAGGCCTCTTTTTACACTCCCACAACCAGGCACAGACCTAGAACACGCCTCCTCGCTTCAAGATGAGACAGGGGGGGAGAGGTTTACTGTGAGTACAGTTCACTTTGTGGGCAATCAAAGGGTTGAAACAACTGTTCTTCAAAAGCTGATCAAGCCTTACTTAGACAGTCCCGTTAGCTTCTCAGAACTCAGCAAAGCGTTAGACGCGCTAACCCTTTACTACCGGGACGAGGGATGGTTAGTGCGTATCATTTTGCCCGAGCAAGATATTACAAACGGTGTGCTTGTCATCCAAATTTTGGAAGCCTCTCTTGGACAGATTTTGATAGATAACCAATCAAAACACGTTTCATCAGAGCGCGTGCAGGCCTGGATTTATGACGCTATTCCTCGCTCTACTACGATCTCGCTCGCTGAGTTTGAGAGAGCCATGCTGAGCTTAAACGATCAACCCGATCTGCGCGTCTCCAACTCTCTCAAAGAGGGTGCGTACCCGGGGGAGACGATTCTGTTGTTAACCGTGACCGACAAACCCGTAGTTGAGGGGGTTGTAGGGTTAGATAATTTTGGCCAATACGCCACTGGACTCAACAGAGCCAGTGCAAGCATAAGTTTGAACAGCCTCATAGGAGTTGGCGAACAAGTCAATTTGTTCGGCCTGTTCACCAAGGGCTCAAATTATGAGCGCGTCGCTATCACCGCCCCGTTGTCCGAGAGTGGTCTTCGCGGAGGAATCAACGCAAGCTATTTAACATACGGCGTTACGCAGGATCAGTTGAGTCAATTACAAGCGCACGGACAGTCAAGTTCGCAGGGTGCTGAGCTCACCTACCCCGTTATTCGCAGTCAATTCACTAATCTGTATGTGCTGGGCAATTACAACTACAGTAGTTTCTCCAACTTCGCCGTTGCGCAGACTATGAGTCAATACAGCACCTCCAATTTTCAGGCAAGTTTGAGCGGGAATCATCAAGATGGCTTTTTCAGGGGCGGGGTCAATTCTGGCTCTGTGGCTGCTTCAACGGGTATGGTGTATCTTAATAATTCCCCATCCCTAAGCGCAGATCTGAGCGGTCCACAAGTCAACGGTTACTTTAATAAATTGCGCTATACGCTCAACCGTCAACAATCCATTACTCCAAGCTTAACGGCTTATCTTGGCACGTCAGGTCAATTTGCAAGTAAGAATATGGATCCCTCAGAACAACTGTACCTTGGGGGACCCTATGGAGTCCGCGCCTACGCCAGCGGACAAGGCAGCGCAAGTCAAGGCACATTGAGCACCTTTGAGTTATTACAAACACTGCCAATGCATTTTGTAATCACTGGTTTTTACGACTACGCAGGGGTCCAGACATATAAGAAGAGCAACTTCTCGGGTGCCCCCTCCGATAATGCCTATGTCTTGCAAGGAATTGGAACAAGCCTTGGGTGGAGCGATTCTAGGGGCTTACAAATAAAAATGATGTGGGCCGCACGCACAGGCAATTTACCCATTTCCGTGGCCCAGTCTCTCAATCAAAACAGTGGCAACTGTTGCAACAGATTTTGGTTGACTGCGTCTGTACCGTTTTAATGAATTCCGGTTGTTCGAAGATATATTAGATCTAATGCCATGAATCACACTTTTAATGTGATATCTGGCCTTTTACGGGGCGGGCTGAAAGCACCTCGCGAATTGAGATGTTCAAGGAATCATCGATTCTCAATGCCTCGGCACTGTAGATATATTTCGCTTTTAGCATTGATGATTTTTGGCCCAGCAAAGGGCGCACCTCCACCACCCAATCAACTCCCAACGGGAGCTGTAGTGATGGGCGGTACTGCAACCATAAATACAGTCAACTCCGTTAACAGCACCCTAACTATCAACCAAACCAGTAACCGAGCCGTTATCAACTGGAATACGTTTGATATAGGCACTAACGCTACAGTCAATTTTCTTCAACCCAGTGCTGCATCTGTTGTGCTTAACCGTGTCAATGCTGCAAATCCCATTCAGATATTTGGAAGTTTAAATTCCAACGGTGTAGTCTATCTAATCAATACCTCCGGTATGTATTTTGCACCCAGTGCAAACGTTAATGTCGGTAGCATTTTGGCAACCACGCAGCAAATGGATACGCTGAGTTTCATGAATGGGGGGACTACATTTCGTACAACGCACAAAGCTGGTCAATTGCTAAGTGAGGGTTCCATTCGGACAAGTACGGGAGGCTATATAGCGCTCATGGCTCCTGAAGTACAAAACAGCGGTGTGCTGATAGCTGAACAAGGAACCATAGCACTTGTGGGCGGCAATCAATCGGTCACGCTCAGTCTAGGTCCCTCTTCAACCTTAAACAATGTAACCGTTGCGCCCAGCCTCATCAAGAACTTGATTCACAATCATTTTGCTGCACCGGGTCCGGACGGCTCGATCGTTCTGTCAAGTCAGGCCGTTGACCGGCTCAGGGGAAGCGTCATTAATTCTGGCACCCTAGAGGCCAACGGAGTTACGAGCAGTGCGGGGCGAATCATTCTAAAAGCCAGTAATGCCATCGGACTCAGCGGCACCTTGAGTGCGAGCGCCGCGAACAATACGTCCGCAAACGGAGGAGTAATTTACGTAGCGGTCAATCCTAACAACCCTAGTGGTACGACAACTATCAATGCAAGTATGAGTACGCTAGGGGGTGGCCACGGGGGTAATGGCGGAAGCATCGAAACCTCTGCTAGCAATGTATTGATAGGACCCTATACAAATATTCGCACCACTGCTGCAAAAGGGCTACCGGGTACATGGATCATTGATCCTAATGATTTCACAATCGCAGCCTCTGGGGGCAACATCACGGGAGCGACGGTCTCCTCCAATTTGGCCAGCACAGATATTTCAATCTTGAGCACGCAGGGCACCTCTGGCACCTCGGGAAACATCAATATCAACGATCCTGTGAATTGGTCAAGTAATCATTCCCTCACGCTGAATGCTCAAAATAACATCATTATCAACAGCCCCATTACTGCGACTGGAAGCACCGCGAAGCTGATTTTGCAATACGGCCAATCTGGTTTGAATTTAGGTAACACCTCAAATTATTTAGTCAATGCACCGATTAACCTTCAAGCTGGAAATAACTTTAGTACGCAACTGGGGACAGACGGCGCAGTTATCAGTTACGTCGTTTTAAATTCTCTGGGAGCTTTTGACAGCACGAACGGTGTTGATCTTCAAGGGATCAACGGGACGCTTGGAGGCAATTTTGCGTTGGGCTCCAATATTGTTGCCAATACTGGGGGATGGAATAGCGGCAATGGATTTACGCCTATTGGGTCGACTGCTGCGCCTTTTACTGGAAACTTTGATGGCCTCGGACATACCATTGCCAACCTGATCATCAATCAGCCCGGAACAGCTAATATGGGACTCTTTGGTGTTACGAGTGGTCTAAACACTATTCAAAATATTGGCCTAACAGGGGGAAATACGATTGGAGGAGCAGGAACGGGCGGGCTTATTGGCTATAGTGGATCCAGCTTGGTGAGTAACAGTTACAACACGGGCACTGTAACTGGAGCAGCAGGTACGGGTGGATTGGTAGGCAGCAGTACTGCTGGCAATATCGCCAACAGCTACGCAACAGGCGTGATCAGCGGGGCCGCAGGTAGCGGTGGTTTAGAGGGGTCAGTGATCACTGGCAGCATCACCAATAGTTACGCTACAGGCAATGTGAGTGGCGCAGCAGGCACGGGTGGGCTTATAGGCTCATCAACTTCAGGCAACGTGACCAATAGTTATGCAACGGGAAACGTCAACGGTGCAGCGGGTACGGGCGGCCTGGTGGGCTCCATTACTTCTGGATCAATCACGGACAGCTACGCAGTAGGGAGTGTGAGTGGGGGTGCAGGAGTGGGTGGGATTGTGGGGGCCACATCAGGCGCAGTGAACAGTAGTGTTTGGAATTTAACTTCAGGACCTGGCAGTTCGGTTGGAGGTGGATTGGGCTTGACAACCACCCAAATGCAACAACAGACAAACTTTGCGGGGTGGGACTTTAATAATACTTGGCTCCTCTACCCAGGGCTTACCTTCCCCCTGTTAAAGTCATTTATGACATCACTGATAGTCACCGCTACGAGTCCAACCGTTCAGTACGATGGTCATCCGTTTCTTGGCTCCTTGGGTGTTACTTATTCAACTCCTGCGACCAGCAACCTTTTAGGCGCCGTAACATTTATTGGCCCTGGGGTCACTGCTATTAATATAGGAACTTATCCAATCACGCCTAGCGGTTTATATTCCAATCAAACAGGCTACATTATTAGCTATGCAGGTGGCAACTTAACAATTACTCAGGCTCCACTGCGGATTACGGGTGCAACAACCGTGGGTGTTTACAACGCCTCAGCTCAAACCAACACCTTTAGCACATCTGGGCTTTTGGGCAGCGATACCGTAACCGGCGTTAGTGGCCAAGCAAGCGGCACAAATTACAGCCCGACAGCTTATGCGGACACACTTTCAACCGCGATTGGAACGGGTCTATCCAACTACTCTATCGCTTACACGAACGGCAG
>CAIKNE010000096.1 GCA_903828695.1 uncultured Burkholderiales bacterium | reverse complement strand
TTCACAATAGGCGCTGGTAGATAAGTATTCTCTCGTGAGTTCAACGCTAACCCAGAAGCCTGCCCTTCCACCCAAGCGGGAAATTACTACAGAGCCAAGACTTTCAGACAAGATTTTTCAGCGCGTAGTAACAGGTGGTGGATTTTCTTCACTCTTGATCCTCGGTCTTATCTTTATATTCCTTCTTTACCAAGGTTTTCAAACCTTTAAGTCTCAAGGCATTCATTTCATCACTACAAGTAACTGGGTTGCAACCGTCAATGATGCGAACCAACTTGATATGAAGAACTCCCACTTTGGCTTGGCTGCCATGCTTATCGGAACTCTCATCTGTGCATTTATCGCGATTATTGTTGCTGTTCCTATCTCAGTCTTTTCAGCGCTCTTTCTCACCTTTTATGTGCCAAATTCGCTCAAGAAATTCATGGTTGCTGTTATCGATCTCATGGCCGCGTTTCCATCAATCCTCTTTGGTCTCTGGGGCTTTTTTGTTCTGGCACCTATCGGTGTTTCATGGGCGAAGCTGCTTCATCAATATTTCGGTTGGATTCCATTTTTCAAGATGGAGTCGCCATTCTTTGATCGATCACCACTGATTGCCGGCCTTGTTCTTGCCGTAATGATCATTCCGATTGTCACGTCAATCTCTCGTGAAATTTTTGGGCAGACTCCACTGGATCGAATTCAAGCAGCCTATGCACTCGGTGCAACTCGCTTTGGAATGATCAAAGCAGTTGCATTTCCTTATGCACGCTCAGGAATCGTAGGCGGAGCAATGTTGGGCCTTGGGCGAGCAATGGGTGAAACCGTTGCCGTATACACAGTATTAAACATTGTTTACAAGATTAACTGGCATGTACTCATTGGCGCAGGCGGAAACGTAGCATCGATGATCTTGCTCAAGTTTGGTGAGGCTACTCAAGGAGAAGTGAAGGCGCTTATGGCTGCTGGCCTTGTTCTCTTTATTGTGACTTTAATCGTTAATTCGATCGCAGACTTTATTGTTGCTCGTAGCGGAAAGACTGGCCGATGAGCAGTATCAATCAGGTGAAAGCCCCTATTCCTGCGCGCGGTAAGCCTTGGAGAGCGACGCCTGCACAAAGACTGATCACTGCAGGAATCTTTGCTGCAGCAATTGCGATCTCTGGAGTCCTTGTTGCCCTGACACCTCTTTCAGGAAACTTGGCATATATCGCGGTCTTCTTTATCTCATACATAGTTATTGATTACACATATTCAAGAATTACACAGGGTAAAACGGCAGGAGCAGATTCAATATTCCGTGGTTTCGTCATACTTGCCATTTCCGTAGCAGTTATCCCTATTGTCAGCATTCTTTACACAGTTATTGCCCGTGGATATAAGGGTATGCACTGGACCATGTTTACAAAAGATATGCATAACAACGCGGCAACTGATCCAGTTGGCCAAGGTGGATTACTTCACGCAATAATCGGAACATTCCTATTAGTTGTCATTGCTCTTGCGATCAGTATTCCTATTGGCCTACTCACAGCTATCTATATGACTGAGATCAAAGGCCGCTTTATGCGCCCGATCAAGTTTTTAGTTCAAGCAATGTCAGGTGTGCCA
>CAIKNE010000095.1 GCA_903828695.1 uncultured Burkholderiales bacterium | reverse complement strand
TCTTGTGTGGCCACAAACGCAACCACTTACACCCAAAGTACAAGTCCACGCGCTAAGGCCTTCATCACACTGACCCTGGTCACAGCATCCGCTATCGCTTTGATCTTTGCAGTCACTAAAGCCACTGCGGTCACCAAGACGGCCAGTACGAATTCAACAGCGACCAACTCAGCCTCCAACAGTTCTGCGGCTAGCAGCTCAAATTCAGGTAGCTCAAACACAGGTAGCTCCAGTTCAAGTAGCTCCAACCAAAGCGCCTCCAAAAAGAGTGAAGACCTTGTCACGCTCAACTTTGTGAACGCAGACATTGAAGCTGTCGCCAGGACTCTATCAACCCTGTCAGGTCGTAATTTAGTAGTGGACCCTAGGGTTAAGGGCTTTATCACTCTGAGCGCTGAAAAACCGGTCACACCGTCCGCTGCTTGGAATCAATTCTTAGCTGCATTGAGATTACAGGGCTTTAGTGTCATTGAGTCCAGCGGACTCTACAAAATCGTCCCCGAGGCAGAGGCCAAATTACAGGGCGGTGTCTCAACTGTTGTGCCCTCACCGAGTGCACCGACCAGTGGTCAGATCATGACCCAGATTTTTAATCTATCTCACGAAAACGCCAACAACTTGGTCGGTGTTCTAAGACCCCTCATCAGCCCCAACAACACGATCAACGTCAACCCCGGCACCAACTCTTTGATCATCACCGACTACGCGGAGAATTTGCAACGGGTGGGCAAGATCATCTCCTCGCTTGACGTCTCCAACGCCAGCGATGTCGAGATCATCCCTTTGCACAACGCGATCGCGTCCGACTTAGCAACGCTTGTGTCCCGCCTGATTGATGTGACGCCGCCGACCTCCGGTGCAAGCGGGGGCCAACCCCAAAGCGCGGACACAGCTTACAAGACGACCATCCTTGCTGAGCCCAGAAGTAATTCAATCATATTGAGAGCTGCCAACTCTGCCAGGCTCTTGCAAGCGCGCCTACTCATTGAAAAACTTGACCGCCCCAATAGCGATCTGGCCAATGGCAATATTCATGTCGTTTACCTAAAGAATGCAGATGCAACCAAACTCGCTGGAACCCTTAGAGCTGCACTGGCAGCAGATAAAGGAACAGGAGTGGGGGGAACCTCAGCACCGGTTGGCGGCGCAACGACTCCGAATACAAATCCGACGAACTCTATGAACGCCGGGCAAAATGCATCATCCGGTGTTCCGACTTTGGGCGGCTTTAACGCCAGCTCAACGTCTACGACGGGTGGACAAATTCAAGCCGACACCGCCACCAACTCACTCATCATCACAGCCCCTGAGCCACAGTTTAGACAACTCAGAGAAGTGATCGACAAACTCGACTCCAGACGCGCACAGGTGATGGTGGAGAGTTTGATTGCTGAGATTGATACCAGCAAGATTGCTCAGTTCGGCATACAGTGGCAAAACGTCATGGGCCAAGTGGGCGGCAACGTAGGTGTCATTGGCACCAATTTTGGCTCGGGTGGCTCCAATCTTTTATCGTTATCCACCTCAGCCCTGAACCCTAGTACAGCAACGTCGGGACCTAGTTTGCCAGGTGCAGGACTTAACTTAGCAACGGCTCGTGAGGTGAACGGCAAATACGTACTCAGCTCACTTGCTAATTTCTTGCAACAAGACGGTTTAACAAATGTCCTCTCAACCCCAACACTTTTAACGCTAGATAACGAAGAGGCCAAAATTGTGGTGGGCCAAAACGTACCCTTCGCAACAGGTCAATACACCAACAACAATACTGCGAACGGCTCAGTCACACCGTTTACAACTTACGACCGTAAGGATGTGGGTATCACGCTGCGCGTGAAACCACAGATCAGTGAGACAGGCTCTGTTAAATTGGTCATCTTCCAAGAAGTCTCAAGCATTGACGCGACTTCCTCGGCCGCGGGCTTGGTGACCGATAAACGCTCTATCGAGTCCAGCGTGATCGTGGAGGACGGCTCCATTGTGGTTCTAGGTGGTCTGCTCTCAGACACCTACTCCAATACTCGGGGACAAGTCCCTGGTATTGCAGATCTACCCTTCATTGGTAGCTTCTTTAAAAATGAGTCCAGAAACAGAACCAAAACGAATTTGATGGTTTTCCTGCGTCCAGTGGTGCTGCGCGACGCGAAGAGTACAGAGATACTCTCCAGCGGTCGTTACCAAGGCATGATGAATGAGCAAAGGTCGCTCGACACGAAGCCCTTGAACGAAGCTTCCTTTGTGCTGCCTGCAAACGACGGGCCAGCCCTGCCTGAGCTCAAGTTACAAAGCCCCTCACCCGCGGCGCAGGGCAAATAAAGTTACCAAGATGCGTCACCCCCTTCCCTACGCATTTGCTCGTGCCAACAAACTGCTGCTGGAAACGCAGGGCGATCAAGTCCGCTTGTGGCACACCGATCAACCCTCCCCGGGGGCTTGGGGCGAGGTGATGCGCAAATACGCTGTCACGTCCTTTGAATACCTCGCCAGTGCAGAACTCGTTCAACGCATCAGCTCTGTCTACGCGGGGGCTGAGTCCAGCGCCGCGACCGTGATCACAGAAGTAGAGAGCGATGCAGATTTAGCACGCATGATGCAAGACATCCCAGCCGTTGAAGATCTGCTGGAGTCCTCCAACGACGCGCCCATCATTAGGATGCTCAATGCACTGCTCACCCAGGCCGCTCGGGACGGGGCAAGTGATATTCATATCGAGCCCTATGAGCGCCACTCTAGCGTTCGATTTCGTATTGACGGAACACTTAGAGAGGTGGTTCAGCCTCATAGAGCGTTGCACGCGGCACTGATATCGCGCCTCAAAATCATGGCCGACCTAGATATCGCAGAAAAGCGGCTTCCCCAAGACGGACGAATCTCGCTGCGCATGGGACAACGCGCGATCGACGTGCGTGTCTCCACACTCCCCGGCGCTCACGGCGAGCGAGCAGTGCTGCGTTTGCTCGATAAAAGCGAATCTAAATTAACCCTTCAGTCCCTGGGTATGCAAGGCAACACCTTGGAGCGTTTGGTGCAAATGACGCACCAACCCCACGGCATCTTGCTTGTCACGGGACCTACAGGCTCGGGCAAAACGACAACCCTTTACGCAGCGCTCCAAGGGCTGGACGCAGCGCACTCGAACATCATGACGGTTGAAGATCCTATTGAGTACGAGCTACCTGGAATTGGTCAGACCCAAGTGAATGCAAAGATCGATTTAACCTTTGCAAAAGCACTGAGAGCTATCTTAAGACAAGATCCAGACGTGATCATGATTGGTGAGATAAGGGACCAAGAAACCGCACAAATCGCTATCCAAGCCTCTCTCACAGGACATTTGGTGCTCGCAACCTTGCACACCAACGACGCCGCCAGCGCGGTCACTCGTCTCATGGACATGGGGGTTGAGCCTTTCCTCCTCAGCAGCTCACTGCTTGGGGTCTTAGCCCAACGCTTGGTCAGAAAGCTTTGCACGCACTGCCGTGGCGCAGGGTGCACTCACTGCTCACACACGGGTTATAGTGGTCGCACGGGCATTTATGAGCTTTTGAGTGTCAGCGAAGGAATAAGAGACCAAATTCACGCCCGCTCCGCGGAGGCGAGCCTCAGATCTAAAGCGATGATGGAGGGCATGAGCCTCATGCGAGAAGACGGGGAACGTCTCGTCTCTTTGGGCATCACCTCACAAGAGGAGCTCATCAGAGTGACCCGTGATTAGGTGAGCAGTCTTCAATACCCTGTTGCTGCTAATTTTGCTGTTGCTGTTGCTTTTGGTTTTTAATCTTTCTCGGTCTGCTTTAATTCACACATGCCTGCATTCTCTTACGAAGCTATCAACACAGAGGGTCTAAGCCGTAAAGGCGTCTTAGACGCTGA
>CAIKNE010000094.1 GCA_903828695.1 uncultured Burkholderiales bacterium | reverse complement strand
TTGCTGTTGCTGTTGCTTTTGGTTTTTAATCTTTCTCGGTCTGCTTTAATTCACACATGCCTGCATTCTCTTACGAAGCTATCAACACAGAGGGTCTAAGCCGTAAAGGCGTCTTAGACGCTGAGTCGCCCCGTGCTGCTCGCAACATGCTTCGCTCACAGAATTTGGTTCCCTTAAGTGTTGAGTTGGTCAAGGCCAGGACCGGGGACAGTCGTTCTGGATTTGGTCTGAACACACCCCTTATTTTTAGAAAACAAGTTTTCAGCTCAAGTGCACTCATGGTTTGGACTCGCCAGTTGGCCAGTTTGATCAGCGCGGGCCTGCCCCTGGAGCGTGCCATGACCGCTCTCATTGATGAGGCCTCCACGCCTGCTCAGCGCGATTTAGTTGCTGCGCTAAGAGCCGAGGTGAACGCAGGCGTTTCGCTTGGCAAGGCGCTCGCCAATCACCCGGGAGAGTTCTCCGAGTTGTACATCGCAGTGATCAACTCCGGCGAGCAAACAGGTCGCTTGGGTCAAGTGCTGGAGCGCTTAGCCAATGACCTAGAGCGCGCGCAGTCTTTAAAGGGAAAGATATTGGCCGCCTCTCTTTACCCAGCGGTGGTGAGCGTGGTGGCGTTTGTGATTGTTCTTTTCTTGCTCTCGTATGTAGTGCCCCAAGTCGCAAATGTTTTTGCGAGCTCTCACCACACCTTGCCCTTGCTGACCGTTGTGATGCTTGCTCTTTCTAAATTTGTGCAAAGCTATTGGTTGGTTTTTATCATCGTTATTGCACTGGGTGCACTCGCTTTGCAATCTGCGTTAAAGGGCGCAACCTTCAGACAACGCTTTGATGCGGCTTGGTTAAAACTACCCCTGATCGGCAAACTAAGTCTCGGCTACAACAGCGCACGCTTTGCGAGTACGCTTGCGCTATTGAGCGCAGCGGGGGTTCCAATTTTAAAGTCCCTTGAAACCGCAGCTCAGACACTCTCCAACGAGTCCCTCAGAATCCACGCGCTACAAGCCTTGGTATTGGTCAGGGAAGGCGCCCCATTGGCCAGCGCACTTGCTCAAAACGAACGTATGCCGGGCATGCTGTCCATGTTTGCGCGTTTGGGTGAACAAACCGGGCAACTCCCAGAGATGCTTGAGAAAGCTGCACACCACTTGGGCGCTGAGGTTGAACGGCGAGCGCTTAATTTGGCCACTATTCTTGAGCCCCTGCTCATTGTGATCATGGGTGTTGTGGTCCTGCTCATCGTGCTGGCGGTCATGCTCCCCATCATTCAACTCAATCAGTGGGTGCATTAATGAATCCATTGATTGTGCTTTGTACCCTTTCTCCTCAACCCAGAGACGCTCAATGCCCATCACTTTAGACGGCCAACTCGTTGTTGCGATCTCCTCTCGAGCTTTGTTTGATTTTGAGGAGGAGAACAAAGTCTTTGAAGAGCACGACGACCGAGCCTATATGGCCCTGCAACTCGAGCGCTTAGAAACCCCCGCTAAACCCGGAGTCGCGTTCTCACTCGTTAAAAAGCTATTAGCGTTCAACTCGGGCGGCACACAGCGTGTGGAGGTGGTGATCCTCTCGAGAAACGATCCTGTGAGCGGGATGCGTGTGTTTAGGTCTGCGCAACACTACGGCCTACAAATCCAGCGCGGTAGTTTTACGAGAGGCCAACCCCCTTGGCGGTATTTAAAACCGCTAAACGCCAATCTATTCTTGTCCACACACTTGAGTGATGTCCGTGCAGCGCTCAGCGCTGGTGTACCCGCTGCGCAGGTCTATCCGCACTCTGCGCACGCCTCCGAGTCACACCCTAATGAGGTGAGGATTGCCTTTGACGGGGACGCGGTGCTCTTCTCCGATGAGGCCGAGCAAGTGTTTCAGTCTCAAGGACTTACAGCGTTTCAAAAGCACGAGAAAGAAAAGGCATCCCAGCCGCTGTCTGCAGGGCCTTTTAAACCGCTGCTGTCTGCGCTGCAACGACTACAGCAAGAGGGCACACCTGACATGCGCATTAGAACCGCGCTCGTGACCGCTAGGAGCGCCCCGGCGCATGAGCGTGCAATCAGAACCCTCATGAACTGGAATGTGCAAGTGGACGAGGCGATGTTTTTGGGCGGACTGTCTAAGGGTGAGTTTTTACTGGAGTTTGAACCCGACTTCTTCTTTGATGACCAAACAGGCCACATCGAATCAGCGGCCTTGCACGTACCAGCCGGTCACGTGGCCCAGGGCGTTGCGAGCCAGTGAAAGAGTTGAATGAGAGTGCTGCACAGAACTTGCACTCCAAGGCCTACACTCAAAGGTGCTTGTGCTCTGCGATCAAGACGACCTCTCGACCCTCGCGCCTTGCAATCCAAATGGTGGAGGAGAGAATCACGACAGCGCCCAAGATAGTGAAGTGACTCGGTACATCACCAAACACCAAGTAACCAGCGGTTGCAGACCAAATTAAGTCTAAAAAGCGCAGTGACTGCGTTGCAGAGATATCGGTCGCTTTAAATCCGCGGGTCAGGCAGTAGTGACCCAGCGAGCCCAAGACGCCCGCTGCCATAAAGCCCAACCACTGCAACGCTGTAGGCGTTTGCCACACCACACAGGCAAAGGGTAGACTGAATAAACTGACGGTGATCGCTTGCCAAAAAACGATCACACCTGGTGATTCGTATTTGGTCAAAGATTTTGTGATTAAAAAAGACGCCGCAAACACAGGTGTTGATGCAAACATCACGAGCGTGTACCACCCGCCGTCGCCGGACAACTTGGGCGCGACCACCACCGCTACCCCTAAGAGCCCTATCAGAGCTGCAATCCAGCGGTCTCTCCTCATCGGCTCACCCAAAAACAGACTCGCCCCGATCATGATAAAGATTGGACCCGAGAACCCAATGGCTGTCATATCTGCAAGCGAGATTTTGGGAAGCGCTGCAAACCAAAACCACAGGCCGATGGAGTGCACACCGCCCCGCCAAAACTGACCCTTCATATCCACAGGCCTATAAGTGCGCCATCCCTCTTGGATCAACAAAGGGAGCATCACCAAAAAACCGAACAAGTAGCGCAAAAACTGAGACTCCAGTCCATCAAGCGTTAACGTAATGCTTCGCACCACCGTGTTCAGGCAGGTAAAGAGCACACCGCTTAGAGCAACCCACAGCATCCCCTTCCAAACCTGGGGGAGTTGGGCGCCGCGCTTATGCACCCGTTGATGCACACGTTGGACCGCACGGACACGGCGAATCGCAAAATGGCGGGCACGACGTTTCGTACTTTGCTTCAGAGAGCGAGGTTTAGAACGTAATTGAGGGCGTTCTCTCAAGCTTTCTTGTGACGCTTGGTGCGTGGAGGCGGGATTAGATTTTTGCTTAAAAATTTTCATGGCCGTGCGCTATGGGCTCACTGCTTATTTGAAATTTAAAAGCTTTTAACCGCACTTAGTACACCCGCACAATATTGCTGGTGAGATCACTTCTTAACAAATCCTCAACACGCTGTGCCACTTTCTCCGGTTTGAGTAAATCAGCCAAGTCATCGGAGTCGTTAAAGTTGTTGGAGCGCATCGGCGTATCGGTCCTGGACGGGGCAACGCAGTTGACTCTCACCGAGTCGCCTGCCCACTCCTCTGCAAGGGCCTGGGTCAGGTTGCTGACTGCGGACTTGGTTGCAGAGTAAATAGCAATATTAGCCCGCCCCTTCAAATAGGAGGAGGACGAGAAAAACACCAACATCCCCTTTGTTTTCTTCAAATGCGCGTGACTTGCATTGGCGATATGGACGGAGCCAACGAGGTTGGTTTGAATCATTTGCGTTAACTTATCAGTGCTCATGCTGATCATGGGTCCTGTGTATAGGATTCCCGCGCAGTTGATAATGAAATCAATACCGGTCGCCGTATTTTCCTGAGCTATTTTGTCAAGCGTGCTTTGCACCTGCTCGGCACTGGAGACATCACACCCACTCGCACGACTGATGGAGTACACCTTAAGTCCGGACCCGCGCAGTTGGTGCACCGTGGCCTCTCCAATGCCCTGAGAGCCGCCAAACACCACGGCTACCTTGCCCTTGATATCGGCGGGCTTATAGGTGTCGTTATACCGCCCCATTCGAAACACTTCTTCTGCAGTGATCAGGTCAAAGGGGAAGGTGATTTTGATATTCTCTTCGCTACCCTTTACCGTAAAGATGGGAGAGCGTTCGCCCCAGTAATTCAAATAAATAGCGCAGTCATCGGTTACTTTGAGTTCATTTTGTCTGGGCAAGAAATCGGTGAACGCCTCAACAATGGCTCCGTACTTAAAGCCTTGGGGCGTTTGCCCTCTCTTGATCTTGCTTCTATCGGGGATAGAGACCACTTTGTGGTCCTCAACATAGAGCATGGTGTCGGTTGCATCGATGACCGTATTGACAGCGCTGTAATCCTCCAGTGCAGCAATCAGGTTTTGAATGATTTCGTGACTCAAAAATGGTCTGACCCCGTCGTGAATCAAAACTTTATCGTCACGCTTGGCTCGGCCCGCTAAGGCGGACAGACCCATCCAAGTTGACTCTGCACGACTTGCGCCTCCTGGGACAATCGCATTTAATTTCGGATATTTATTCTTAAATTCATCCTGCAACAAAATCACCTGCGCGTTGCCGACAATGATGATCTCTTCTATCAGTGGATTTTTGTCAAACAGTTGGAGCGTGTGCTCCAAAATCGTTTTCCCCGACACACGGGTTAGTTGTTTGAGCTTCTCGCCTCCAAACCGGCTCCCTTCGCCTGAGGCGAGTATGACTGCATAGTTCAAATCCGTCACTCCGTTGAGTATAAAAATCCTGCTAAAACCTGTAAAACTTTTTAAAACCCAGTTAGGCCACCAACGTCGGCACCAACTCGGCAAAGTAAGAGTTTATCTCCTTACAAGCATCTGCTGCTGAGGTATCAAAAGCCTTGGATTTCAGCTCAGCTCGGATTTGTACAAACTCGTCCTTAGTAAGTACTCGCTCAACGGCTGCACCAACCGAGTGCAGCTCAGTCTCTACGCCCGGCAACTGGGACATGAAGATGTTGTCAGCATCGGTTTCATTAATTCGGTTGTTCTTAATAAAGATGATAGGTTTATTGCAGTGCAAGAAGTCCGTGAAGATGGATGATTTATCCGTAATGAGTAAATCCACTTGATTGAGATAAGGATAAATATCCGGCCCAGGGGAGATGACGAGTGGGTTATTCTTTATCTCATTCTCTAACCTACTGTCATAAGGGTGCGGCTTGATGACGAGCTCAACTTTTATCTTACGCGCGTGAAAGGGCGCAAGGATCTTCTCATAAATGCTTTGATTCATCCACATGGGCTGATCCCCAATGTAGGTGAAACTTGGTGCCCACAAAATCTTGAACGCGTCGGGCGACTTAAATACTTTTTTATAGGAGCCAACCAACTCGTGCTCGAGCGGCTTTCTGGTCAGGACCTCATTTCTGGGCATCCCGGCACGGATAATCTTTCTCACCCCGAAAAATTCTCGCCACTGCCTATCCCAGGTTTGGGCTGGACTTAAGATGTAATCAATGGAGGAGGCCTCAACCAATTGGTGCACAAAACTAGGGTTTCCCAAATCGGCTTTGTCGGTCAGCGCCAAATCCAGCTGCTTTGTTCCAACACCGTGCCAAAGTTGTACCTTTTGCGCACCGGCTAGGGCTGCTGCGTAGGCCGATATTTGAAGGGATTCGTTGGGACTTATCGTAAAAACACAAAGTGGTGCTTTGATGAGAAAGGCAATGTTCTTGCCCGCATTGATCGATAAATCGACTGCGTTTAAATTAAGAGCCAAAAGCTCTTGAACCAACTGAGGGTTGAAACTACACCAAAGGGGCTCAAACCCGTAGTTGTTGCGACTGGCATCTAAGAACAGGTACTTCGAGTTATCAGAGAAGTTGTCCCTGCCAAAGAACAACACCATGGGTACTTTGGGCTTCTTTTGGGAAACAATTTTGAGGTCGTTCTCATAATCAGTTTTGGCCAATTGGTTCTTGATTTTTTGTATTTCTTGTGAATCCATGGGCTTAGTCGGGTCTCTCAGTTACGGATCGAAGTTGGCATGGCCACTCTCAGGCACATTGCCTACATTCTATCAACCCGAGAGAGACTTTTGTAAAGCTTAATAACTACACAAAAAGGGGTGAGAGTCAAAACCTATGAAAGAAGCCTTGTTGCAAATTCAAATTTGAAAGCCATTACTCTGACCCACTGGAGTTTGCTCGGGAAACAGTTAAGCACGCTTAAGTGGTCGCTAAATATTCGTTAACGTAGTCGAGGATCTCTTTGGACTTAATAGGCTTATAGAGAACGCGTATATTGAGGTCAGAAAACATTTGAATATGCTGGGGTGAAGTATCTGCCGTGAGGAGCAAAGCAGGAATCTCTGCGTTGTATTCCTCGCGTATGGATTGAATGAAATCAACGCCGTTTTTGGCGCCCAATCTAAAGTCGCTCAACACAAAGTCAAGTCGGTCCACAGTCAATAAACTATTTGACAACTCAGCGTGGACAATGGGAATGGTATGCACTACGAAACCAGCGGCGCTGAATAATTTTTGATACGCATCCAGCAACGCCTCGTCGTCTTCAATAATTGCGATGTGCTTTGACCCAGTGGACGCTGCAGAACTGACAGGCTCCACACTGGTGGTCGCATAAGCAGGCATCATTGCCTGGTGCTCTAACTCCTGTGAGAGGGTGTACTTTGTTTGCAAGAGAAATGTTGTTCCACTCCCAAGCCTGGACTTGACGCTGAGTGTTGCGTCAATGAGTTGGGTTAAACGCTTGACAATAGCGAGCCCAAGTCCAAGTCCGTCGTGCAAAGCGCGAGTTTGCTCAGCCCTAAAAAATTCTTTAAAGATGAGCTCGCAATCCGCCTGTGAAATACCGCATCCCGTATCTCGCACCTGTATTTGCAAATATTCACCTACCGTTGAGATCTTAACTTCTATATATCCAGTCTTTGTATACTGAATGGCATTAGAAACCAAATTGTTTAATATACGCTGAAGTAAGGACTTATCACCGCAGACAAATGCGTTGGGTCCAATACAGGAAAGACTCAAATTCTTTTCTGCGGCAACGTGTCCAAAAACTTCCTCAATTTCAGACAGAAGTGATTGAACACAAAAGGGTTGATCATGCACGGCTACGCTTTGCGCATCAATTTTGCTAATATCTAAAAGTGCATTGAACATTCTGTTCAATTGTTCAACGCTGACCTTTAATTTATGAACAATAGGATTATTTTGATTCTCCTTTTGAGTCAACCCCATCAATTCAAGGTAGATATTGATGGCCTGCATGGGTTGGCGAAGATCGTGGCTTGCAGTGGCAATGAAATCAGATTTGGCAACGTTTGCCGCAATGGAGACATCCCTCTCCAACCTTAATTCATTGAAAAGCGATTCATTCTTAAATCTAAGCGCGATCGATTTTTCCCAAGAGCGTGAGAATAAAAGCGCCATCTTAATGGCCAAATAAAAAGTAACAAACGAACCAAGCGCGACGGGCCAGACTACATATTGGCTGTAAAGAATCAGGAAAATGAGTTCGGGAACTTTAAGGGGTAAGACGAAAGATAGAAATGACCTTAAGTTGACACAGTATCCAACCATTCCTACAAATAGAACGGTTAAGGAAATGATTTCATACGTTAAGTAACTGATCGGGGTCAAATCCTCAACCAAAAGGAGCCACCCGAGACCCCACGCAAGCGTGGTGAGTCCAATGCCTACATTAAGCCAAAAAAAGTTGAGCTGAACCCCCTTTTTTAAATCAATGTTTCTAATCAAGTAAATTCGCAGAGCCACTACGACAGTCATCAGGATAAACCATGAATTAAATCTCCACGACTGAATGCTGTTCATGTAAATAGGAATACACAGTATGGGCGCGAGGATGGTTGCTATGGTGCTGGATTTAGCAAATTCCAGCATGTACTGCAACTTCTCGAAAGCCACATAATCTGACTGACTTTGTGCGCCATTAGTAATCACTTGATCTATATTAGTCATGATCAAAATTAAATTAGCTTAAGCATTTGTGATTTGTAAACTGCTTGAGTTCTGTTGGAGACTTTTAGAAATCTGAAAATTGCGTTGATATGAATTTTGACAGTTTGCTCACTAATATCGAGTTGGTCTGCAATAATTTTGTTCGATGTGCCCTTACTCATAAGACCTAGCACCTCAAGTTGTCTTTTTGTTAACTGTGCATTAGAAGAGGATTCAGCATCGGCACTTCGGATTTTCAATAACTCGCATATTTTTGTATAGATATGGTTGCTTGTATTATTTTTTGAGATGAAGGCTGTTGCCCCAGCAGCTATACATTTTTCACTCCACTCATCCTCCTCTAAGCCAGACATGGCAATAACATGCATAACGCGTCTGTCCTCCTTTAACTTGGAAATGGCTATTAGGGGTGTCGTATTAGGCAAAATCAAATCTAAGAGAATGAGCCAATTCTTTTGCCCTCTAGAGATTGTGGAAACTGCTTCCTCCAAACTAGAGGCCGACAAAACCTCAACACCCAAAGAATTAAAATCTATGGTGAGTTTTTCACAAAGTGCATCCCTATAAATAGGGTGATCATCAACGATCAATATGGATGGGGGGTTCATTCAGGGCTCTAAATAGATTGACTTGAAGTTAACACATCAATCTTATCAAGAATCGAAAACGATTTCCGTTTGTAGACTGGAGATTATCAATTCTTTGCGATTTCAATTAGCACTTTATCTTTGACATCGCTTCATGAGAATCATCTTCTAGAACTATTGAGCTATGGTCTCAAGTCTAGTTTGACGATAAGGGGCCGAGAATATGATGAAATTCTTACATACCACCAATTGTCTATTTCAATTTATTTTAATAAGAAATATCATTTTCAAATAAGTGATTGATAACACTTATAGTGATTTCTACTTAGTAAGCATTTTGACTATTAGACAAAGGATAACCAGATGGGACGCTTTTATGTATTATTGATTGAATTTAGCCTCGCAGTTTTGGCGCTCGCTACTTTTTACACGGGTATTACCGGTTAGTTGGAGTATTCTCTAATCCCAAATACCTCCCCCTCATTTCTGTTCGGCTAGTTTGGGAAAGCCAGTGACACTAGGCTGAACCCCACCCAAGCCCTGCCGATCCAGATTGAGAGTCCCTACAAACATTTTCTATTTGAAGTAGTTCTAAGCGCTAAGACTTGCAACAAACCATGCCAATGCGAGTAGCATGTATGTAGTTCATACTGCGCCATAAAAAAGCAATTATGTTTGGTTAACGCGAACAAGTACAGTGAAGATCAGTGTTACACCCAAAGCCTATCCTAGGCTATGCTAGGGCGCGTCTAAGAACCTAATCTAGTCAAAGCTTAGGATTGAGGCTAACTCGAACTCAGGCAAACTCAGGCAAACTCAGGCGAATTTAGTCTCATTTTTTTCAGTAGGCATCCATAGTTTTTGAAATATATCATCCATTACCAATGGAGGCTGAGCTTGAACTGGATTGACTTGATCCTCAGCATTATTTAAATCGACGACTCTAGTGAGTTCATGAAGTCTAGGATTTCGCATCATCACCTCACGTAAATCTGAAGGATTCATATTAAATAAATTTTTCATCCATGCGCTCCTTCAATTCACATTGCTTTAATTTTTGCTTCAAACCTATGAGTCTGTAATTTACATTGAATTGAACACTATTTCCATAGTTAATAGGATGTAGAAATAAGTTGCAACTCATATTTATTAATTTAGTTTTGTTATTCCGATTATTCATCATTTTGTAACAAATGATTTATCTTTTTTTGAGCAATCTATCGTTTACAAAGTCCCATTAAGTATATGAATATTTGTATGGTTTTGAGGTACTCAATTTTTTTATTCACTGGGTATGGTGACGTACAGACCTTAGCTCAGCGGAACAATTAAACTCCCGTTGCGGTTTCAAATGTGTGGAATGTGTGGCTGACCATTCCTTTGGAATTGTTGTCTAAACATATACAAGGAAATAACCATGACTATCAAATTCTTAAACAAAATCGTATTATTGAGCTCGCTACTGTGCACAGGGGCGATCTACGCGGCTGATACATCTACCGATACCGCAGGACAGTATGTAGACGATGCAACAATCACGACCAGAGTCAAAGCGGCTTTCGCCGAAGACAAAGATGTTAAAGGCAGAGAAATCAGCGTGCGCACCGATCAGGGTGTCGTGGATTTAACAGGCAAGGTTCAGAGTAAAACCGAATCCGATCGAGCAACTACGTTGGCGACACAGGTCAAAGCGGTGAAAGCTGTTCATAACAACTTAACCGTCACAAACAAATAATCTCTTATCGTTTCAGTTCTTTGGACTCTTATCATTTGGAGTCCGGGGTCACCCCACCTCGGATGACTGCTTTTGTTGGTGAAGCGGCTTTATACATCACCATTGGCTAGCCAACAAAAACTTAAATGTATTCTTCCAATATGTGAATTTCTCATTTCTCATTTCTCATTTCTCATTTCTCATTTCTCATTTCTCATTCCTCATTTCTCATTTCTTATATCTGAACGACCATCCGTTCAACAGTCCCGTTGCGATTGAATTCTGAATTTACCTTCCCAACAAGGGTTAAATCGACGGTTTACCGAACTATCCCCTTGGCTAAAGCCAGGGGGTTTTAGAGGTAAATTGCGAGGGGTTCACGCACTCTCGCATTGAACATTCGGCCCGCGCTACAACATCCCACGAATGGACCGCACACAGACCCCCTGCGACGTGCGGTCTTTGTAAAGCAAAGGCTACGGGAGACTTTGGTACCGACTCTGTTGTGTCCGGTCATATTCGGGATGAGACGAATTCGATGCCCT
>CAIKNE010000093.1 GCA_903828695.1 uncultured Burkholderiales bacterium | reverse complement strand
TAATTTCGGGGGAGTCTCTAAAGCCGCCATCAGTCACAACGCCTGCGCATCCGCGCATCTTCAAGCGAGTGACCAGTATCGAGCCCGCTGACGCTGCTCTGGGGTCCTTGCGCGAATCAATCACCATCACATGACCTGTGGGACAGCTCTCTACAGCGTGGCGCTGAGGGTGTTTGGGGTCTTGGAAGACCGATATGGGGTTTAAGTCCTCTCTGGCTGGAATGTAGCGAAGCGTAAATGCCTCTCCCACCACATTGCTTAACTGATTATTCAGCGGGCGAACATCTTGGATGAATTGGTTTCTAAGACCTTTTTTAAACAAAGCTGTGCACAGTGTCGCAGTGCTGACTGTTTCAAGACGTTGTTTTGTGTCAGATTTCAATGTCATAGGCTTAGCGTGCCGATCAGTTTTTTTGAATGAGTCAGCACAGTACTAAAACAGACCCACAATTTTCCCGTCCTCGTGAATATCGATATGATCTGCAGCAGGGACTTTGGGCAGGCCTGGCATGGTCATGATGTCCCCGCAAACGGCGACTATGAATTCAGCACCTGCTGCGAGTCTGATTTCCCGAACGCCCAGTACATGGCCTGTGGGAGCTCCGCGTAGGCTGGGATCTGTGGAGAAGGAGTACTGCGTTTTTGCAATACACACGGGCAAGTGCCCATATCCCTGAGCCTCCAGTTCGTTGAGTCGGTCCGTTATCTTTTTATCTGCGCTCACATCCGCAGCACCGTAAATCTTGGTCGCAATGGATTTGATCTTGCTCATGAGGGGAACATTGTCTTCGTAGACAAATTTGAAGTTATTGGGTTGCTCACACATTTTTACAACCGCATGTGCAAGCTCCTCAGCTCCTTTGCCACCTTGTGCAAAGTGCTTGGCGAGTATCACCTCAGCGCCGTGGCGGGCTGCGGTGGCTTTTAAGAGGTCAACCTCTTTTTGCGTATCCTCAGTGCGGTGGTTTATCGCAACCAGGCAGGGCAAGCCAAAATGATTTCTAATGTTGTCAATATGTTTTTCTAGGTTCACTAACCCAGCCTTGAGAGCCTCTAAATTTTCGGCCCCTAGGTCTTTGACCTCCACGCCGCCGTGGTATTTGAGCGCCCGAATGGTGGCCACCAATACAACCGCGGAAGGCCTAAGACCTGATTTGCGGCATTTGATATCGATGAATTTTTCTGCACCAAGGTCTGCGCCAAACCCAGCCTCGGTCACCACGTAGTCAGCAAGCTTTAAAGCGGTTGTTGTTGCAATCACTGAATTACAGCCGTGCGCAATGTTTGCGAATGGGCCCCCGTGAATGATCGCTAAATTGTTTTCAATGGTTTGAACAATATTGGGCGCAAATGCATCTTTCAAAAGCGCTGTCATAGCGCCCTGTGCGTTCAAATCACTCGCCAATACCGGTTTCAGGTCTCTTGTGTAGCCGATGACGATTTTGCCAAGTCTTTGCTTTAAATCATCCAAACTGTTGCTTAAACAAAATATAGCCATGACCTCAGATGCGACCACAATGTCAAATCCGTCTTCACGCACGAAGCCGTTTCCGGGTCCCCCTTGCCCGATTGTGATTTTGCGAAGCGCACGGTCGTTCATATCAATGACCCGTTTCCAAGTAATGCGCCTTGTATCTATGTTTAGAGCGTTGCCGTGAAAGATATGGTTATCAATGAGGGCGGCCAGGAGATTGTTGGCCAAAGAGATCGCATTAAAGTCCCCCGTGAAATGAAGGTTGATATCTTCCATCGGCACGACCTGTGCGTAGCCCCCGCCTGCAGCGCCGCCTTTCATACCAAACACCGGTCCCAAGGAGGGCTCTCGCAGGCAAATCAGTGCTTTCTTGCCGATGTAATTAAGTCCGTCACCTAGACCCACTGTCGTTGTCGTCTTGCCCTCACCAGCAGGGGTAGGGGAGATCGCGGTGACGAGGACGAGCTTACCCGTTGGGTTGTTTTTTAGGGTGTCGATATAGTCGAGTGAGAGC
>CAIKNE010000092.1 GCA_903828695.1 uncultured Burkholderiales bacterium | reverse complement strand
GACCTAGCAATCTTTTTTCGTAAACATAGAGGATTAGCGGAAAATACGAGGCTCCACGAGTCAACCAAATTTCTTTACAAGCGTTAATAAAGGGTACATACTTTGTTAATTGTCAAAGATAACAATAGATCCTAAGCAAAATCCCATACAAGTGGCGCCAAGGCGGTACCCAAGTGGCATTAAAGACTTTCAGATTCTCTTGTGTATGACAACCTAACCTATTTAGGCTTACAAAATGAAATATCAAAAAACAATCCGCTCTCAGATTTCTAAAGTAACCGCACTGGCATTTAGCGTGTGCGTGAGTATTGGCTTTGCCGGCTCAGCCCAGGCGCAGGAGCAGGCCCGTGTGGTCTCCAGCACGCCTGTGGTCAAGCAGTACAACTCTCCTCAGCAAGTGTGCGGCACCTCGCAAATCGCTGTAGCAGAGCCCAAATCAGGCTCTGGTGCACTACTCGGCGCTGTAGCAGGGGGACTGCTCGGCAACACCCTTGGCTCAGGAGCTGGACGAGCAGCGTCAACTGCATTAGGCATGGTCGGTGGTGCGGTGGTTGGAGACAACCTAGAAGCGCCTAGAGTAGACGCTCAAAACGTAACAACATGCTCGACACAGAATACGGTTCAAAGCATCACCGTGTACCAAGTGGTGTACGAATACGCAGGTAAACAGTACAGCGTTGAGATGCCCTCAGATCCTGGTAAAACCATTATGATTCAATTGAACCCCATCGCTCAGGGTCAAGTGCCTCCACCAGGCTCTGCACCTCCTGCTGGCTCTGCTCCTGCTGCTTTGGTCACGTCACCCACCATTGCTAGCACCCTTGTGGCCCCTGCGCCGACCTACATCGCTGCGCCCTATCCTTACGGCTACCCCTATCCTTATGCATACCCTTATGGATACGCACCCCCAGTCGCTATTGGATTTGGATTTTATGGAGGGTGGGGTGGACGTCACCGTCGTTAATTAAGTTTTGATAAATAGAGAACCCTTAAAATTTCGACGTTTTGAGGGTTTTTTTTCTTTCCATTCTCTTCACTCTTTCAGCGATCACTTTATGCACCCCCTACACCATCACGTTATCAAAGCAAATTTGAAAGATATCAGACCCACGCAAGTCTCGATTGGTTACTTAGAGGTCATTCAAAAAAGAGCTGAATGGAAGAAGCTTTCAAAAAAACAGAAAAGTGCCTTATTGGACGATCACTGGTTCCCAAGTATTTTGGGACCCAATAAAGTCTATTACATCATTGACCATCACCACCTGGGTATGGCGTTACACCAAGAGAAACAAATCGAGGTGAATTTAACAGTTTTGAAAGATTTATCCTGGCTCAACAAGGATACCTTTTGGCGTGTCATGGAGTTTCACCAGTGGGTACATCCCTTTAACGAACTAGGGCAAAGAGTTGCATTCTCTGAGATACCCCAAAGTGTTGCCAAACTATCGGATGATCCTTACCGAAGCTTGGCTGGACTGGCGAGAGATGAGGGCGCATTTGCCAAAGATTTAACACCGTTTAGCGAGTTTTTATGGGCTGATTTTTTTAGAATAAAAATTCCTAAAAAATCAATCTCAAATTGGAACGAGTCCCTAAGCTTAGCAATCAAATACGCTCAGTCAAAAGATGCTAGTTATTTGCCTGGTTGGGCGGGTAAAGATAAAGCCTAGATGTCTTTGCCCCTTTAACAGCGAGGATATGGAGGATAGATTTAAATGGGTTGGATGAGTGTCATCCCTGCCAAGTGCAGCGCAATACTATTTGTATTCGTATTTGTATTTGTAATGAATTGGGGTGCATTGTCACGCAAGGGTCACACTTTGCCTACAAAATAACAGGCTTACAGTTAAACGCCTTTCCTCCAATCAACATTAATCCTAATGTGAAGAAAATTATTTTTATTATTCTCCTGTCCAACTGCTTTGGTAGTGGGTTTGCAGGTGCTTTAGCTTCTGACCTTAAAACTACCCCTGCAGAAGTAGTTGATTTGCACCGTATTTTTAGAATGCCAGTCGGTAACCAGGGTTTAGAGTTTGATGATGAGTTTAAAAAGCTAGATCACAAAATCGTCAAAATGACCGGTTTCATGGTCAAGTCTGATGAACCTGAGCCTGGTAGTTTTTTGTTGGCCGTTAGACCTATTCAATTGAATGAGCACGCGGACGGCGAGGCTAATGATTTACCCCCTTCAACTGTAAGTGTGTTACTCGATCCCGCTCAATCAGATAACTTGGTGCCCTATCAGCAAGGGCTTCAAACCTTTCAAGGCATTTTACTTTTAGGGAGATTTGAGAGTTCAGAAAAATCGATTTCCTGGATTCGTTTGCAACTACCGATGATCAAACCCTAAACGAGCGACTTTGAAACCCTAAATGGTGAACAAAATCAAGACAACAAAGGTAAAACCTGAATGAAAATTCTCTCTAAATTCCTTAACACCCATGTATTTTTTGGCGCTGTAGCACTTTTAATGCTACAAAACGTCTCGCTCGCAAATCCAGTTGTAACAAGGCTTACCCCCCCGAGTGAGCTGTTTAGCAGCGCGAGGAGTGCCCCCGTGATAGCTCGCTTTTTGCCAGATCAACGTTTTGATCTGCAAGCAACTGTTCAGCCAGATGAAGAGGGTAAAACCATTCAAAGCGCTAGGTTTTTAATTGATGAGATGGCATTAAAGCAAGACGTATCTCTTAAATCATGCGCGCAAGGGTGTCTACCTAACGTCTCCAAGAGTGCATCTATTGCAACTGTTAGAGCTGTTTCTTTATTAAAACCAGGTATTCATAAATTTACGGTACAAGTCACGCAAAATGATGGGCTGACAGCGAGTGCTACAGGGAACTTTGAAATCATCCCCTTAGTACCAGGGGGACAAAAAGTAAAAAATATCATTATTCTCCTGGGTGACGGTATGGGTGCTGCCCAGAGAACAGCCGCAAGAATCGTGGCACAGGGCTATGCCCAGGGCAAGTCGATCACACCCCTTGCAATGGATACGTTCCCGGTGACTGGAATGGTTAAAACCTCTTCTTTGAATTCTTTGGTTACAGATTCCGCTCCTGGTATGGCATCCTACGTAACGGGTAACAAAAGTAACAATAACGAAGAAGGTGTGTTCCCAGACGATACGCTCGATTATTTCGACAACCCCCGTGTCGAGTACCTCAGCGAATATTTAAAACGTACACAGGGTAAGTCCTTGGGATTGGTGACAACCTCAGATGTATTCGACGCAACACCTGCTGCAAATGCGGTTCATACGAGTAACCGGGGGGCTGGAACTGGTATTGTTGATCAATATCTGGATGACCGAAACCTAACGGGATTGACTGTGTTGATGGGGGGTGGTCGCAAATGGTTCTTGCCTGCGCAAACACCAGGTTCAGCGAGGGGAGATAAAACGGATTATGAATTCTCTGCCTCAGATCTTCACACAGGCGCGATCGTTAAAAATTGGGGCGCTTCAGCGGGTCAAATAGATAAAGACCGAAATTTAATCGCTGATTTCCAGAAAGCTGGATTCAAATACACGGCAGATAAAACAGCATTAGATGCAATTGATGTGTCCAAAACAGACCGATTATTAGGTCTTTTTGCACTCTCTAATATGAATGTAGCACTTGATAAGATTGATGGACGTCGAAGCACCTCCAAAGGTATCAAAGCACGTGTAGTGGATGATTTTGGTTTCCCAGATCAACCCATGCTAGATGAGATGACTAAAACGGCCCTAGGTGTGCTTGCTAAAAATAAAAAAGGTTTCTTCCTAATGGTTGAAGGTGCCTCGATAGATAAGCAAGCACACAACATGGATACAGAGCGCTGGATCCTAGATACGATTGAGTTTGATAAAACGGTTGAACTGGTTCAACAGTTTGCCAAGCTAGATAAAAATACGCTGGTCATCGTTACTGCTGATCATGAATGCTCTGGTGTAGCGTTAATTGGCGGCTCTATGGTGTCTGACGCCAAGCTCCAAGAGTTGGTGAGGGAAGGTGGCCCGTCAAATCTAAGAGACAAAGTGGTGGGTATTTATGAGAAGGCCGGTTTCCCCAAATACACGCTAGACAGTGATGGCTATCCAAAGACGACAGATATTGATTTTCGTTTGTTGGTCGGGTACGGTGCTAACTCAGATCGAAACGAAGACTGGAGAACCAATTCATTGCCACTGCAAGATAGTCAGCAGCCATTTAACAAAATTCAGCCCCTGTCCTCTCATCCTGCAGATCCCCTGGCCAGGGATACAGAGGGTAAGCTAACTATAACGGGACAGGTTCCCGGTAGCAGTGCCGTTCACACAGCTACCGATATTCCGTTGTCGGCGATGGGGCCCGGTGCTGGGTCATTCACTGGGGTCATTGACAACACAGACGTGTTTTTCTTATTAACTCAGGCTGCAACCCGCGGCGTGACTAGGCCCAAAGTCTTTTGAAGTGAGAGGGCTGGATGAGGGCTAGATTAGGGCAAGAAAAATTAAAACTCACCCTCACGCTCACCCTCACCTTACTATTGATCAATTAGTCCTAAAAGTCTCAATGGGAACATTGCATTTTTGTTTGACACACCTCAAAAATACTTAAATTTTTTTCTAAAAAGGTCTGAAAAGCTTCATAATGAGGTCCGTTTAACGCAAGGAATTCGCTATGCTAGCCATCAAAAAAGCCCGCAAAATAATTGCTGCTGAACCCAATTCACAGCCAGCCAAGATCCTATCTGATTTGGTTTATTCCCTCGAGAGCGATCAAAATTTTAATCTTACAGAGCTATATACCTTAGATATAAAAACGTTCTCCCTAGCAATGGATATTTTGCAAGAGTGGAGACTTGATAGGTACTACGCCGGCAAATCAAAACTCTTTGATATTTCATATCAAAACAAAGTACTTCAAGCTACACGTTAAGGACGAGGTTTGGAAGTCGATGTCTCATAACCTCGTTATAACTATTTCATAAAAATGACTTAAAAGTGTCATATTCCTGAATTTTTTGGACAATCTTAGAAATTACAGGTATGCCAGTTATTTAGGTACTCATTTTGACGTGCTCTGTTAAAAGTACGCATTTCATTTGTAATCTTTTTGGTGCATACTACCTGCTAAGGTGTATATATCCATGGCCATTTCACATAGTTTTTCTCCCAATTCAGATCGTTCAATACAACTCATAGACCGCGACATTAGTTTCTTGGCATTTAACAAGCGTGTCCTTGAGTTATCCAAACAGCCCAGCGTTCCGCTTTTGGAGCGACTTCGGTATCTGAGCATTGTGTCCTCAAATTTAGATGAATTCTTTGAGGTCCGAGCGTCACTGCACCTGAGCGGCGCCCAAAATGATATCCAAAAAGGCGCTTACTCATTAGAGAGTTTTAATAACCTGAGTGACAGGGCCCATGAGTTGGTCGATGAGCAGTACAACGTTTATAACCAAAATATTATTCCCGCATTCGCAAAAAAGGGAATTCATATCCTATCCTTTAGCGAAAGAGATGAGCATCAATCCGAGTGGGTCAGACGGTATTTCTATCAAGAGGTCAGGCCTTTACTGATCCCGGTAGGATTAGACCCCGCTCATCCCTTTCCCCAAGTTGCCAATAAATCTTTGAATTTTATTGTTCGACTCAAGGGTAAGGATGCACTGGGACGACACAACGAAATTGCGATTGTGAAAGTCCCTCGGGTTTTACCCCGGATGATTAAGTTGCCAGCGAAGATTTCAAAAAATCAAACCTTACTTGTCTCCCTCTCCAGTGTTATTCGCGCACATTTGAAGGACTTATTTGAAGGGCGTGAAGTCATTCATTTCTCACAGTTTCGAGTCACTAGAAACTCAGACCTATCAGTAGATGAGGAAGACGTAAGAAATCTTCGCACTGCGCTCAGACAAGGACTTGAGCAACGTCACTACGGAGAGGCAGTGCGTTTAGAGGTTTCCTCAGGATGCACGGAGTATTTATCTGATCTTTTGTTAAAGCAATTTGAATTACCTCCACAGGCTTTATACCGTGTTCAAGGGCCCGTCAACCTAGTCCGTTTGAATCAAGCAATAGATTTGGTTAATAACCCGAAAATGCTTTTTAAACACTACACAGCGTCGTTTCCAAAGCAGCTCAATCCAGAACTTTCCATATTCGATCAAGTCACTAAGGGGGACGTCCTTTTTCACCAGCCCTTTGAGAGTTTTGACGGCGTACTCACCTTTTTGCGTGAAGCGGTGAATGACCCCAATGTACTCGCCATCAAACAAACCATTTACCGTACAGGCGCTAACTCAGAGTTGATGGACTTACTCAGGCAGGCCGTGTTAAGGGGCAAGGAAGTAACAGTCGTCGTGGAGCTCAAAGCAAGATTTGACGAAGAGGCAAATATCAACTGGGCAGATCGGCTCGAACAAATTGGTGCTCAGGTGGTCTACGGTGTCGTTGGTTTAAAAACACACGCTAAGATGTTACTCATCACAAGGCGCGAGGGGAAGTACCTCAAACACTACGCTCATCTATCGACAGGAAACTATAATCCGCAGACAGCTCGCCTGTATACGGATATCAGTTATCTGACCAAGGATCCATCGATCACCGGCGATGTGGAGAATATATTCATTCACCTTGCAAGCCAAAGCACACTGCCCAAACTTAAAACAATTTGGCTTGCACCTTTTGATCTGCAAAACAATTTACTGGCCTCTATTGACAGGGTCGCAAAAGGTGTTCGCTTAGGACATGAGGGTAGGATTGTTTTAAAGATGAATTCCCTGACAGATGAGCGGTTGGCTCTGGCGCTTATTCAAGCGGGTAAGTGGGGTGTGAACATTGATCTGATCGTGCGAGGCGCATGTATATTGCCAGCGCAGGTGAAAGGTGTCACTGATCGCATTAGAGTGAGATCCATCGTAGGTCGTTTTCTTGAGCACTCCAGGGTCTTTTATTTCAGATCAGGAGAGGACGAAAAACTCTACCTCTCAAGCGCAGATTGGATGAACCGAAACATGCTAAGAAGGATCGAGCTTGCATGGCCCGTGCAAGATGAAGCCCTCAAACGCAGAGTCATTGATGAGTGCTTGGTTGCCTATTTGTACGACACAAAAGATGCGTGGCAATTAGGACCAAACGGCGAATATACGCAAGTCATCAACGACCATCAAAATACGCCGGCCTTGAGTGCCCAGCAAGCCCTGATGACGCGCCACAAACTAAGGGGGATCTAGTATGGATTTGATCTTTTGGCGCCATGCAGAAGCCTTTGAGGCAGAGGGTGGGGAGGACGACATGACGCGCTCATTGACCCCAAGGGGCGAGCGTCAGGCAACAAGAATGGCACATTGGTTAGATCGTCAACTCCCCGACGGAGTTCGCATTTTGTGTAGTCCCGCCAAAAGGGCCGAGCAAACGGTCATGGCACTGGGGCGCAAATACAAAATAAGGGATGAGCTATCCCCCCAGAGTCAACCCGATCAGGTGCTTGAACTTGCACAGTGGCCGCATAACAAAAACTCAGTATTGATTGTTGGTCATCAACCGTTCTTAGGTCAAACCATTGCTAAATTGCTTGAATTACCATCGGGCGAATGCTCCGTTCGCAAGGGGGCTGTATGGTGGTTAAGGGCTCGCCAAAAAGAGGAGTTGCAACAGACGGTGCTTATTTCTGTTCAGGCCGCCGAAATGCTTTAGCCTGTATCGCTATCCATATCCTCTAATTCACGCCACCCAGTTTAAATCAAATGACCAGGTTGTTTTTTGCCATGCACTGATTTCCTCTTTTAAGAGGTGTGATGATTGGGGATATTTCTCGGCCCAATCTTTGCTGAGCGTTAGCTTAAATGCGCGAGCCTGTTCGCTGACCAAGTCTAGTTTTAATGCCTTGTATTCAGGATCTCTTTTAGCATGGCACAAAATAACGGCAAGTCTCAAGGCAAGTAATTGCTTGATAAAGCCAACGTTGTCAAAGTCAACCTCTAACTTACGAAGCTTCCCCCTGTGTCCCAGCACCAGCAGGGACAGTCTATGCAACTCGGAGGCAGCAAATCCAGGCGCATCCGTGTTGTCGAGAATATATGCACCGTGTTTGTGGTAATCGCTATGTGAGATGATCGTACCCACTTCGTGCAATTTAGCCGCCCACTCTAGTTTTTGTTTGAGTTTGTTGACGTCTCCAGTTTTAGTCTCGTCAATCAACATGTTAAGCAAGTGTTGGCTTACGCGGTTTACCCGCTCAGCCTGGGTCAAGTCCAGCCCTGATGTTATCGATAGCCTTGAAACAGTGGCCGTGCGAACATCGCTTGCGTATTCGGCGCGCTCCAACATATCGTAAAGCACACCATGCCTGAGTGCCCCTTGGGCGACATGCAACTCATCTATTTCCAGAAGGTCAAATACCGCGCTGAGAACACTGATGCCACCAGCGAGTACCGCTTTGCGGTCCTCTTTAAGTCCTTCAAGTCTGAGTTTGTCGCTCGACTGAGCGCGGATCAAGCAGCGTTTGAGCCAACTTAGGCTGTCTCGGTTGATAAGAGTAGGGGGCCAGCCTGCGAATCCTAGAATATCGGCGACAGCCCCTACCGTTCCAGAGGAGCCGTAGGCAATTTCCCAGGCATGACGGGGGTAGCTGGTGAGTGCTTCATCTAAAATGGCTTTAGCCGCAACCTCTGCGGTTTTGAAGGCCTGTGCGGTGTACTCACCCTCAGGAAAGAAACGCATGCTCCAGGCCACACTGCCCACTCTGTAGGACTCTAGAACCTTGGCGTCCAAACCGGATCCGATAATGAGCTCCGTTGACCTACCCCCAATGTCTATGACCAAGCGCTTGGCTTTGTCATGGGGAAGCAAATGCGCTACGCCTAAATAAATAAGTCTTGCTTCTTCGCGGCCAGAGATGACCTCAATGGGGAAACCGAATACCTTTTGGGCAATGCTTAAGAACTCATCACGGTTCCTAGCCTCTCGAAGCGTTTGAGTTGCAACCGCGCGGACCTGTGACTTTTTGAACCCAGACAGGCGCTCGGCAAAGCGGCCTAAACAATCCCAGCCTCGTTGCATGGCGGCTTGGGTTAAGTTGCGGTCCTCGTCCAGCCCGTTACCCTGTCTGACCGTTTCTTTGATGTATTCAATGCGGTTAATTTGACCGTGCTCAAATCGGCCTATTTCTAGCCTAAAACTGTTGCTTCCGAGGTCAATCCCTGCTAATAAGGTGCCATTTTGCATAATAACGTTATCTTAAGTATTGTTTATGACAAAACAGCGACAATTTCCTAAATATTACAATTAAATGTCATTTTAGTCTATGTCATGAAACTGTCATTTTAGGGTTCTACATTATGGGTCTGGTGATAAACCTAGTCTCAATGACTGGGTTTACTCATAAAACCGGACCCGAACACTCAATATAGGAATTCATTAAATGATTAATCGTTACACCCTCAAAATCGTTGCAGCTGCAGCAATGAGTCTGTCAATCTCTGCCTTTGCTCAACAAGTAACAGGCGCTGGCGCAAGCTTCCCCGCTGACATCTACTTCAAGTGGGCAAGTGACTACAACAAGGAAACCGGCGTAAAAATCAACTACCAATCCATCGGATCCGGTGCTGGTTTAAACCAAATTGATGCAAAGACCATTGATTTTGGAGCATCTGACATGCCCAGGACTGACGAGGACTTGGCTAAAAAAGGACAGATGCAATTCCCAACGGTCATTGGTGGTGTGGTTCCAGTGATCAACATCACGGGCGTTGCTCCTGGCCAACTCCGTTTAACGGGTGAGGTATTGGCGAACATCTACCTTGGCAAGATAGGTAAGTGGAATGACCCAGCAATCAAGGCGCTCAATCCGGGTGTTACTTTGCCTGACGCAGAGATCACCTCCATTCGTCGATCAGACGGTTCTGGTACTTCCTTTTTGTTCACCGACTACTTGAGCAAGGTCAGTGCTGAGTGGAAAGAAAAAGTGGGCGCTAACACAGCGGTTAATTGGCCCAACATCGCCAATGCTGCTGCGGGTAAAGGCAATGACGGTGTGGCAAAGTACGTGAACAGCCTGCCTAACTCGATTGGCTACGTAGAGTATGTTTATGTCAAGAAAAACAAAATGACCTATGTCACCATGAAAAACGCAGCAGGTAATTTTGTGGAGCCAACCGAGGCCACTTTTAAATCTGCAGCGTCGGGTGCGAGCTGGGCAAAGTCCTTTTACCAAATCCTAACAAACCAGACAGGAAAAGATGCATGGCCTATCACAGGCGCAACTTTCATCATCATGTACAAAACTCAGGATAAGCCAGAAGTGGCAAACCAAGTCCTCAAGTTCTTTGACTGGGCCTACAAAACTGGTGACAAGAGCGCGGATTCACTTGACTTTGTAGTGATGCCAAATGCAGTTAAGGAAGAAATTCGCCAAGCTTGGGGCCAAATCAAGGACTCCTCAGGTAAGACTGTTTCTTACAAATAAGTCCAACTTGCGTCAACTCAAACTAATAAGTATGAAGGGGATCCTCCCCTACAGTCTTAAGTTTGCTGTTGACGTCTTCGTTATTTGTTAATCAAGGGAGAATGCCTCGTGTCCATTTCGTCAACTTCCCCGCAAAGGTCCTCCCTTGATTGTGTTTTGATGTCCAATAAAGAAGATCGATTCATGTCACCACCACCCGCTCCTAGAGCGACCCGCTACGGAACTTTTTTCGATAAAGCGTTTGGTTTCTTGGCCTTCATCAGTGTTTGTGTAACACTGACTGTACTCTTTGGTATTTTGATCTCCTTGCTCGTAGGCGCGTGGCCTGCGATCAATCACTTTGGACTCGGATTCTTAACCAGTATGGTTTGGGATCCCGTGAAAGAGGAGTTCGGTGGACTTGTGATGATCTACGGTACGATCGCAACCTCTGTTATCGCGCTGTTGGTTGCAGTGCCTGTGAGTTTTGGGATCGCTATATTTCTAACGGAACTCTCGCCCGCTTGGTTGAAAAGACCCCTGGGTACAGCCATTGAGCTTTTGGCAGCAATTCCCTCCATCGTTTACGGGATGTGGGGACTCCTTGTCTTTAGTCCTATTTTGGCAACCTACGTTCAGCTTCCCCTTCAAAAGCTCTTAAAGGGTCTTCCCTTGCTGGGCCCATTGGTGAGTGGTCCGCCCGTGGGTATTGGGATTTTATCGGCCGGTGTCATTTTGGCGATCATGATAATCCCCTTTATTTCATCTGTGATCAGGGATGTATTTGAAGTTACACCTCCCTTGCTCAAAGAGTCTGCTTACGGGCTTGGAGCTACGACCTGGGAGGTTGTAAGTAAGGTGGTATTACCTTACACAAAAGCAGGTGTGGTTGGTGGAATCATGCTGGGCCTAGGGCGCGCTTTGGGAGAGACAATGGCGGTCACCTTTGTGATCGGAAATATCAACCAACTCAATTCGATTAGTTTATTTTCCGCAGCTAACAGTATCACCTCTGTCTTGGCGAGCGAGTTTGCCGAGGCCTCTGAGGGATTGCATAAAGCCTCTCTCATCTATTTAGGATTAGTGCTTTTCTTCATTACTTTTGTGGTCTTGTCTCTATCTAAATTCATGTTGGCTCAGTTGCGTAAGAGTGAAGGGACAAAATCATGACCCAACAAGAATTAATGCAAGATCCCAAGTACCAAAAATTTATGGTGCGCAACAGGGTCAATAAAGTCGCGTTGTTTCTATCCATAGGAGCAATGGTGTTTGGTTTGATATGGCTTGTTTGGATTTTGTATGAAACGTTGGTGCTCGGTTTTGCTGGACTCAGCTGGGCTACTCTCGTTCAAGACACCCCTAATCCTGGCGAGGAGGGCGGGGGGCTTGCGAACGCAATTTTCGGCTCTTTGTTGATGGTGAGTGTCGCGACTTTTATTGGTACGCCTATTGGTATCATGGCCGGCATCTATCTCGCTGAGTACAACCCCAAAGGTACTTTGTCAGTGGTGACAAGGTTTGTAAACGATATCTTGTTGTCTGCCCCGTCCATTGTCATAGGTTTGTTTGTCTATAACATGCTTCTTTTTGCGCATTTCAAAGCGTTTTCCGGTTGGGCAGGATCGATTGCATTAGCGCTGATTGTTATTCCTGTCGTGATCAGAACAACCGAGAACATGCTCGCCCTCGTTCCCCCTGGACTTCGCGAGGCGGCCTACGCACTGGGTACGCCAAAGTGGAAAGTGATTTTGAGTATTACCCTCAGATCAGCCCAGGCAGGAGTGGTCACCGGCATCTTACTCGCTGTTGCTCGTATATCGGGTGAGACAGCGCCACTGCTCTTAACAGCCCTTAGCAATCAATTTTGGTCTACCGACATGAGCTCGCCCATGGCAAGTCTGCCGGTAACTATTTTTAAGTTTGCAATGAGTCCTCATGAAAATTGGCAGCAACTGGCTTGGGCTGGTGTTTTCTTGATCACAGTTGCAGTCTTGGGATTAAACATACTGGCTCGAACCATTACTAGCCCAAAAAGCTGAATTAAATAAAGGATATTGACATGGAAGTTGCAGTTGCAAATAAAGCAAAAATAACCGTAAAAGATTTAAATTTTTATTACGGTAAGTTTCACGCTCTTAAGAACATAAACCTTGAGATTCCAGAAAACCAGGTAACTGCGTTTATTGGTCCCTCGGGTTGCGGAAAGTCCACTTTGCTTCGCACCTTTAACCGCATGTATGAGCTCTACCCAGAGCAACGCGCTGAAGGTTCCATTGAGCTTGACGGCGAGAATCTCCTCACTTCGCAAATGGATGTATCCCTCATTCGAGCGAAAGTAGGAATGGTTTTTCAAAAACCCACACCATTTCCAATGTCTATCTATGACAATATTGCTTTTGGTGTCCGCTTGTTTGAAAATCTAAATACCAATGATATGGACGACCGAGTAGAGTGGGCTCTTAGAAAAGCAGCCCTTTGGACGGAGGTAAAAGATAAGCTAAACCAAAGCGGAAGTGGGCTCTCAGGTGGTCAACAACAACGTCTTTGTATCGCCAGAGGTATAGCGATTAAGCCAGAGGTGCTTTTATTGGATGAGCCTTGCTCTGCCCTTGATCCTATTTCTACGGCTAAGGTTGAGGAGCTCATCATTGAGTTGAAGGAGGACTATACGGTTGTTATCGTAACGCACAACATGCAGCAGGCAGCGCGTTGTAGCGACTTTACAGCGTATATGTATTTGGGTGATTTGGTTGAGTTCGGACCTACAGAGCAGCTCTTCTTTAAACCACAGCGTAAAGAAACAGAAGACTATATTACAGGCCGTTTTGGATAATTAATCCCATTAGCACTGATTAAGAAATATATTAAAAAAGTTATAAGGACACAAAATGCCAGATAAACACTTATCAACTCAATTTGACAGCGAGATTAACGACGTGTGTTCTCGCGTCATGGAGATGGGGGGCTTGGTGGAGTCTCAAATTAGACAATCGGTTTACTCACTTACCCAATTGAGTTCGGATGTGGCTGACCAAGTCTTTGAGGCAGAGGATAGAGTAAATACGATGGAGGTTGAAATTGACAGAGAGTTAACCTCCATTATCGGAAGGCGCCAACCTACAGCGAGAGATTTGCGACTTTTGATGGCAATATCAAAGATCACTGCAAATTTAGAGCGAGCAGGGGACGAGGCCCAAAAGATTGCAAAGATGGTTCGCTCCATTATCCAAGGGGGTACACCGCGTCAACTCCCCTCCTCTGAATTGAGACTGGCAACAGATATGGCAAGCAGTCAACTGCGCAAGGCGCTTGACGGGTTTGCAAGGCTAGATATTTTGTCAGCCGTGACTATTTTGAAAGAAGATGACCTGATTGATAAAGAGTTTGATGGGTTCGTTCGTAAGCTCATCACTTACATGATGGAAGACCCAAGAACAATCTCAGCCAGTTTGGATTTACTCTTTATCGCTAAAGCGATTGAACGAATTGGGGATCACGCCAAAAATATTGCCGAGTGCATCATCTACATTGTGAAAGGTGCTGATATCAGACACACCTCCATTGCAGAGATTGAGTCCTCAGTACTGTAGTTTTATCAAAAACTTGGTGAGAATCGAAAAAATAGCCCTTTTACTGAAATACAGATTATGCGTTCACATTTGCCCAGAGTATTGATTGTTGAAGACGAAAAAGCGATTGCAGAATTAATCTCTGTTAATCTTCGTCACAATGGGTTTACGCCTATCTGGTCTGAGGACGGAGATTCAGCACAACGTGAAATTGATTCAGTTCTTCCTGACGTCATTTTGTTGGACTGGATGCTTCCCGGTCAAAGTGGTGTCGCTTTGGCTAAGAAGTGGCGAGCAGACCCCCGGATAAAAGCTGTTCCGATTTTGATGCTCACTGCAAGAGGCGATGAGAGCGACAAAGTTCTCGGCCTCGATGCTGGTGCGGATGACTACATCACCAAGCCCTTCTCAACCCAGGAGCTTTTGGCTCGTATTCGCGCTGTACTAAGGCGTAGAGCACCTGAGCAAGTCGCAGAAAGTGTTACTTTGGGGGCGCTGAGCCTTGACGGTGCCTCTTACAGAGTTACTTTTGCTGGACAAACCCTTAAAATGGGGCCAACTGAATTCAAGCTTCTCAGCTTTCTCATGCACCACACAGAGCGTGTTCACTCCCGTTCACAACTTCTAGATAAGGTCTGGGGAGATCATGTATTTATTGAAGAACGAACCGTTGATGTGCACGTTAAACGACTGCGAGAAGCGCTGGGCGAGGCTGGTTCTATGATTGAAACCGTTAGAGGGGCTGGTTACCGACTTACGGTAAACGCACACGCAACTTAATAATGTTCTGGCAAGTCTTTAAATTTTTTCTGCTCCTTTTATCTGGTGCTACGGTCTTTTATCAACTTGGTGGCAACTCCTACGCACTTGCTTGTGTTGGACTATTGCTTTTAGCGGTGTGTTGGAGTATTTTTGAGCAATACAAGCGCGCAAGACTTTTAAGATGGCTGCAACGAGCTGACTTTGACAATCGTCCCACCCTAGTTGGCGATCTAGGTGTTGTGGTCGATAAAGTGATTCGCTTACACAGACAACAGGAAAAAATTAACGATCAAAGTGTTCAGCGCTTAGAAGATTTCTTATCAGCCATTCAAGCCTCACCCAACGGAGTGCTGCTGCTTGATGAACAGCTCAGTATTGAATGGTGTAACCAGACGGCTGCAAGTCACTTTGGCATTGATATGCAAAGAGATTTGTACCAGTTGCTTGCAAATTTGGTTAGAGATCCCTTGCTAAGCCAGTATTTAAAAGAAGAACGAGTAGACCACGAAGTCGTAATTCTGGCTCCTGGCAGCAAGCCCGAGACCCCAAGAAAACTCTCACTGCAACTGTTCAGATACGGGGAGGGGCGACGCCTACTTTTGTCACGCGACATCACACAAATCGAACTTGCAGAGGTGATGAGAAGAGATTTTGTTGCCAACGTCTCCCACGAAATCAGGACTCCCCTGACGGTCTTGTCTGGCTTTATTGAAACCTTACTTTTTCTGCCAGTGTCTGACGAGGAGAGACGGGGTTACTTGGAGCTTATGGCGCAGCAATCCAACCGTATGCAAATACTGGTGAATGATTTATTGACGTTGTCAAAGCTTGAGGGGTCACCCGTTCCCAGTAAAAGCGAATGGACACAAGTGATGGTACTTTGGCAACAGTGCGAACAAGAGGCCAAGTCCTTGTCCCAATTGCTTTATCCAGATAACCCTCAAACCATTACTTTTAATATTGATGACTCGGTTCGAGAGTTAGAAATTGCTGGCTCCAGAAATGAATTGCTAAGCGCAATGTCTAATTTAGTCAGTAACGCTGTGCGTTATACCCCCGGTGGAGGGGCGATTTTGGTTAAAAGTGAGGACATTGGCAGCGGGGCAATGGAGTTTATCGTAGAGGACTCGGGGCCGGGTATAGCGCCTGAGCATATACCGCGCTTGACTGAGCGGTTTTACAGGGTAGACCGCAGTCGCTCGAGGGAGAGTGGCGGAACAGGCTTGGGGCTTGCCATTGTTAAACATGTTGCACAAAGACATGATGCAAAACTGTCAATCACCAGCAAGCTGGGTAAAGGTTCTCGCTTTGCTTTGAAAGTACCTTCTGAGCGTTTGCGCAAATATCAATAGCGCAGAGTACTAGGACATTTAGCCCAAGCTGAATGGGCGAAAGCGCGTTAATCGCGTTAATCGCGTTCAAGACGAATATTATTTTTTTGGGCTTGGATCACAAGTCCAATCAAAAGGAGTGCACTGCACCCCAACGCAGTGCTGGAGGCAATCCAAAATGCTTTTGGGCTCATGAGGGCATCTACGGGGCCAATTCCTAGATAAGCCAAAGAAAAACCACCGTACAGTCCTACGCCCCAAAGCATGACGCTGTAAATAAGCAGTGGTTTTAAAGTGATTTTGTAGCACCGCAAAATGAAGAAACAAAGTACCTGTAGCGAATCGCCCATATGGTAAAGACACAGCCAAGCGAGCATACTAGCCGCTAAGGCAGCCACTTCAGGGTTGGTTGAGTACAAGTTGGCGATATTGTTTTTGAAAACTGCAAGTAAACAAATGTTAATACAGGCCATTGCGATAACGTTTTGAAACCCGATTTGAATGGCTTTGTGCGAGGAAGATTTTTTGTTTGCACCTATCCAGTAACTAACACGTGCACTGGTTGCAATAGACAAGGATAAAGGAACCATATACATCAGTGCAGCAAAGTTAGCCACGATTTGGTGACTCGCTGAAGCTTGTGTTCCCAAACGCGCAATAAAAAAGGCCATGAGTGTGAAAGAAGTTACCTCAACAGTGATGCTGAGGGCGTTGGGCACCCCCAATTTCGCTAACGCTGAGATCTCACTCCAATTAATCTTCTCCATTGGGGCCCAAACTTTATAAGGATGATAGAGCTCTTGTGTTTTAAGAAGAATAATGGCTAGGGCCATCATTAAATAATTAACCACCAAAGTAGCAAGTGCGCATCCAACCACTCCAAGTCCCTCTATGCCTAGTGCACCAAAGGTAAATAGCATTGATAACGGAATTTTTACGCAAAGCGCAGCAATTTGGACCCATGTCACCAATTGTGGACGCCCAAGGCTTTGATTCAGGGTGCTAAACATCCGAAAGAACAAGGCTGCAGGCAGAGCCACGGCCAGTACGGCCAAATAGGACTGCGCCTCGACGCGCAGTGTGATCGGGACTTCGGTGCGCTCGAAAATAAAGTGGGGTGACAATAATGCAATCACCCCCACCAAACTGGTGAACATACAAAGATACAAAGACTGTCTAAACGTGGCTCCCAGTGCGTGCGCCTTGCCTGCACCTCTGAGCTCTGCGAGTGCGGGTAAGAGAGCTTGTAAGACACCCATCAAAGCAACAAAGACGGTTATGTAGAAGGCCGATCCAATGGATAGGGTGGCTAATGCATGCTCGCTAAAGCGCCCTGCAACCACCGTATCTGTAATGCCAAAGCTCATGACTGCAATTTGACCCACCCAAACAGTTAGAGCGTGATTGAAGATGAGCTTTCGCTCAGAGACTGCTTTGAACGGTTTCACCTCTTTAGGATGAACTATGCTCGGCTCCGTTGGGGGCTGATTTGGATGGGTTGGTTTAAGCATAAGTGCGAGTGATATGGCTACGAATATGACTACTCAATATGCCTGAATATCACAAGGTCTTCATCCGGATCGGAGGGCTTTCTCAGTACTTTGAGAAGACTCCAATTTCCAGCCTGGTGTTTGCTGATAATTTTTTGGATCTCATTTCGTTGATCACCGTTGACAAGCAACCAATTGCATTCGGGTGCAGTGCTCGATAAGGGGTCATTTGCAATTTGACTTTGTCCAGTGGGTGAGTTCTTGGCTGAGTCCCCGCGCACTTGGTCCAAGACGGAGCTCAAGAGTTGATCGCTTTTTTGGAAATCAATCAATTGAAAATTAGCGTGATACTCCAGAGCAGTAATCTGTGGGCGAGTTAGTTTCCACACGTATACACAAGGGGGCGCCCCAACGCTTTCTTGTACTTTGCTCGTTAAAGCTGCATAACTACGACCATAGTCCACAGGCGGGAGCCATAAGCTCATGACCAAGAACCAACAAAGCGCAGCACCCCCCGCTGGCAAAATAAGGGTTTTCCAAAGTGCTGTTGGATTTCGACCTACTCGCCAGTGAACGATAAATCCCCAGGTGAAGGTCGCGATGAGCGCTAAGATGAAGGGCCAAACATAAAAGTGTGATACAAAACCGGGGATCAAGCGAGCAACGTTCTTCGCCGGTTGCTGGGGCCATCCCGTTTGGTACGCAATCCAAATTACCCAGATAACAAATGCGCAACCACTAAAGAGCAGCAGTGTGAACCAATCGATCAACGCCTTCACCCCGCGGGTCAGTGTGGGCAGGGAGAAGGCTGCGAGAGCGGCCATTGCGGGGAGTGCTAATAGGAGGGTTCGCTCTTGTGAAAACGTAAGGACTGCAGCGATACTTATCACTAATGCGTGAAACAAAGGAATAATAAGGTGCCTGCTCCAGTGCGCTCCTGCCCATTGATTGCGCCAGCGCCAAAGCGTCCACAAAGTAAGCGGCCAAACAGGCCAACAAAACCAGATCCAAAGGCGGCCCAGACTTGGGAGCTCTAACCAAGTGCGTGCAAGGGGTGCGAACCTCCACTGCCACAGATGCAGTAGATGGCTTAAAACGGCAACGCCCAAGCACAACACAAGCATCATAAAGCTGTGTTGTTTGCTACTCTCAGAGTCTTTATCCAGTGCGCAGATGGTTGCCCCGCCAATCCCCAAAATGACACTCAAACTTGGCGCTCCCATCAGACTGAGCCCAAACAGGCCTGCCCCCAGGACAACTTGGGCTTTCACGGGGTGACTGGCCATCATCGAGAAGCCGAGCATGACTAAACTGACCATTGCCAACTGAGCGACAGTTGGGGTACTCTCATGTCCAAGTTGCGCCAACCCAAGCGTTGCTACTAACGCGAGCACACACGCATCGGCTAGTGCGAGAGCGTAGTCTTTTGAATTAGCCTGACCACCAAATGCAAACTGAACGGGCTTGGCCTGTGGACTCAGAGCGAGGTAGTAAACGCAGTGCCAGGTGCTGAGCAGTGTGAGTGCTAAAAAGAAAATAAAGGGGATGCGCGCAGCCGTATCAGCTGCCATTAAATGCAATTGATTGGTAAAGAGTTCGATCGACCAAGCACCCACTGCGTAACTAAGTGTGCTGTCTATCTCGGGTAATAAACCACCGAGTGAGGGAGTTAATGAGGGCCAGAGCCAAGGGCTAAGACCCGAATGTGTCAACTCCAACATATAGCCAAAGGCCGTAATATCAGCGGCCTTCCAAGGGGCGCGACCCAAAAAGCCTGAGAGTACATAGAGTGCACTCAGTGCTAGCAAAGCACATAGGGGCAGGCGTCTGACTGCGTATTGAGGAACTATGGCGGGGGTAGGCGTATTCACAAGGTTACTTTAACATCAGTGTCGAAATGGTGCTCAAAAAGGAGGTCAAGTGCTGGTATCAGAGTGCAGACGCAAGCGGACAATAAAAAAGGCAGCAACGGTTGCCCGCGCTGCCTTTCAAATAGATGAAGAGTTTACTTTGCAGCAGTCTTACCGTATTTGTTACGGAAGCGTTCAACACGTCCGCCCATGGTATCCACAGATTTTTGAGTTCCTGTGTAAAAGGGATGTGACTCGCTTGATGTATCAAGCTTGTACAAGGGGAGTTCGCGTCCGTCGTCCATTTTTACGGTTTCTTTTGCGTTCAAGCATGAGCGCGTAACAAACTTAAACCCGTTGGAGAGGTCTACAAAACAGACTTCGAGGTATTCGGGATGAATGCCTTCTTTCATATTTAATCCTTATAGTTCAAGTGCGCGAGCCACGACAGACCACTTCTGTCGAACTTTGCGCGAAACCAGCTATTATGCCACAAATACGGTTTGGCGTATAGTTCAAAAGTATTGCTTTAACCGCCGCGTCGCATTAAATCAAAGAAATCAACGTTGGTTTTTGTTGACTTCATGTTTTTGAGCATCAACTCCATGGACTCGATTTCATCCATGTTGTAAATCAACTGGCGCAAAATCCGTGTTTTTTGCAGTATTTCAGGCGCAAAAAGTAATTCCTCCCGGCGGGTTCCACTGCGGTTGAGTTGGATGGCGGGGAATACGCGTTTTTCGTATAGTCGACGGTCCAAATGAATCTCACAGTTGCCGGTGCCTTTGAATTCCTCAAAAATGACCTCATCCATCCGACTTCCGGTATCAACCAGTGCAGTTGCGATGATAGTTAGAGATCCACCTTCCTCTACTTTACGCGCTGCGCCAAAAAACCGTTTGGGCCTTTGAAGCGCATTGGCATCCACACCCCCCGTCAGTACTTTACCGGAGCTGGGGACAACGTTGTTGTAGGCTCTGGCTAATCGAGTAATTGAGTCTAGCAAAATGACAACATCTTTTTTAAGCTCTACAAGTCGTTTAGCGCGCTCTATAACCATTTCGGCAACGTGCACGTGCCTCGCTGCTGCCTCGTCAAAAGTAGAGGCGATGACCTCTCCTTTCACACTTCGTTGCATCTCCGTGACCTCCTCAGGTCGCTCATCAACCAGCAAAACCATCATGTGTGAATCGGGATAATTCGCAGTAATGGCGTGCGCAATGTGTTGCATCATCACGGTTTTGCCGCTCTTGGGCGGGGCCACCAACAAAGCTCGTTGGCCCTTTCCGATCGGAGCAATAATATCAATAATGCGACCCGTGATGTTTTCATCTCCTTTGATGTCGCGCTCTAAACGCATGTGTTCCTTAGGGAACAAAGGCGTTAAATTCTCGAACATAACCTTGTGCTTATTGTTCTCGGGCAAATCACCGTTGACCTTATCGAGCTTGGTGAGTGCAAAGTAGCGTTCGCCTTCCTTTGGAATGCGAACCTCTCCCTCAACCATATCGCCAGTGTGCAGATTAAATCTGCGCACCTGACTTGGGCTGATGTAGATGTCATCCGTGCTCGCTGTGTAACTGGTGTCAGGACTGCGTAGGAATCCAAAACCATCGGGCAGTATTTCTAGTACGCCGTCTGCAAAGACTTGCTCGCCTGCGCGCGCCCTCTTTTTGATGATTGCAAACATCAATTCTTGTTTGCGCATACGACCCGTATTTTCTATTTCAAGATCGTCAGCTTGTTTGAGGACTTCAGACACATGGAGTGCCTTGAGTTCGTTAAGATGCATGTAAAGACTCCAAAGAGGGAGTTCGAGATAAGGGAGGGGGGGATAGAAGTTGGATTCAGTTGGGCTTAATGCCCAAATTTATTCACACGAGCTAGTCTTTGTTAAAAAGACCAGGTGATGTGCACGTATTATGACAGGAAAAAGAGGCGGGAGGTGGATTTGGCAGTTCGAACTGAAAAATGGTTCTTCTGGTGTCCACAAACTTAACTCAATTCCCCCCCAATTCCCCCCAATCCCCAACGAAAGAGCTCACTTTATGAGTGGGTGAGCCAGGGTTGAAGAAGGTTTGGGGGATTGCAAACTCAAGCCAGTTGTTGGTCAATAAACTCAGTTAGCTGGGATTTACTGAGAGCTCCCACTTTCGTTGCAGCGAGCTGGCCGTTTTTAAACAGCATTAAGGTTGGAATCCCGCGAATGCCGAATTTGCCAGGGATTTCACGGTTTTCGTCAACATTCATTTTCGCGATCTGTAATTTCCCTTGGTAGTTTCCAGCTACCTCGTCCAAAATTGGAGCAATCATTTTGCATGGGCCGCACCATTCGGCCCAGTAATCAACGAGCACCGGCTCGGTTGATTGGAGAACTTCTTTCTCAAAGCTGTCGTCAGAAATATGCTTAATTAGCTCGCTTGCCATGATCTTTCCTTTAAGTATTTGTGAGGTATAGGTAAAAATTTTGGTTTGAGTAGACGATTCATGATCGTTAAAGGCGGGTTTGAGGTCCCCGCAACGCAAGACCCAAATTGTGACATAAACCCCATTGTGACAGAAACTCCAAAAAAACACTTGATCCAGGCTATTAAAGGTGGACTACACTGGAGTGCAACCGCGTCCAACGCGGTGCATGTTTTTGCTTTGACATGCCTTAAATTGGCTTAACTTGCCAGAACAATGGATTCGGAGTCCCTAAGATGTCTTTAACGGTTGATGTAATCTCTGATGTGGTTTGTCCTTGGTGCTACATTGGTAAGGTAAAGTTGCAAGCTGCACTCGATCAGTTCAAGAAAGAAAATCCAGGCTCTCAGGCGCCTACTGTACGTTGGCACCCCTTTCAACTCAATCCTGATTTGCAGGCAGAAGGCGTGGAGCGGGCTCTGTACGTCAGTCAAAAATTCGGTGACCGGGCGGCAACTGTGTATGACCGTGTCAAAGGGGTGGGGTTGGAGGTGGGAATCGAGTTTGCATTTGACAAAATCAAAAGACAACCCAATACTCGTAAAGCTCATAGTCTCATTGCTGCATGCGAAGGTACCCATTTGCAAGAATTGATGGTTCAGGCTTTGTTTGATGCTTACTTCATCCAAGCCCAGGACCTGACCAATGATCGGGTGCTTGAACAAATAGCTACGCAAGTCGGGTTAGATCACCAACTGATTCAGGAAGCGCTTCACTCACCCGAGGCGGTGCTCAGGATTGAAGAGGCTGATGTTCAGGCTCGTCAGATGGGCGTTCAAGGCGTCCCTTTCTTTGTTTTTAACGGTAAATTGGCTGTAAGTGGCGCGCAGTCACCTGAGACACTCGTGCAGGCTATGGAGCAGGCTAGTTCATCGTGATATTCCTCATTGCGTCGCTACCATGAATTATTTGGGTTGATCGGTTTTTTCTCTGATATCACTGCATAACTTGGAATGGTTGCGCAAGGTTTGAATAAAGCTTGGTTAGGTTTGCGTATTTTTGGTGAGTGGTTTTTTTAATTGATTATTGATTAATAGTTTGACTGATATGTTTGTTCACTTGCGCTTGCACACTGAGTACTCTGTAATTGATGGATCGAACCGGATCGAGCAAGTGGTACAAGCCGCTCAGTCCGATCAACAACCTGCACTTGCAATAACGGATTTAAACAATCTTTTTGGTGCCATCAAGTTTTACAAGGAGTGTCGCTCTAGCGGTGTTAAACCCCTCATCGGTGCAGACATTCACCTTCAGCATGACCCCGCACGGGCAGATTTAAATACGCGCCTATTGTTGCTGGTTCAAAATTCACAAGGCTATTTGAACTTGTGTCAGCTCTTGACTAAAGGGTGGACAGAGAATGTCTGCAAAACCCAATGTCTGATCAAGCTGGATTGGCTCAAAGACCATTCTGGGGGTCTGATCGCGCTGTCTGGGGGGGCTACAGGAGCGTTGGGGCAAGCTTTAAACAATAAAGATAACTCTAAGGCCAGCCAAATTGCTTTGGATTTAGCTGAGATCTTCCCCCATCGCTTCTACATTGAGCTCCAGCGCGCAGGCCGCCCTGAAGATGAAAAACTGGTTCAAGCAAGCGTTCAGCTTGCCTCTCAGCTCAAGTTACCAGTCGTTGCCACTCATCCTTTGCAGTTTTTAAAAGCTGAGGACTACGAAGCCCATGAGGCTCGTGTTTGCATTGCTGAGGGTGAGATTTTGGGCAATACAAGACGGGTCAGAAGATTCACACCGGATCAGTATTTCAAAACCAGTCTGCAAATGCAAGAACTCTTTAAAGATGTTCCCTCAGCAATTGCAAATAGCTTAGAAATTGCCAAACGTTGCAATTTGACTCTGTCCTTGGGCAAGCCTCAGTTGCCCAACTACCCAACGCCTGAGATTGACGGTAAGCCGATGCCCATTGATGAGTTCTTCAGGCAAGAATCTCACAAAGGATTAGAGCAGCGCTTACAACATTTATTTCCCGCCGATAGCGTTAGGGCAGAGAAAGCTGCGACTTATATTGAACGGCTTGACTTTGAGATCAATACCATTTTGAAAATGGGCTTTCCAGGGTACTTCCTGATTGTGAGTGACTTTATCAATTGGGCCAAAAATAACGGCTGTCCCGTTGGACCGGGTCGTGGATCTGGCGCGGGTTCATTGGTTGCCTATGCGCTGAAGATCACTGACTTAGATCCTTTGCAATACAACTTACTCTTTGAGCGGTTCTTAAACCCAGAGCGGGTATCTATGCCTGACTTTGATATTGACTTTTGCCAAGCCAATAGAGACAGGGTGATTGAGTATGTAAAACAAAAATACGGACGAGACGCAGTTTCACAAATCGTTACTTTTGGAACCATGGCAGCTCGCGCTGCCATTAGGGATGTGGGGCGCGTGTTGGACTTGAATTATTCCTTTTGCGACGGAATAGCCAAGCTCATCCCCAACAAACCAGGCGTTCATATGACGCTTGAAAAAGCAATCGAAGCAGAGCCTGTGCTTGCAGATCGACTTGCACATGAGGAGGAGACAAAAATTTTATTCTCCTTGGCTCAAAATTTAGAGGGCCTTACCCGCAATGTGGGAATGCACGCGGGGGGCGTTCTTATTGCTCCTGGACAGTTAACGGACTTTTGTCCGTTGTATCAGCAGCCGGGCAGTGACTCTGCAGTCAGTCAGTTTGATAAAGACGATGTTGAAGCGGCAGGGCTGGTGAAGTTTGACTTCTTGGGGTTAGCAACGCTGACCATCTTGGAGCGTGCTAAGGAGCTCATCAAGTCTAGGCACCCTGGGCAAGAGAATTTTGCGTTTGAAGATATTCCTTTAGACGACAAAGGTACTTACGAGCTATTCACTGAAGGCAAGACAGAGGCTGTGTTTCAGTTTGAGAGCCGCGGCATGCAGGGCATGCTCAGAGACGCTAAGCCCACTCGACTCGAAGATTTAATTGCTCTCAATGCGTTATACCGCCCAGGTCCGATGGATTTGATTCCAAGTTTTGTTGCGAGAAAGCACGGGCGTGAAGAAGTTATCTATCCACACCCCTTGGTGGAGGGGGTGCTCTCAGAGACATACGGCATCATGGTCTATCAAGAGCAGGTGATGCAAACTGCTCAGGTGCTGGGTGGGTATACGCTTGGTGGTGCCGATTTATTGCGCCGCGCTATGGGTAAGAAAAAAGCTGAAGAGATGGCGCTGCATCGACAGATTTTCAGAGACGGTGCGGTTAAAAATAACATTACCCTGGAAACTGCAGACGAAATCTTTGACTTAATGGAGCGTTTTGCGGGATACGGATTCAACAAATCACACGCCGCAGCTTACTCCCTTCTCGCTTATCACACGGCTTGGATAAAGGTGCATTTCACGGCTGAGTTTTTCTGCGCCAACATGACCGTTGAGATGGATAACACCGACAAACTGCGTGTGCTATTTGAGGATGCAAAGCGTTTTGGTGTGGACTTTGAATCACCCAACGTGAACCGAGGTAATTATCACTTTTGGCCCGTCTCTAACTCAATGGTTTGTTATGGACTCGGAGCGGTAAAGGGTACGGGTCAACAAGCCGTTGAGGCGATCGTTCGCGAGCGAGAGGAAAATGGTCCCTTCACTAGTTTGTACGATTTTTGTAAGCGAATTGATCGCTCCAAAGTCAACAAACGCTCCGTAGAGGCATTGATCAAGGCCGGCGCTTTTGACTGTGTCAGCAGGGACAGGGCCACTTTAGTTGCAACCCTGGATAAAGCTTTTGAATACGCCCAGGCTGTGGAGTCCAGTGCCAACCAAGGGGGGCTCTTTGATGCGCACGACGGCGGCGTAGGCTCTATGCAAGAGGAGCCCGAACACGTCGTTCAAAAACCGTGGGGCGTGCGTGAGCAACTCTCCAACGAAAAAGCGGCTCTTGGTTTTTACTTGTCCGGTCATTTATTTGATGAAGTGCAAGCCGAGGTCAGGCGCTTTGCAAAGCGGTCTCTCAAAGATATCAGCGAATCCAAAGAACCACAGTTATTAGCAGGCATGGTGAGTGAGTTTCGAGTGATTACGGGCCAAAGGGGCAAGCTCGCACTATTTAAATTGGATGACAAAACGGCATGCCTTGATGCCGCCGTCGATGAGAAACTGATGAATGCCCATAAAAACATTCTGAAGGAAGATGAATTGATTATCGTCATGGCTCGCGTCCAGGTGGACCGATTTTCAGGTGCGGGTGCACTCAGGGTCAATATTCAACAAATCTGGGACTTGGCGGGCGCGCGGTGCAGATTTGGTAAATACCTTAAACTTCTCGTGAATGGATCGAATCCCGATGTGGCTCGTTTACTCAAAGAGTTTCCACCCAGGCAGGAGTTGACAGAGCACGGAGAAATCGTGCGAGGACTCGGGGTGCGAATGCAACTCTTAAGAGGCGATGTGCAAGCAGAAATTGAGTTGGGTCATTCAGCCCGTTTTTATCCAACCGATGCTGCGATTGCAGGTTGGACTCACCAAGCCTATTTGGGACAAGCCCAAGTTATTTATGATTGACTGAGATGTTCTACACCATACCTACTCTTTTGACTTGGACCAGAATAGTTGCCATCCCACTTTTGGCCGCAGTTTTCTATCTCCCCTTTGATCAACAAACCCAAAATACGGCCGCGACAACGATGTTTGTTGTATTCGCATTAACGGATTGGCTAGATGGCTACTTGGCACGCAAACTGAATCAGACCTCTGCGTTTGGGGCTTTCTTGGACCCAGTGGCTGATAAGTTTTTGGTATGTGCAAGTTTGTTGGTATTGGTTCACCTCGGGCGAGCAGATGTTTTTGTAGCGCTCATTATTATTGGACGCGAAATTGCTATCTCAGCACTGAGGGAGTGGATGGCTCAAATTGGTGCTTTAAAAAGTGTTGCAGTGCATATGATTGGGAAAGTGAAGACAACGGCGCAAATGGTTGCCATTCCCTTTTTGCTTTATGACGGGAAGTTATGGGGGGAGTGGGATACAGGGGTCATAGGACAGTATCTTATTTGGATAGCAGCGGTGCTAACCGTTTGGTCCATGATTTATTATTTGCAAAAGGCCTTACCCCATATTCGCGCTAAAGTCGGATGAGACGCCTATCCACTCACTTTTCATGGGTCCGTGTGATGCCCCCTTTGTTTGTGCTTTTGTGGAGCACGGGGTTTATAGTGGCCCGATACGGAATGCCCTTGTCTCCGCCTTTTAAGTTCTTGGAGTTAAGGTTTTTATTCTCGATTGCTTGTTTGTTGCCTTGGATTTACATTGCAAAAGTCGCGTGGCCACAAGACAGGACTCAGTGGTTGCACTTAAGTGTTGCGGGACTATTTATACAGGCGGGCTACTTGGGCGGCGTATGGGTTGGGGTCAAGTCTGGGATTGGATCGGGTTTGACGGCCTTGATCGTGGGACTACAACCTGTGCTCACAGCATTTTGGTTATCCTCGCAGCGCCATCAAATCTCCTTGCGTCAGTGGGGCGGTTTATGGCTTGGATTAGGCGGGGTGGTGCTCGTCCTTTTTAATAAACTCATCGTCGGCATTGAAGTAACTATGTGGGGTTTAATCGCGGAAGTTATAGCGCTCTTGAGCATTACGGTGGGTACCCTTTATCAAAAATCTTTCTTAAAGGCTTGTGATGTCAGGACTGCCAATACCGTCCAACTCATGGCTTCTGCTTTAGTCACTTTGCCACTCGCACTCATCGAGTCAGAGTCCATTCAGTGGAGCAGTCAATTTTTCTATGCATTGACTTGGTCGGTTTTTGGCCTAACCATTGGGGCCAGCTCATTGTTTTATTTGTTGATCCAAAAGGGCGCCGCTTCAAGTGTGACGAGTTTAATGTACCTCGTGCCTCCAACAACTGCAATACTGGCTTGGTTGTTATTTGCAGAACCTATTACACTTATCACCTTACTTGGTGTTGCGCTGACAGCGGTGGGCGTGAGTTTGGTCGTAAGAGTGCCCCGGCCTGAATGATTAAATCCTAGGCTTAACTTGCTAAGTAAAGAATGAAAGACCAATTAAAGGAATAAAACAATGTCCAAGAAAAGAATTGCAGTTGTTGCCGGCGATGGCATCGGAAAAGAAGTGATGCCTGAGGGTATTCGTGTATTAGAAGTAGCAGCGACTAAGTTCGGCATAGATCTACATTTCGATCATTTTGACTTTTCCAGTTGGGATTACTACGAAAAGCACGGAAAAATGATGCCCGACAACTGGCGCGAGCTTGTAGGATCCCATGACGCGATCTATTTTGGAGCAGTAGGCTGGCCCGACAAAATTGCTGACCACGTGTCCTTATGGGGTTCATTGCTCTTATTTCGACGTGAATTTGATCAATACGTTAATCTAAGGCCAGCACGCTTGATGCCGGGCATCATAGCTCCCGTGGTGCGCCGGGACGGCTCACCTAGAGAGCCCGGTGAGATTGATATGTATATCGTTCGTGAAAATACCGAGGGAGAATATTCCAGCATTGGTGGACGCATGTACCCCGGTACTGAGCGAGAAATCGTGATGCAAGAGACGGTTATGTCTCGGATTGGTGTTGACCGTGTTTTAAAGTTTGCATTTGAATTGGCCCAGTCCAGACCCAAAAAACATTTGACGAGTGCAACAAAGTCAAACGGCATTGCAATCACAATGCCCTACTGGGATGAGCGAGTTGCAGAAATGGCTAAGGCTTATCCGGGTGTGAAGGTCGATAAATTCCATATCGATATCTTGACTGCGCATTTTGTACAGCGCCCTGACTTCTTTGATGTTGTTGTTGCCAGTAATTTGTTTGGTGATATTTTGAGTGATCTTGGGCCTGCATGTACGGGCACGATCGGTATCGCGCCAAGTGCTAATTTAAACCCAACCCGACAGTTTCCGTCTCTTTTTGAGCCCGTGCACGGTTCTGCGCCGGATATTGCTGGTAAGGGTATTGCCAACCCAATTGGTCAAATATGGTGCGGTGCAATGATGCTAGAGTTCTTAGGCTACAAACAAGCCCACGATGCAATATTGAATGCCATTGAAAAGGCACTTGACCCTACCTCTGGCTTACCCCGTACTCCAGATTTAGGAGGCAAGGCTTCAACGACTGATTTGGGTAAATCAATTGCAGAAATACTGAATAAAGCTTAAATTTGATTCATTTTTTTTAAATCTTTTAGGTTTTATCTTGAAATTTGATTGCAAAGGAATGAAATAAATCGATAAAAAAGATTAGAATTTCACCTTCGAAAGCTTAAGAGTAACGCAGGTAATCTTCGTTATTTGTTTTTTAAGCAAGTACGACAATTTTTCAAAGCCCTTGGCTTTATTCAAAGTAAATCTTTGAATAAGCTAGGGGTTTGTTTACTGTATATCCTAAATCAAGCCTTCCATTAGGGGAAAATTTCGTGAACAAGACTGAACTGATTGAGCATATTTCCAAGCATGCAGATATTTCGAAGGCTGCAGCTACTCGTGCTTTAGACGCCACTCTTGGTGCCGTTAAAACCACACTTAAAAAGGGTGGATCGGTTACTTTAGTTGGATTTGGTACATTTGCAGTAACAAAAAGAGCAGCTCGTACGGGGCGTAACCCACGTCCCCCCCATAATGCGATTAAAATAAAGGCTGCGAAGGTTCCAAAGTTTCGTCCAGGGAAGGCTTTAAAAGAAGCCCTTAATTAATTTACAGATTCGGTGGGGTGCTTAGCTCAGTTGGTAGAGCGGCGCCCTTACAAGGCGTAG
>CAIKNE010000091.1 GCA_903828695.1 uncultured Burkholderiales bacterium | reverse complement strand
TAGGTATTCCCTCTCGCACGGGGTATGCTAAGCGGGCACTGCGTGAGATCAACTCGTCCTTGTTTTTAGAGAAGATAAGTGGACCCTTGGTGACTGGGCATACTAGGAGTTCAAGAAGTTTACTGTCCATAAATATATTTTTGATTGAGGACACATGCCGAATATGTGACCCGTGTGGTGTTTGAAAGATAGACCATTCTAAGGCTTTATGCTTTAGGGCCTAAGGCCTAAGGCCTGCAATGCTCTAGCTGTATCAGTGCGTCCTCTAATTCGTCGGTGAATTTTGGATCTAATTTGCAAATCAGCGGAACGGCCCAGACGTCAGGATTGAATTCCCAAATTTTGATAGCATCTTTTTCGGTACACAGGAATACAGTCTCTTGGGCTTGAGAATTTTTTAAATGATGGCCTTGAAAATCAAACTCTTTTTCCTTAAAAGCCGCATGATCTTCCAGCAGGGTCGTTTCTGACAAGTGGATACCCTTTTCCACGAGCATTTCAAAGAAAATCTCGGGTCTCGCAATGCCTGCTACCGCATGAACGCGTGCGAGCAGGGGATCTCTGAGATCGAGCCTTTGGCCCCGTTTATTGATCGCAAAGTCAGCTAAGGCGCGAGACACTGTAAATCCTTGTGGTGCACGGTCCTCGTTGGTGCTTAGAGTCAGCTCTGTGGATGCATTTTTAAAAACACGTGGCCATGGCTCTCTCAGCGGGCCCGCGGGCAGGAGCAGTCCATTTCCGAGTCCAGAATTGTCGAATACGATGATGTTGATGTCTCTACCTAAAGCGTTGTGCTGAAGCCCATCATCACTGATGATGACGTCTGTGTTTGGATATCTCTGTAGCAGCGCATGCGCTGCTAGGGCTCTTTGGTCGCCCACAAAAACGGGGACACTGGTTTTATGGTGAATTAACTTGGGCTCATCTCCAACTAAGGACGAGGATGAGCTCTCAAACACCTCCAAGGTGTCTAAATGTAGGGTTGAGCTGGGTATTTTCTCGCGCCCGTAACCCTTTGAGATAACCCCCACGCGTCGACCTGAAGAGCTTAAGTATTTGACGAGCTCGATGACAACGGGGGTCTTCCCCGCTCCTCCAACAACTACATTACCAACCACAATCACGGGTTTTGCGAGTTGATAGGTTCTTCTCTTTGCGTTTTTGTAAAGGTAAGTGTTAGCCCAAATATAGGTGAGCGTTAGAAGCGATAGGGGCCACAGAACCCAAGCAAACCAACTGCGCTTTTGCCACTGCTCTCGAATATGGCTTACCAGTGTAATCTGCAAGGACGCGAGGCGCTCAGAGGGAACACTCATTTTGCGGAACCCTTTGGGGAGGAGTCTGTTTGAGTAGCGAAGGTGATTTGTTGGAGGCCACTTTGCTGAGCCGCTTGCAAAGCCTGGATCACAGATTGGTGGGTGGCGTGCCCGTCTGCACTAATGACGACCACGGGATTATCCATCCCTAGGCTTGTCTCTTTTAGTTTCCTAACCAACGCATCATTGTCAAGTGCGTCTATGCTTGTGCCTTGGATATAGAACTTACCTTGTGCGGTGATGGAAATATTTAACGTGTTAATTTTGTCCCTCAACGGCGCAGCATTGGCGCTGGGCAAGCTCAGCTCCAACTCCGTAATCTTGGAGTAAGTAGTCGAGAGCATGAGGAATATTAAGATGACCAAAAGAACATCAATAAACGGAATTAAATTGATCTCTGGCTCTGATGCTCTGTTTTTATTAAAGCGCATGTTTAGATGAATGCTTTGGAAACTTATTTTATAAGTGAAAGTTGTAGGATTTAAACTGGTCTGTAGCTTGAATCAATGTCTTTTTCTGATCAAATGTTTTAGAAGCTTTTCACTCGATCCTTCAAGTGTTAACACGAAGGTGTCAATTTGAGTTCTGAAATAGCGCCAGCAAATCAGTGAGGGTATGGCAATAATGAGACCAAAAGCGGTGTTGTAAAGCGCTGTTGAAATGCCGTGCGCTAACTGCGCCGGATTGTTACTCGCGCCCGACTGAGATCCAAATATATCAATCATCCCGACAACCGTTCCAAATAGACCCAGTAGCGGAGCTGCGGAGGCGATAGTGGCGATTGCGGTCTGAAAACGCTCTAGCTCGTGAGAGATGATCTTACCCTCGAGCTCAATCTCTTGCCTTAAGTCTTGCTCTTTTGCGTGCGGTTGTTGGTTAAAGGCCTTCAGCGTAGTCGCCAGTATCGCCCCCATGGGAGAGCCCGATCCGAGGGCTTGTGTATCGATCGAGGACGGCACGCCTTGGTCTACTTTGTTTAAAACCGCTTCCAGTAGCCCTGGTGGCGTGACTAGCACGGCTCTCAATTGATAGAAACGCTCAATGATCAAAGCCGTAGCAATGATGGAGCAAATAAGTAGGGGCCAAATGGGCCATCCTGCGGCTTCTAGGATTGAAAACAATAACAACTCCCGAATAATTAATGTGACCCTTGATTATCGGTTGTATACGTCCCAATTTTCTAAATATGCTTAATTGCTGAAGTTTTAACCTACTGGCCTTGGTTCTTCTAAGCCTAGCATCCGTAAGAATTGCTCAGCCTTACCTTTCGTTTCTTGATGCAACACCAGCCGCTTGAGGACAAGTTTGGAGTTTATTTTCGCAACCCTCACCCCTTTGAGGTGTTGGCTTTAGTTCGCAAGTCAATAAAAGTCACTAAAATCACATAAACTGTGGATAACTTTGTGAGTAACTCTATTTGAACCGCTGTAAACCCCCGTGGTTTGGCGCTTGATTTAAAAAGATTACAAATTAGACAATTAAAAATCCATATAAATCAACGGGTTATGAGATGAATGCTTGATCTCAGCGGGCTCGGGTACAAATTGGGTATTGGGTTTTTAGGCGTGTGTTTAACTCATTTAGGAAATTGACACGGTCAATGTGTTATTTGATTTTTACGACTGATTAATGACTTTTAATACCGATCTTTTAGCCGATAACCAAAGCCCATCTAGGCGCATTTGGGGTGTCGGTGCGCTTTGCAAAGCCGTCTCCGATGCTTTGCAATCCAGATTCAACCCTGTGGCGGTGAAGGGTGAGATTAGTGGATTTACGCGCGCCTCTAGTGGACACTGTTATTTCTCCATCAAAGACGCCGAGGGCCAACTCCGCTGCGCTATGTTTAAACGCGCTGCCTCGCAGCTTCAATTTGCGCCCAAAGACGGAGAGTCTGTTGAGGTATTTGGCAAGTTGGGTGTCTACGAGGCCAGGGGCGAGTTGCAAATGGTGGTGGAGTCCATGCGCAAAGCGGGGCTAGGGACTTTGTATGAACAGTTCTTAAAGCTAAAGGCCAAACTGGAGGAGGAGGGACTGTTTGAAGAGTCTCGCAAAAGACCGATTCCCTCAATGCCTCGAAGGATTGGGGTGGTTACGTCCCCTAACGCAGCGGCCTTGCACGATGTTTGTACTGCTTTGAGGCGAAGGGTGCCTCATACTGAGGTGGTGATAAGTCCCGCTATTGTTCAAGGCTTAGAGGCGCCTGGCTCACTCGTTAGAGCCTTAAAGCAGTTGTACAGCGTGCAATCGGTTGATGTCATATTGCTTGTGCGAGGGGGGGGATCGATGGAAGATCTGTGGGGCTTTAACGATGAGGAGCTTGCTAGAACTATTGTTCAAAGCCCCGTGCCCATCATAAGCGGGGTAGGGCATGAGACGGATTTCACGATTGCAGACTTTTGCGCTGACTTAAGGGCTCCTACGCCCACCGCGGCGGCTGAGCTTTGCGCTGTCCCGAGGGATATTTTGCTGCGCAGTGTTCAAAGCCTCTTTGAGCTTTTGACGCGCGGGGCACATTTAACGATTGACCGTGCTGAGCAGAAAATGGACTACCTCCAAGACCGAATGGGTAGGCCCTCCTCAAGACTGCACCTAGAGCAGGCCCGCTTGACGCACTCCTTTAACCGAATGAAAGAGTGTGTGCGTTTGCCCATTGCCCAGTCCAACAACAAAACCCAGTTGCTAGGGATCAGATTGGAGCGAGGTCTGAAAGAGTTGGTGCAGTTTCAAAAGGATAGACTTCAAAAATCCAGCATTCGACTAGAACTTCTTGACCCTTCTTTGGTCTTAAAACGTGGCTACGCTTGGCTCAGCGATCAAAAGGGCGAGCCGATCACCACGGCCAAGCAAGCCGTGCCCGGGCAGGGCGTTAAAGCCGTGATGAGTGACGGCGAGGTGGGCTTGGTCGTGAGTGATGTACGCTTGAAATCCGTAAAATAAGCGTCATTTTTAGCATCGTACTAAAATAAGCTACTGAGGAGACATATCTGACATCCAAGGATGGCAGACTTTGATTCCAAAAAACCCAATTTTGCAATTTATTGTTACTACGTTTTTTTCTAAAAGGCCTCACTATCATGGAACACACCCTACCACCCCTACCCTATGCCATCGACTCCTTGGCTCCTCATTACTCTAAAGAGACCCTAGAGTTCCACCACGGCAAGCACCACAATGCTTATGTGGTTAATCTGAACAATTTACTAAAGGGAACAGAGTTTGAAGCCATGTCCCTGGAGGAGATCATCAAAAAGTCAAGCGGCGGTATTTACAACAATTCTGCGCAAATTTGGAATCACACATTCTTTTGGAACTGTATGAAGCCAAGTGGCGGGGGCGAACCAACAGGTGCTTTGGCTCAGGCGATCACTGCAAAGTGGGGCTCCTACGCGGCTTTTAAGGAAGCGTTTGTTAAGTCAGCAGTCGGGAATTTTGGCTCTGGTTGGACTTGGCTTGTTAAAAAGCCGGACGCCACAGTTGACATTGTTAACATGGGTGCAGCGGGCACACCTTTGACAACAGCCGATAAAGCACTCTTAACGGTTGATGTGTGGGAGCACGCTTACTACATTGATTACAGAAATCTGCGTCCAAAGTTCGTAGAAACTTATCTTGAGCACTTGGTCAACTGGAGCTTTGTTGAGGCTAATTTTGCTTGATATATAAATGTGCTTTGACTTTGGGTGTTCACCCTTAAAAGTCAAAGGCGAGCGCGCCGGTACGGCTGGATCAGTTCAGCGATGCCGGCTTTTTTTATGATTGCGCTTGAATGGTGATGGTCGGCAATCTTAGTTGGCCTTAAAGGGAGAGCCTAACAATTTGGCTCCCGCTTTGAGGCCTTTCTTTTTAAACCAACCCTGGTTCATCTCAAGCACAAAGCGCACGGGTTTTAGGGAGCAGTGTGAGTCCGTGGTCTGTGGCTTCATGTCCTCAATATTAACGATCGTTCCGTCCGCTTCAATAAACGCAGCAGACAAAGGGAGTATCGTGTTTTTCATCCAAAAGCACTGCGGTGAGGTTTGCTCGAACACAAACAACATCCCCTCGTGCTGGGCCATTTGGGGGCGAAACATAAGACCCACCTCGCGCTGATAGTCTGTGCTTGCGACTTGGGCATCTATTTGAAACATTCCCGCTTGAAGAGTCACTCTGGGTAAGCCCGTTTGGGGCGCTGGCGCAGAAGGGGTTTGCGACCAACTCGGTTGAGTCCACAAAAGCGCAGTTGTGATCCACAAAATGGCCTGAATACGGAGTTTGAAACTTTGAACCGCGCCTCCAAGCCTGAGACCAGGTGAGGGGAGCATAGGCTTGGAATCTATTGGCGTGACCGGGTGATTTACTTGCATGAGCGTTAATTGCTTGTGGGTGAATGGATTGAATTGTGCTAGCTGGGGTTTTTCTAACTCAATAGACTCATCAGTTGGATGAAATTTGTACAGCGATCTTAATGCTATTATTCGTCAAGAGTATGGGGATTTTAGGTCGTATTGTTAATGATCCATACATGCGTTTGATCATAGTCCTGTTTGGAGATATTTGATGTACAAGCACATTAAAGTGCCAGGGGTTGGCGAGAAAATTACTGTTAATTCAGATCACACCTTAAGCGTTCCCAATCAACCCATTATTCCTTTCATTGAAGGCGACGGCACAGGCGTTGACATTACACCCGTTATGAAAAAGGTGGTCGACGCGGCTGTAGCTAAAGCGTATGGCGGCAAAAAACAAATACAGTGGATGGAGGTCTTCGCAGGGGACAAGGCCCTTCAGTTGTACGGCAAGGGTGAGTTGCTGCCGCAAGAGACCATCCAGGCGCTGCGCGACTATGTGGTGTCCATCAAGGGGCCTTTGACGATCCCCATCAGCGGCGATATCCGCTCCTTAAATGTTGCACTCAGACAAGAGCTTGATTTGTATGTGTGTTTGCGTCCAGTTCGTTATTTCAGCGGTGTACCCTCTCCGGTGCGAGAGCCCGAGAAAACGAATATGGTGATTTTTAGGGAGAACTCGGAGGACCTTTACGCGGGAATCGAATTTCAGGCTGGCTCTGAGCAGGCTAAAAAATTAATCTCATTTCTAACCAAAGAGATGGGCGTTAATAAGATTCGCTTCCCCGCCACCTCTGGGATCGGCATCAAGCCGGTCTCTAAGGAAGGCACGCAGCGTTTTGTTAGAAAGGCGCTGCAGTACACCATTGATCACAACAAGCCCAGCCTGACCTTGGTCCACAAGGGAAACATCATGAAGTTCACCGAGGGCTCCTTTAGAGACTGGGCGTATGAAGTTGCCGTTAAAGAGTTTGGTGCCCAGGTCATTGACGGGGGACCGCTTTGTAAATTTAAAAATCCGAAAACAGGTAAAGAAATCATTGTCCAAGATACGGTGATGGACACCTTCTTGCAACAAATCTTAATTCGCCCTATTGAGTTTAGTGTGATTGCAACGCTTAACTTGAACGGGGACTTTATCTCTGATGCGCTCGCTGCGCAGGTAGGGGGCACGAGCATTGCGCCCGGTGCAAACATGTCTGATTCTGTGGCTTGCTTTGAGGCCACCCATGGTCCAGCCCCCAAATATGCAGGAAAAGACTACGCCAATCCGGGCTCTGAGATTTTGAGTGCCGAGATGATGCTCAGACACATGGGCTGGTCAGAGGCAGCAGATTTGATTATTCAATCGATGGAGAAATCGATCCTCAGTAAAAAAGTCACACACGACTTTGCCAAAAGAATGCAAGGGGCTGTGCAGATTAGTTGCTCAGCTTTCGGGCAGGAGATGATCGAGAACATGTGAGTTTGCGAGCCGACGAAGACGCCCCGCGCTCTTGTTGGCTAGAGTTCTTTGCTCGCGTTATTTCGTTAAGCTTGTAGGGCAGCTTCGCGCCCTATCATTGCCATCTTGCGCTCCACGCCCCAGCGGTACTCACTGAACTCGCCTGAGGCTCGGATCACACGGTGACAGGGTATCAAATATGCAACCGTGTTCTTACCAATGGCTGTGCCAACTGCACGGTGCGCCGAAGGGGCACCCAACTGTTGTGCAACTGCGCCGTAGGTGGTGAGTGCTCGGGCGGGTGTTTTGAGCAGCGCCTCCCAAACCTTCATTTGAAACTCCGTTCCTTTGAGCAATACCTGCAAGCTGGGTTGAGGGTGGGGGTGGGGGTGAGTGTGAGGGCTTGCAGTGCCTGGAAAGAAAATGCGTTGCATCCAATGGTCTGCGCCTTGGCAGTCTTGGCTGAACTGTGCACTGGGCCACATGAGCCTCAGCTCCTCTTGCGCATCTTTTAAAACATCGTTGAACATCAAGTGACAAACCCCTTTGTCAGTCCAACCAATGAGTGCCAGTCCAAAGGGGGTGAGCGAGTGTCCAAACTTAATGTGAACCCCTTTGCCTGCTGCCTTCACCTCTCCCGGGGTCATGGCAACGCACTTGATCATTAAGTCGTGCAGTCGACTAGGGCTTGAAAGCCCAAGGTCTAAAGCACTTTGCTCCACGCTGATGGATGGGGTTAGTGCGCTCAGTGCATATTCTTTGGTTAAGTACTGCAGAAACTTTTTAGGTGAAATGCCCGCCCAGTCCGTAAAGACGCGTTGCAGGTGAAACTCGCTCAAATGAACTTCGCGGGCAAGTTGCGAGAGGGAGGGTTGATCCTTGACATGCTTGCGCAGGTATTCAATCGATTTTTTAACGATCCTGTATTGACGCTCAAGGGGCTCTTGGCCTTGGGAGCTCTCATCGGGGATGTTCATGGCTTAACTCAGTTGGGTGTACTTTAAGTTTGTTTGTTGTGAGGGAATGATAGACCGGGAGCAAGGGGTGCTCCACCCGTTTCTTGCTGACTTTGCTAAGCTCGCCGAGGCGTCTTAAGCTGTGACGGCTTATATTGAGGCGGTTTGTGTGTATTAAGCGCTAGTGTTGACCACGATGCCGCTGCCACTAAAACCGTGCGCCTGGTGCTGGAGATTTTGCACAAATGAGGCCAGTGAAGACGCGCTGACATTGCCTTGCAGGCTAGAGACTAGGCTGTTGTAGGTCTCGTTGAGCTTTTGGATGTGCGGATTTGTGACCAAATTGTCCGAGTTAAGGGGAGGGGCGCTGGTGGAATCTTTGGAGAAGTCTGGTGTTTTTTGTCCCGGCGTTATGGACGGGGGGTGGATATTCAAAGACGGGTTCGCAAGCGCAAGCGCCTTTTGAGTTTGGTCCGCCAAATACTTTAATTTAGATCTGAGCAGATCAAAGGAGTCTTGATCGTAGCCTTGGTGGTAATAGTTGTTATTGGAGATCGTGAGCGCCTTGACGCTGTTTTTGTTAAGACTGTCTATATTTTGGGAGGCACTGGGTACTTGGTTAATGGTTTTAAGCGTTTCAAACATCTGGCTCATAAAGGTCTGAAACTCAGGTATGGTGTTGATGCTGCTGAGGGTCAGGGCTGAGTTGACGCTTGAGTTGGCCTTGGGCAAGTGCGTGTAGTTGCCCTTATTATTACTCGCCCCCATCTTTGTTTGAGACGGTTGCTGGGCATAGGTTGTGGGGGTTGTGGCATTGGAGCCTGCAAAGGGAGTGCCCGAATGATTGCTTTGGGCTTTGAGCGCCAAAAGCGTTGCGTGAGCTAGTTTTTGGGTGGCGTCGAAATACACGCCCGATCCATCGGCTGCACCTGTGTTGGCAGTCTTGGCGCCCTCTGTCGGCTGCAACGACACAGGCGAGGCTTGTTCGCTGGCCCAACTCGCTGCATATGGATTCGCCATCACTGCGTTGGTGGATTGATCGCGTATCGATTCGATAGACAATTCGAAGCCTTTAATTGAATGGATTTGCACAATCATACACGCTAGGGTGAGAACGGGGCAAGCCTTCAGACTGGTTAATTGCCGAGTATTTTTGGATGATGGATGTGAGTGCCAGTCACCTAAGCGAGATTGGCATTGAGGACTGGTTTGTGCAAGTGCGCATGACTGTCAATGGAAGCAGAGCAACGATGATTTACGAGGACGGCAGTGGCAGTGAACATGCCCGTCAAGAAATACCTTACACAGTTTTTCCAATGCACGCCATATCTTTATATGCCTGTTGGGACGGTGAACACCGGGTGATCATGCTGCCCAGCGAGTATTGGATTGGGTCAGATGGGTTGGGATTTTCTTAGTAGCTATTAAGTACTATTTTTTCGTGATTTGGAATAGTTTAGAGAACCCATCAAAAGTTGCCTTTAAAAATAGAAATACGGCTCAATATAGCAATCTAGAAAACAAAAAACGACTGGTAAGGTAAGCCCTATCGACGCTAGTAGGCCCAATCCTGTGTCAACCTTCATGCCACTCCCAAGAAGTGCTGGGTGATAAATGGATGGGGGCGCAGGGTTGAGTCTCGCAAGGATAGATATCTGCTTACATTTCAAAGAGAAAGATGATTTTCGAGTCAGCACGTTAAAATGAGCCTATGCACAGTCAAATCTCTCCTCCCCAAATCCCAAATAGTTTGATCATCAAATCACCTTTATTGGCTACCAACCCCAAGGTTGCGTCTCCTCCCAAGACGCCGAGTCTGCCCGCTCAAAAACCGAACTCAGATGATGGGGGTACGGTTCTCTTGGAGCGAAGAACACTCAGAACTGAGCCTCCTCAGATGTACCAGGTTGTTTTGTTAAACGATGATTACACGCCTATGGAGTTTGTGGTGTTGGTGCTCCAAGAGTTCTTTAACAAAGACCGAGAGACAGCGACACAAATCATGTTGAAAATCCATCTTGACGGCAAGGGCGTGTGCGGGGTCTACTCCAAAGATATTGCAGCAACCAAGGTCGACCAAGTCACTGAGTCGGCCCTTAAAAATGGCCATCCACTGCAGTGTGTGAGTGAACCCGTGCAATAAATAGAGAACTGGACGCATTTTCTGGTTAAATTTAACTAAGATCTGATAGAAATACCAGAAATGCAAGCGATTTCGTATTAAAGTAACATTGTTAAAGATAGATAAGAGGAAAAATTCATGATTGCCCAAGAACTAGAAGTGAGCTTGCATATGGCCTTTGTCGAAGCTCGCCAGCAGCGACATGAGTTCATCACCGTAGAGCACCTTTTGTTAGCCTTGTTGGACAACCCAAGCGCTGCTGAGGTCCTCAGAGCGTGCGCAGCCAACATCGATGATTTGCGTAAATCGCTATCAAACTTCATAAAAGACAACACCCCTCAAGTGGCGGGTACCGACGAAGTCGACACACAGCCAACACTTGGTTTTCAGCGTGTGATTCAACGTGCCATCATGCACGTTCAGTCAACGGGCAACGGTAAAAAAGAGGTCACAGGGGCTAATGTCTTGGTTGCCATATTTGGCGAGAAAGATTCACACGCAGTTTACTATTTGCATCAGCAAGGGGTGACCCGCTTGGATGTGGTCAACTTTATTGCCCACGGCATTAAAAAGACTGATCCTCCTGAGCCTGCTAAAGCCGCCGACAACACGAGTGCTGAGGGCGAGGAGACTGTGGAGAAGGGGGAAGGCAAGGCGTCTCCTTTGGAGCAGTTCACACAAAATCTGAATCAGATGGCCAAGGACGGAAAAATCGATCCATTGATTGGTCGCGAGTTTGAGGTCGAGCGGGTCATACAGATTCTGTGCAGAAGGCGTAAAAACAATCCTTTGCTGGTCGGCGAGGCAGGGGTGGGGAAAACCGCCATTGCTGAGGGCCTGGCATGGCGCATTACACAAAAAGATGTGCCAGATATCTTGATGGAGGCCAATGTTTACTCCCTGGATATGGGGGCACTTTTGGCCGGTACCAAGTACAGGGGGGACTTTGAGCAACGCTTAAAGGGGGTCTTAAAGACTCTCAAGGACAAGCCACACGCCATCTTGTTTATTGATGAAATTCACACCTTGATTGGTGCAGGTGCGGCCTCAGGGGGCACCTTGGATGCGTCCAACCTCCTAAAGCCTGCGCTGAGTTCGGGGCAGTTAAAGTGCATTGGTGCCACCACCTTCACGGAGTACAGGGGCATTTTTGAGAAGGACGCTGCGCTCTCACGGCGCTTCCAAAAGGTCGACGTGGTTGAGCCCTCTGTTGAGCAAACGGTTGACATATTGAAGGGCCTCAAATCAAGGTTTGAGGAGCATCACAACGTTAAGTACGCTTTAACTGCATTGCAAGCAGCAGCTGAGTTGAGTGCCAAGTACATCAACGATCGCCATCTGCCTGATAAGGCGATTGACGTGATTGATGAGGCTGGTGCTGCGCAGCGTATTTTGCCTGCCAGCAAGAGAAAGAAGACCATTAATAAGTCTGAGATCGAAGACATCGTGGCAAAGATTGCGAGAATTCCGCCCGCGAGTGTTTCTCATGACGACAGGGGTAAGTTGCAAACGCTTGAGCGCGATTTGAAGAATGTTGTCTTTGGTCAAGATAAGGCTCTTGAGGCGCTCGCATCTTCAGTCAAAATGGCTAGATCAGGACTGGGTAAGGAAGACAAGCCCATTGGCGCATTCCTCTTTAGTGGGCCAACCGGTGTGGGTAAGACAGAGGCAGCCAAGCAACTTGCTTACATCATGGGTATTGAGCTCATCCGCTTTGATATGTCTGAGTACATGGAGCGACACGCAGTCAGTCGCTTGATAGGTGCGCCCCCCGGTTATGTTGGGTTTGATCAAGGCGGACTCTTAACAGAGGCCATCACCAAAAAGCCGCACGCGGTATTGCTCCTAGATGAGATCGAGAAAGCGCATCCAGACATCTTTAACGTGCTCCTGCAGGTGATGGATCATGGAACGCTTACCGACAACAACGGGCGCAAGGCTGACTTTAGAAATGTCATCTTGATCATGACCACCAATGCTGGGGCTGAGGCGCTTAACAAATCCACCATAGGATTTACCAATGCTCGCGAGTCCGGCGATGAGATGATTGATATCAAGCGATTCTTTACGCCCGAGTTTAGAAACCGTTTGGACGCTATCGTGAGCTTTAAGGCCTTGGATGAGAAGATCATCCTGCGGGTTGTTGATAAGTTTTTACTGCAACTTGAGACCCAGCTTGCAGACAAAAAAGTTGAAGTCACCTTCACTGATAAATTGCGTCAATACTTGGCTAAGAAGGGCTTTGATCCTGCAATGGGTGCAAGACCTATGCAGCGCTTGATTCAAGAAACGATCCGCAGAGCCTTGGCTGACGAGTTGCTGTTTGGTCGTTTGATGGAGGGTGGTCGTTTAACGGTAGATCTGGACGATAAGGATGAGGTCATCCTTGATATCCAGCCCCTACCCAAAAAAGACACTAAGGCCTCTAAATCCGAGCCTGCAGAGCCAGAGGAGGCGCAGGCCAACTAAGCTGGATAACTTTTAAATACATCTTGATGACCAGGCCCCTTCATTGGGGCCTACTTTTTTGGTAAAAACAAAAATACTTGCTTTTGGATGAGTAATGCCTGGTTGCCTTCAATTGCGAGCTGCTTCGTGGCTTAAAATCCAACAGAGTTATTCAATCAATCAAGAAGGGTCGCAACCGTGGCAGGTCATAGTAAATGGGCAAATATACAGCACCGTAAGGGTCGTCAAGATGAGAAGCGAGGCAAAGTATGGACGCGCGTCATCCGTGAGATTATGGTCGCTGCACGCTCTGGCGGAGCTGATTTATCGGCCAATCCAAGGCTTCGTTTGGCTATTGAGAAAGCCAAGGCGGCGAATCTCCCGGCAGATACGATCAAACGAAATATTGATAAAGCCACCGGTCAGTTGGAGGGCGTTCAGTACGAAGAAATTCGTTACGAAGGTTACGGGATAGGTGGCGTCGCCATCATCATAGACACCATGACGGACAACAAAGTCAGGACCGTCGCAGAGGTTCGCCACGTCCTCAGCAAGGGCGGCGGTAATTTGGGAACCGAGGGCTCTGTTGCTTTTCAGTTCAAGCACTGTGGGCAGATGATATTTGCCCCCGGTACGCCAGAGGAGCAATTGATGGAGGCTGCGCTTGAGGCAGGAGCAGAGGATATTTTGACGGAGGATGACGGTGCGACTGAGGTGATCACGTCTGCTGCTGACTTTGAGGGTGTCAAACACACTTTAGAGGCAGCTGGGCTCAAGCCAGAGCATGCGGAAGTGACAATGCGTGCAGAAAGCGTGATTGAGCTCAAGGGGGAAGATGCGCAGAAGATGCAAAAGATTTTGGACGCTTTAGAGGATTTAGATGATGTCCAAGAGGTTTATCACAACGCGGCCCTAGATTTGTAATTTTTAAAATCGGCTAAAGAAAGTTATTTCATAATGAAAATTTTAGTGATTGGCTCAGGCGGTAGAGAGCACGCATTGGCCTGGAAACTTTCCCAGTCTGACAGGGTTCAATCGGTTTATGTGGCGCCCGGTAACGGCGGCACAGCGAGAGATAAAAACCTGATCAATTTGCCCTTAACGGATGTTGTTCAACTCAGAGAGTGGGCACAAAAGGAGCAAATTACGCTAACAGTTGTGGGACCTGAAGCCCCTTTGGCGCTCGGTGTCGTGGATGAGTTTCGCAAACACGGATTGCGTATCTTTGGCCCCACCCGGGAGGCAGCGCAGCTCGAGAGCTCTAAGGCTTTCTCCAAAGCCTTCATGGTTCGCCACGCCATTCCTACCGCCCGCTACGAGAGCTTCACAGACGCTCTTGCAGCGCACGATTACGTCTTAAAACACGGCGCCCCAATTGTGATCAAGGCCGACGGACTCGCCGCGGGCAAGGGGGTTGTCGTCGCAATGACGACACAGCAAGCACATGATGCGATTGATTTTATGCTGGGGGGTGCGGATACAGGGGTTCAGCACAACGGCCAAGCTAGGGTCGTCATTGAAGAGTTTTTGGAGGGCGAGGAAGCCAGCTTTATTGTGGTGAGCGACGGGTTGAGCAGTGTCGCTTTGGCGACGTGCCAGGACCACAAGCGCTTACAAGATAACGACCAAGGGCCCAATACGGGGGGGATGGGCGCGTATTCACCCGCACCCGTCGTTACCCCTCAAATCCATGCAAAAGCGATGCGTGAGATCATCAATCCCACTTTGAAGGGTATGGCCAATGACGGCATACCATACAGCGGATTTTTGTACGCTGGTTTGATGATTACGAAAGCCGGTGATATCAAGTGTTTAGAGTTTAATTGCAGGCTCGGGGATCCCGAGACCCAGCCCATCATGATGCGTCTGAAAACAGATTTGGTTGATGTGTTGATGAGTGCAACCCAAAGTCAGCTAAGCGCTATTCACGCCTTGCACACAAAAGATAAAGATTCAAGCAAATCCGATCACCACGAGAAGACCGCTCATTGGCCAGCCCTAGATGCACTCGAGTTGGACTGGGATCGTCGTCCTGCACTTGGGGTGGTGATGGCTGCAGCGGGTTACCCTCAAAGCCCTCGCAAAGGCGATGTGATCACGGGTCTGCCCTCGGATCAGGCTGATGTGATGGTGTTTCATGCGGGTAGCTGCACGGTGGACGGTGCCTACAAGGTCACGGGTGGGCGAGTGCTTTGCGTCACTGCTTTAGGTGGGACTTTGAAGATGGCGCAACAACTGGCTTATAGCGTCGTTGAGAAAATTCATTTCGATGGGGCACAGTACAGGAAAGATATAGGGTACAGAGCTCTTAATCATTGATCCAGCAATGATGGAGCCCATAATCAGTTATCCAACCATCAGTGCACCAAAAATAAAGGTATCCATTTGATGCAAGTGTCCTCACAAAGCGTTGTAACTTATCTTAAAAGCCTACAAGAATCGATCATGGCTGATGTGCAAAAGCGTGACGGCGCATCAGTGACGAGGGACGAATGGAGCAAGGAGCCAGCGGAGAAGCTGCAAGGCTACGGCGTCACACAAATCCTAGAGGCGGGGCCCGTATTTGAGCGCGCTGGATGCGGCTTCTCTCACGTCAGTGGTCCAAACCTTCCCCCCTCCGCGACCCAACACCGCCCAGAGCTCAACGGTGCCCCGTTTGAGGCAATGGGAGTCTCACTGGTCTTTCACCCCCGCAACCCTTATGTGCCAACGGTGCATATGAATGTTCGGATGCTGATTGCAAAGCCCCTCAATGCTGCTCCCGTCGTTTGGTTCGGGGGCGGAATGGACTTGACACCGTTTTACGGATTCGAAGAAGATGCCGTGCATTTTCACCAAACTTGCCAACAATCCCTTAAACCCTTTGGTGCGGATCTTTATCCAAGATTTAAAAAATGGTGTGATGATTATTTTTATTTAAAGCATAGAAACGAGCCCAGAGGTGTGGGCGGTATTTTCTTTGATGATTTCAATGAACTCGGTCCAGATAAGAGTTTTGAGATGCTACAAAGTGTTGGAGATCATTTTCTCGCAGCCTATATGCCCATCGTTGAGACAAGGCACAAACTGCCCTACGGGGAGCGTGAGCGTGCTCACCAACTCTACCGGCGTGGACGTTACGTCGAGTTCAATCTGGTGTGGGACCGGGGCACGCACTTTGGCTTGCAATCGGGGGGGAGAACCGAGTCCATTTTGCTATCTATGCCCCCTATGGTCAGTTGGTCCTATCAAACTCGCCCCCCTATGGGCTCCGAGGAGGAGAGGCTTTATAAAGACTTTCTCATCCCTAAAGAATGGATTTCGTGATGTGTCCTCGTCCTACCCACTCCATTGGCTATGGCCCGTATTTAGTGGGCGCATCCGTTTTTCACACAAGGACAAGATTGCCTTTGATCAGACCGAATGAAGTGTATAAGCTCGTGGAGGTACCCCTGCGTTGAAAGATTCGCACTCGCTAGGTGCAAGACCTCGAATTGGGGTTTTTGGAGGGGCCTTTGACCCGCCTCACATGGCCCATGTGCAGCTAGCTCAAACGGCTATAGCGGAGTTGAGTTTGGACACGCTTTATGTTGTGCCAACGGGCAGTGCGCTTCATAAAAATCGGTTGCTGAGCGCTGCCCAGCACCGACTATGCATGACGCAGTTGGCTTTTGAGGGTTTGGACAAAGTTATTATCGATGCGTGTGAACTCGGACGCAGCGGAGTCAGTTACACCTTTGATACGGTCTACGAGCTTCATCAGCAGCACCTCGGTGCGGATATTTATTTAATCATTGGAGCCGATCAAGCCCGTTTGTTTGATACTTGGCACCGTTGGACAGAGCTTTTGCAACTTGTTACTCTGGCGATAGCGGCTCGGGCGCCTGAAATAACGCCAGATACCACACAGGGTGATCAAAATCTTGAGTTGGATCACTATCGGTGGCACAATCAGAGCCTGGTTAAAAGCGTTCAAAATTCCAGAGAACGCCCGCATCCCGAAATGGCTGTCACACTCAATATGCCTAGTATGTCAGTTAGTGCAACGCAAATACGCAGCTCTATCAAAGGCGGCGTAGACGTCTCGCACTGGGTAAGTCCTGCAGTTCTCTCCTATATCACCGCTCACTCTCTTTACACCCCCTAAAGCATTACTTAATGACTGACATTAACTCCAAGAAAAACGTTGCACAACTTCAAAAACTAGTTATTGATGGACTCGAGGACGTCAAAGCCCAAGACATCAAGGTTTTTAATACTGAGAGTCTTTCGCCTCTTTTTGAGCGGGTCATCATTGCCTCTGGAACTTCAAACCGTCAAACAAAGGCTCTTGCCTCAAGCGTTAGAGACGTTGTCCGCGAAGCTGGGTTTGGTAAACCCCGAGTTGAGGGGGAGGAAAATGGTGAGTGGATTATTGTTGATTGCGGTGCTGTCGTTGCCCATATCATGCAGCCCGCTATTCGCGAGTACTACCATTTGGAGGAGATTTGGGGGGAGAAACCGGTTCGCTTCAAGCACGGCGAGGACAAGATGTCCGAGTTGGTCAAGGAGCGTGCTCCTAAACCCTCTGAGTCTGAGAAGGCGGGTAAAACAGGTAAAACAGGTAAAACAGGTAAAGCGGGTAAGGACACTAAATCTTCCAAAGCTGCTCTGTCATCTAAAGGAACACCAGCCAAAAGGGGTGCGAAAGACCGGCAAGAAAAGCCTGGCGATGAAAAAGTCAGTGCAAAAAGAGCAAGCGCAACAAAATCAGCTAGCTCAAGCGCCAAGGGAATTGATAAAAAACTCACATCCGCTGCAAAATCAGCAGCACCTGGGCTTAGCTCAAAGTCCAAGTCAACTGCAAAAGCAAAGCCACGTGCCAAAGCAGCGACTAAAACGAGCCCCAAGAACGGCGAAAAAGCCACTAGCCAATCTACAACTAGCGTTGCACAGACCTTGAGCAGCGCACGCACCAAGTCAGCCAGCTCCAAGTCAAAGGCCGGCTCGTCTGCACCGACCGTCAAAACGCGTAACAGTCCACCGCGTGCATGAGAATAACGGTTATAGCCGTTGGACAACGAATTCCTGCTTGGGCGCAAAGCGGCTGGGATGAGTTTTACAAGCGCTTTCCAAGTGATTTCAAGGTAGAGCTTAAGAGCGTTAAAGCTGAGACCAGGGGCTCTAAAACCACTGCGCAGTTGATGAGCGCCGAGGCTCAGCGAATCTTTGAGTGCATTCCTAAGGACGCTTTTGTGATCGCCTTAGATGAGCGGGGCAAGAACGCCACAACTGAGCAGCTAAGCGCTACGCTCTCAAGGCTTCAGGAAAATTACCGAGATATAGTTTTTCTGATTGGTGGGCCCGACGGCTTGTGTCCAACTTTGAAGGGCGGCGCTAACATGCTGCTTCGACTATCAGACTTGACCCTCCCGCATGCCATGGTGCGCGTGCTGTTGATTGAACAAATCTACAGAGCTTGGTCTATCCTCGCCAACCACCCCTACCACCGAGAGTGAGGAAGTAAGCCTCATGCACTCCATGCAAGATCCCGTCAAGCCGTTCCTATATCTCGCCTCACAAAGTCCTCGCCGCGCTCAGTTGTTGGATCAACTGGGCATTCAGCACAGACTCTTGCTCGCCGATACCTCGGAGGACGTTGAGTCACTTGAGGAGGTTTTGCAGGGTGAGACCCCAACGGACTATGTGCAACGTGTGACCGCGCTCAAACTAACTGCAGCCTTAAAGCGCTTGGACGCCCGCCTCCTAAGTAAAGGCGACAAAGCCCCGTCGGTTGATTTGAAGGCGTCCCCAAAGGCTTCACACGGATACACCCTGGCCCCTATTTTGTGTGCGGACACAACGGTTGCGATAGGGGATCAAATACTGGGCAAACCCAGCTCTGTTGATGATGCACGCCGAATTCTCTCTGTCTTAAGTGGTCAGACACACCAAGTCTTGACCGCTCTTACTTTGAGTTGGGGCGCACTTGAGCATGATGAGTGCGAGCCGCCTTTAAAAGCCTTGAGCGTCTCCACTGTTGAGTTTGCAGTGCTAAGTTCCGATGAAATTAATGCATATGTGCAAACGGGGGAGCCTATGGGTAAAGCCGGGGCCTACGCAGTACAGGGAAGGGCAGCGGGTTTTATTAAAAACATTCAGGGCAGTTACTCAGGGATAATGGGTTTACCGCTGTTTGAGTGCGCACAACTCATCAAGCAGGTGGGTCTGTAGACCGCGCAGACGGTTGAGAGAGAAAATAACGCCTGTAATGCAAAAGTAAAACCCCATGCAAAAAGAAATCTTAATCAATTGGTCACCTCAGGAAACGAGGGTTGCCGTGCTCGAGCAGGGCGCTGTTCAAGAGCTTCATTTAGAGAGAACGCTCGAGCGCGGGTTGGTTGGAAATATTTACATGGGCAAGGTCTCTCGGGTGTTGCCGGGTATGCAATCTGCCTTTATTGATGTCGGACTTGAGCGGGCGGCCTTTCTTCATGTCGCTGATCTGCAAAGCTCAATTGCCGCCCGACACACAGAGCTAGAGGGAGCTGAGCTTAGTTTGGTCCCGATAGAGAAACAAATCTTTGAGGGCCAAACCTTGATGGTCCAAGTGATCAAAGATCCTATTGGCACCAAGGGCGCACGGCTCACCACGCAGGTAAGCATAGCTGGACGTTTGTTGGTTTTTTTGCCCCAAGATGAGCATATTGGCGTCTCTCAAAAGATACCCCTTGAGCAACGAACGATTCTCAAAGAGCGTCTACAAACACTCGTACAAACTCTATTCACCAGCGCTGACCGGGAGAGCACTCAGGGCTGGGGCGGTTTTATCTTAAGGACAAACGGGGAGGACGCAACTGACGCAGAGCTCTTGGAGGATATTCGCTATCTCAGAAAGGCTTGGCTCAGAATTAAAGACTCCTCAACGAAGATGCCCCCTAAATCGATCATTCACCAGGACCTTAGTTTGTTGCAAAGGGTTTTAAGAGATTTGGTGGATGAGACTACGAACTCCATCAAACTTGACTCCAAGGAGCAGTTTGAACATTTATGCGAATTTGCCAAAGAGTTCATGCCCGCTGCAGCCTCCAAACTCGAGCGCTACAAAGGCGAGCGTCCCATATTTGATCTGTACGGTATTGATGACGAAATCAACAAGGCGCTCGGGCGGCGAGTAGACCTTAAGTCGGGGGGCTACCTAGTGATCGACCAAACCGAGGCATTGACCACGGTGGATGTGAATACGGGTGGTTTTGTGGGTGCTAGAAATTTTGATGACACCATTTTTAAAACCAATTTAGAGGCCGCGGGCTCCATCGCGCGCCAACTACGACTTAGGAATTTGGGTGGTATCGTTGTTGTGGACTTTATAGATATGGTGCGCGAGGATCACAAAGTGGCCGTACTTGCGGAGTTTCAAAAGCATTTAAAACGAGACCGTGTTAAGACCGTCATGAGTCAGTTCTCAGCCTTGGGCCTCGTTGAGCTCACCCGCAAAAGGACACGAGAATCTTTGGCGCATCTGCTTTGTAAGCCCTGCGAGATTTGTTTGGGCAAGGGAATTGTCAAAACACCAAGAAGTGTGGTCTACGATATCTTCAGAGAGATCTTAAGAGAGGCGAGGCAATTTAACCCACAAGAGATTAAAGTCATGGCCTCCCCCGAGGTGATCGATTTAATGATGGATGAGGAGAGTCAGCATTTGGCGGGTCTGAGTGACTTTATCGGCAAGCCCATCTCCCTCAAGTCCGAGTCTGGTTTAGGCCCCGAAACTTATGACATTGTTTTGCTGTAAAAACTGTTGAATTGAAAAATACATGGCAAAGTCCGAGTTTATTCCCATACTGACTTATCACCAAATAGAGCAGGCACCCCTCAAGGGCACGCCGATGCGCAGTTTGTATGTCAGTCCAGGATCGTTTCACAGGCAAATGTACCTGCTTAAAATTCTCGGCTACCGTGGTCTCAGCATGACGGAGTTGATGCCGTATTTGAGGGGTGAGAAATCAGGGCGTGTGGTTGGCATCACGTTTGATGACGGTTACTTAAATAACCTCGTACACGCAGCCCCAGTTTTGATGCGTTTTGGGTTTAGCTCGACCTGTTATGTCGTGAACGATTTAATTGGTGCGACCAATAGTTGGGACGCACCGTTAGGCGTGCCCAGCGCTCAGTTGATGAACGAGCGTGAGTTAGGGCAGTGGATACAGGCTGGACAAGAGATAGGCTCTCATACGCTTACCCACCGTAATTTGTTGCAACTTGACGAAGTCGATCAACAAGCGGAAATTGTGCGCAGTAAAAGTGAATTAGAGCTTAGATTGGGTACGCAAGTGAACCAATTTTGTTATCCCTACGGGGATTATGATTCAAAGTGCGCAAGCTTTGTACAAGCCGCTGGTTACGCTGCAGCGACCACCACGCACCGCAGCCGGGTTGCATGCAGCCCAGCGAAGGGGGGGGTGACCCCCTTCAAAGAGTTCGAACTCCCCCGAGTGCCAATTGTTAGGTCTACGAGTGGGTTGCAATTTCTACTCAAAATTGCAACCCCCTACGAAGATCGTCACGCTAATTGAGGAAGCAACAGTTTTGAACGCAGCATTTATAAAAGCAATCAGTGAGATGTTGGGTAAATCCAAGCCCAAGGACACGTCCTCACTCGCCGGTTCATCTAAGGGAGACTTCTCGGGTGGGCGACCCTTGAATGAAGAGGAGTTACTGGGTAAACGAGTTGGCGTGAACCCAGACTCTGCTTTCTCCCGCCCTCTCTCAGGCACAGCAGGGCTTCAGGAGCAGGCCTCTTTAAGGGGGGGGGACACGCCGGGCTTTAAAGGCATTTTGAACAAAGAGATCCAATCCTCACTCTCTACCCCCTTTAATCAACCTTTGAGGATTGCGGTGCTGCATAGAAATTTTGATCCCACCGCCGGGGGTGCTGAGCATTACGCTGTTGCATTGGTCGAAGAATTGGCTCATTTGCATGAATTCCATGTCTTTGCTCAGAAAATAGATCACCATTTCCCGGGCGTCACCTATCACCAAGTCCCCCATCTTTTTGTTCGTCCGCGGTGGTTGAATCAATTACTTTACGCCGCTTACTGTGCCTGGGCTACGCGCAGAGCTCAGGGATTTGACATTGTTCATTCCCATGAAAACACCTGGTCAGGTAATGTACAAACTGTGCATGTCATGCCCTTAACTCACAATTTGTTTGCCGGTAAATCAACGCATCAAAAAGCTCTCCAATGGCTAAAGGTATGCATTAGTCCGCGTCTACTTTGTTACGTCGCTTTGGAGAAATTAAGACTCACAAACAAGCCGGGTAGGTGGTTCATTTGTGTATCAGAGCCACTGCATAAAATTCTCAAGTACTCCCTGGGATGCAGCCCACAGGCCATGATGACGATCCCCCCTGGTGTGCATGTCAAAGAGCTCCTGAGTCAGGGTGCTAGAGCGCTGCGTCGCCTGCAAGCTAGAGAGCGCTTGGGACTCCCCGAGCATGCAAGGTGTTTACTTTGGGTTGGGCATGATGCTCAGAAAAAAGGTTTAGACACCGCTTTAAATGCACTTGCTTTACTGCCCAGTGATTATGTACTTATTATTGCTGGAGCAGCCAAGCCGAGGGAGTTTTGGGCGCACTTGGTGAGAAATAAAGTCTCTGAGCGTGTCTTAGAAAAAGGTGTCGTGAACGCACAAGTTCTGAGCGAACTCTATGAAGCGTGTGACCTGCTCATACATCCAACAAAGGAGGATACCTTTGGGATGGTGGTGCTCGAGGCCATGGCGCAGGGCCTGCCCGTGATCGTCTCTGGGGCGCAGTACTGCGGTATCAGCGCAGAGCTCACAGATCATGAGACTGCACTGATACTCCAAAGTCCCGAGGACCCCGTTGAGCTGGCGGGTAAGGTTGTTTTGGCGCTTCAAGGACTGATGGCAGACCTTTTATCTACCCAAGCCCAGGAGTGGGCAAAAACCCAGGATTGGTCCCGGATGGCGGAGTTGCAAAATACGGTCTATACCCACATTGCCTACGCTCACAATAACCAACACCATCAAGCGCATGATGACTCACCAAGAAGCCACTGAGGGGGACGCGCCGTTGAACGCCTCTGATGAGATTGCCCAACTTGTAAGTTCACCCAAGCTTTGGGCCGAGACGCCTCCCCTGACTCCGCCTCGCTCTATTCTGATGATTAAGTCACACAGCATGGGCGTGGGTGATTTGCTGAGGTCTAGTGCTGCTTGGCGCGCCCTTAAACTGAGGTGGCCCGGTGTTCAGTTACACCTCTTGTTTTTGAGCAAACACGAGGGCTATCCAACAGAGGTCTTGATCAAGGAGCACCATTTACTGAGCAGTGCTGAGTTTTTAGTGATTCAACACGGGCATCCCGGCCTAGCGCGCTTTGAACGAGCCAAAGTGCCATTTAATCAGTTGATCAAAAGTGTTCAGATAAGCGCACGTCGCAGTCGTGCGGACTGGGTAGTGGACTTTGAGGCCTCAGGCGCAAGAACGAGTTTGCTCACTTGGTTTGCAGCGCGCGCAGTAGGTGCAAGGTCGCTCGGTATTCATCAAGTTTTTGGACGCAAATACTTCTACTCACAAAGCGCGCCCAGTGTTCAAGAGTTTGCGAAGCGGTTTGGATATGAACTGCCTCTGGAGTACACGAATAGAGATTTCGTCGCCCTAGCGCGCTGGGGTATTTACAGACATCGCCTGCCCATTGAGCTGAATGTGACCCCACAGGGGCAAACAGCGAAAACTACTTTACTCAGTGCGCTTGAGCAAATGCCTGGCGGGTCCACTAGCATCAGCACCGCTCTCAGCGATCATCAGGTGATCGTGGGTCTTAACATAGGATGCGGTACGCCGGACGCTATGTACAAAAGGCCAGATCTCAGACGCCTTGCGCAGTGTATGCTAAGCGTAGCCAGTAAGTATCCTCACCGATTGGTTTTAACGGGCGCTCCCAATGAGCGAGAAATCAATGAGGAGTTTATGGCCGTTTACGACTCCCTCTCCAGCAATCGTGGATCACCCTTGGCCTGTTCCCACATGATTAACTATGCGGGTTGTACAGACTTATCTGGATTAACAGGGGTGATCGATGCGTGTGATGTGTTCATCACGACCGACTCAGGTCCGTATCACATGGCAGTTGGTTTGAAGCGTCCAACACTGGTTTGGTTTACCTACGCTGAGCACACATCGTTTCATGATGTTGATTGGTGCGCGCGCGTGATTGATCCACAAACAGAGGAGTTCGTGTCGGCCTTTTTGAGATTGTTAAAACGCTCAGGACCTGGGAATTAATCCCGTCTAAGCGTTGAGTTTAAACCAACGGGACCTTGGATTGTTCAGGATTTGGAGCTTCTCCTCGGCTGTCCATATGTGCATGTCCAAAATTGCCAAGTTTGAACAAAGCCGCATAGGCCCCCGATTTACTCAGTAACTCTTTGTGTGTGCCCGACTCGATAATGCGTCCTGAGTCCATCACCAAGATACGCTGTGCGTGTTCAATCGTTGATAAGCGGTGCGCAATCACGATTGTCGTACGGTCCTTTTGCAGGCGGGTGAGAGCGCTTTGCACCAAGCTCTCTGATTCGTTGTCCAGCGCCGAGGTGGCCTCATCCAAAATGAGGATGGGTGCGTCTTTATAAAGCGCTCGTGCAAGGGCTAATCGTTGTCTTTGGCCGCCCGAGAGTTGGGAGGCGTTGTGGCCTACCACCGTATTCTCTTGTTCGGGGAGGGACTCTAAGAAAGCTCCTAAATTCGCAGATACGAGACACGCTCTCACGCGTTGATGATCTACCTCTTGTCCAAGGGCTACGTTCTTGGCGAGCGTGTCGTTTAGGACAATAACATTTTGACTCACCATCGCAAATTGTTTGCGCAAGCTCTCAAGATTCCACTCTTTAACGTTCACGCCGTCCAAGAAGACGTCCCCTGAGTTGGCATCAAGAATACGAGGCAGCAAGCTTGCGAGGGTGGTTTTACCAGATCCCGATGAACCCACTAATGCAATGGTCTCCCCCGGATGAACGGTTAAAGATAATTGGTCGAGGGCAGGTGCAACGTCGGCTTGGTACTGAACTGTTACGTTGGTAAGAGTGAGCTCCCCCTTTGCCCGAACACTTGTGAATTCGCCCCCCGTTTCAACGGGTGTATTCTCAATCAGGTCGATACCGCGCTCAAGCGCGGCTAGCCCCCTGGTGATAGGGCCTGCAACTTCGGACAAATGTTTAATGGGTGCGATCAGCATCAGCATTGCAGTTACAAAGGCCGCAAACCCACCAACAGTTGTTCCGCTCTGAGTGCTTTGCAACAAAGCGATACTAATGACGCCTGACAAAGCTACTGCGGACATCATCTGCGTGAGCGGGGTGAGGGCCGAGGAGGCTACGGTGGACTTCATTGCCAATCGCTCCAAGGTCTCACCCAGTTTTACAAACCTATCGACCTGGGACTGCTGGGCGCCGTAGAGGCGAATTTCACGGTAAGCCAGCGCATTTTCCTCAACAACATAAGCCAATTCGTCGGTCGCTTTTTGGTTGCTGGTGGTCAACTTGAAGAGCCTTTTTGTCATCGCCTTCATGAGCCAAGCCACGCTTGGGAACAAAAAGGCTACGATCAAACTGAGTTTCCAGTTGAGATAGAGCAAATAACCGATCAGTGCCATCAGGGTCAAACTGTCACGGGTTACGCTCAAGATGGAATTGACCATCATATAAGCCCCGCTTTGAACTTCGTAGACCAGAGTGTTTCCCAGTGCGCTGGAGCTTTGAAGTCTAAAGAGCGAGGGATGGGCGTCTTGAAGACGTGTAAACATGGCCTTTCTGAGTCCGTAGAGCCCTAGATTGGCAACCTTGGCTAAAGTAACCTGACCGGTGAAAGCACAAAAGCCTCGAATCCCAAATAAACCCAAGATACAAACGGGTACCAACCATATTTGAATAGAGCCGCCTTGAAAGCCCTCGTCTAGAAGCGGTTTTAGGAGGGCCGGGACTAAGGGCTCAGTCAAAGACATGATGATCACAGAGGCGATCGTTGCCATCCAAGCGCTCTTGGGTTTAGAGAAGTATTTGCCCGCCCGTTTGAGTCGCGTGAAGATTTGTGAGTAATCGGTCATATCAGTGTAGTGGGAGTGGGCTAAATTTAGAACTAAAAAAAACTGGGGCGCGCCAATTTGTATTATCGCTGAGAGTAGCAAGCCCGCCCCCGGACTTTGCAAAAGCGATCCATCAGGCCAAGGGGCTTGGGCGGTGCTGTTGAATCCGCCCCAGTACGCGCTCTCGGTTCATATGCTCTTTATCGCTAGGTTGTGTTTTGTGCCATAAATGCAGTACTTCGGTTGCGAAACTGCCAGATATTCGGCGTATCCCCAGACTCTCTAATCGAAAGACAAAGTCTGCATCCTCATGACCCCAGCCCTCAAAACTCTCATCAAAGCCGTTTATTTTTAAAGCATCCCCTCTCCAACATGACATATTGCAGCCCTTGATTCGTCTCCACACATAAGGTGGGTAAGCCCTAAAGCGATGGTTGGGTAACTTGACGAGCAAGGGCAATAATTTGTTAATACCCCCTTTCAAGCGCAGTTTAAGTAAGTTGACTGTTCGGATGAGCCGATCAACGCTGCTTTTGGCAACGGATGGACTCAGCTCAGAGGGGCATAAAGACTGGGTTGTTTGGGGTGACACCAAAATACGACTACCCGTGATCAATTGGGACGGCCTTGCGAGTAGCCGGTGCTGAGCTACAAAATCGGGTTGAACGATGCAATCTGAGTCTAAGAAAATCAAATATTCCCCTGTGGCACGCTCAATCCCGACATTCAAGATCTTTGATTTTCTAAACCCCATGTCCTCTTGCCATAAATGGGTGATCTTGACAGGAAAGTTGGAGGACATCTCGTTGATCAAGGATCTTGTTGCATCCTTAGACCCATCATCTGCTATCAGGATTTCGAAATTCAAATCTGTTTGACCCCTCAAACTCTCTAAACACAAAGTTAGCGCACTGGGCCAGTTGTAGGTCGCCAATACTATTGAGATTTGAAATTCGCTTGCTATGATCATGTGCTTGGCGTGTGAATGAACTGTTCGGGATCAAACAGATTACAACTTTGTTTAAGTCAATTTGGTTAAAGGTGAGGGTATAGTGTTAGAGTGGTTTGGTTGCATTAAGATGCCATAACTTGAGATATTTGTAATAGGCCCCTTCAGCGTTAGATACTGCAAGGGCAAAGCCGTGGGACCCGTCTAAAAATCCGAACTTAAAGATATAAGTCTTAACAAAAGCTGATAAGCCGTGTACAGCCGCTTTAAAAGGGGTTGCAGTTCGCCCCGCATCTGCTTGTTGCTCAGCCCAAAGGGAAGAGTAGCGATTGATTTTGACTAAAACTTGATCAAAGTCAGTAAAGCTGTAGTGTGTTAGTACTCCTTTCAACACGGACTTATGTCTGTTTGCACTGGGCTCGCTGGGCGCTTGTTGGGTGAGTGGGTCGAACTGACCACTGGATATCTTTATGATCCGTTCATGAACGCGGTCATTGGTAAAAGACGCTGCGCCGCGCTTGAAAAGCCTGAGGATCTGATCGTCTTGCCAACCTGAGTGTTTGATCCTTCGCCCACAGTAAAAGCTTTGTCGGTTGATATAAAAATAATTGTCCCTTGAATTTTGGTGTTCAGAGTCAATCCGCTTGTGCACGACTGATTCAATCTCTTGGGCCAGTTCGGGGGTGACGCGCTCGTCAGCGTCTAGTGACAAAACCCAGTCGGAGGTTGCAAGGGCAAGGGCCCTGTTTTTTTGTACTCCAAATCCCTGCCAATCCGTTGTGGTGTCAACTTTTGCACCTAACGATTTTGCGATTTCCTGTGTTTGGTCTGTACTTTGAGAATCAAGCACTATGATTTCGTCGGCTATACCTGCGACACTTTGGATGCAATCCCCAATATGAGCCTGCTCATTTTTGGTGATGATGATGACTGATAGTGTCGACATTTTATGAAGGTTTATAGAGTCTATTGAGGTCAGAGGCCGTTTGGTTTTGGAGGATAAGTCCCCTTTTTTAAGGGCGAAATCCATCAATAATCGTTGAGTGAATAAATCTGCTTGCTTTAAAAGGGGATTGTTGCTGTTTTTATAGTGTTTTAGCCCTTTTATCACCTTTTTTTCGCCTAATTAAGGAGATAATTCGGTTGATTTTAACTGTTGCTTTGTTAACTGACTATCCTCATGATTTACCAACGCTACTCAAACCCCCTAACCAACCTGGACACGAGTCTCAAACGCCCAGTTTATTTCCTAGACCGATTGCGCCGTCTCGTGGGATTACAGTTCGAGCAGACCCTGCGGGCTTTATCCATTGCTTGCATGTTCGCAGGGTGTTTAGTTCATTTCAATGCAAACGCACAGTTTAGAGTGGATGTGTCAGGGATCGGGTTATCCCAAATCCCTTTTTCCATGGCAACCTTCAAGGGCGAGGAGGCTTCCCCGCAGAAGCCCTCGGCAATTATTTTTGCTGATTTAGAGCGCAGCGGACAGTTTAAAGGTTTCTCCACCAATCAACCCTTGGATGAGTCAAGTAGGCCTGATGTGAGTGCGTTTCGTCAAAAAAACGTAGATGCACTCGTCACCGGGAGTATCACCAAGCTAGCCGATGGGCGCTATGACGTGCGTTTTCGGTTGTGGGACATTGTGAAAGGGCAAGACTTGGGAGGTCTAAGTTACGCGGTAGTGCCCGCTGATTTGAGGCTCGTCTCACACCGCATCTCTGACTATGTTTATGAAAAGTTGATCGGTGATAAAGGTATTTTCTCAACTCGCATCGCCTACATTACAAAAAATACAGGTAAGTATCACCTTTGGATTGCGGATGCAGACGGTGAGAACGCACAAGCTGCGCTCTCAAGCCCTGAGCCAATCATTTCGCCGAGCTGGTCACCAAGCGGTCAGCAACTGGCTTATGTCTCCTTTGAATCCAGAAAACCCGTGGTCTATATCCACGAAGTAGCCTCGGGTAAGCGACGTGTGCTGGCTAACTTTAAGGGCTCTAACAGCGCTCCAAGTTGGTCTCCCGACGGTAAAACTTTGGCCGTCACTTTGAGCCGGGACGGCGGCTCTCAGCTTTTTTTAATTGATGCGGCAGGGGGTGAGCCAAGGCGTTTAACCTCATCTTCGAGTATCGATACCGAACCCGTTTTTACACCGGATGGAACGGCGATCTACTTTGTAAGTGATAGGGGGGGGATGCCCCAGATTTACAGAATTCCGGCAATGGGCGGACCCGTTCAAAGAGTGACTTTTGCTGGAAATTACAACATCTCCCCGGCCATCAGTTCAGACGGTAAGTGGCTTGCATACATTTCACGTATCTCTGGTCAATTTAAGGTAAGCATCCAAGAGCTTAGCTCAGATAAGGTGACGCAAATTACGCCAACCATTGCAGATGAGAGGCCCAGTTTTGCTCCAAATGGCAAATTAATCGTTTATGCAACCCAAATACAAGGCAAAGAGGCCCTCATGACCACCTCACTGGATGGACGAATCACCGCGCGACTGGCGGGCCAAACGGGTGATATTCGGGAGCCTAATTGGGGGCCTTTCAATAAGTTACCTTGAACGAATTAGCCTCCCCAATCATCTCCGTGTAAAGCCATGGCAGACTCAGGTGAAGCTAAGACTGGTGCAAGGCAACCTAGCGCAACGGTGCACCGGCGCTGAAGAGGTACCCCCTCTCACTGAGTATGCGCCCAGAATGCTAAACCGAAGCTAAGATTTAGGGGAGTTCAATATACGTGTTTTGTATTTGCTTTGTATTCGCTTTGTATTCGCCTTGGATAAATAAATTTAGAATCATCAACAAAGTTTTCTTTCGGAGTATTTAATGTTCAAAAAATTTCTTAACCACCAAAACCTGCTCTACTTGCTGGTTGCCCTTTTTTTAGTCGCTTGTTCCTCTAGCGTTCCTATTCGCAATGTGCCCGTTTACGATAAAACGGCAAGTGAGGTGGGGAGCAATAGCTATTCAAGCTCCAATGTATCAGCGGTTGACGCCGTTGATCCTAAGTCTTTGCCTGGGATGGATTTGGGACCTGCAGGTGTAGCCCGTATTGTTTATTTTGACTTAGACAGTTTTGTTGTTAAGCCAGAGTTTCAAGCACTTATCAATGCGAATGCAAAGTTCCTTCTTGCTAATCCCGCACGTAGGGTCTCGATCGAAGGGCACACGGATGAGCGCGGTGGTCGAGAATACAACTTAGCGCTGGGGCAAAAACGCTCAGACGCAGTGAAAAAAGCTCTGTCAGTCTCTGGTGTGCCTGACTCTCAACTCGAGTCAATCAGTTACGGTAAGGAAAAGCCCGCAGCCTTGGGCAGTGATGAAAATGCATATGCTCAAAATAGGCGCGCTGAAATAACGTACCGTTGAATTGTTTTATATGAATAAAAATTTTTTGATCATTGTTGCGCGCTGCTTTTTGACGCTTGCCTTGCTAGGGTCTTTCAATGCCCAAGCGGCTATCTTTGAGGATGAAGATGCAAGAAAAGCCATATTGGAGATTCGCCAGCGTCTTGAAGATTTCAAACTTTTTCAGCAGCGTAGCGAAGCAGAGGATGAGAAAACAAAGCGCAGCATGCTAGATGAGGCCAACACGTTGGAGGGCTTGAGAGCGGAAATTGCTACGCTCAGAGGCGAGAAAGACGCCCTCTCTAAAGAATTATCCGATACGCAGCGAAAACTTAAAGATTTACTGCAAACGATTGATGCACGGTTTGCGAATCTTGAACCCGTTCGGGTGACCATAGACGGTAAAGAGTTTATGGTCGACCAAAATGAAAAAAAGGAATTTGAATCCGCTTTAGATTTTTTCAAAAAGGGTGACTTTGTCTCCAGTACCCAGTCTTTTAATGATTTTTTAAGACGTCGCCCCCTGACTGCCTACAAAATATCAAGCCTCTTTTGGTTAGGTAATTCGCAGTACGCAACGCGTGAGTACAAGGACGCCATAGCAAACTTCAAATTGTTGCTGTCCCTAGATGCCAAACATCCCAGAGCTGCGGAGGCGATGTTGTCTATGTCCAATTGTCAATTAGATATGAAAGACACAAAAGCAGCCAGAAAGACTTGGGATGACCTTATCAAGATGTACCCTGATTCCGAGGCTGCTGCTGCCGCTAAGGAGCGCATTGCTCGCCTAAAGTAAATTCGGCTAGATGTTTACAAGGGGGGAGTAATTACCTCCCTTGAAAGAGGCCTGTTTTTTTGATTGAATTCGGTTATTTACAAAGAACCGTTCATTAAAATCATTGATTGTGCTCGACATCCGATTTTACAAATAATGATTTATAACCGAAATGACCATCCCAGAATTTCAATTTCTAATCAATGAGGTGCTATGGTGCACTTTCATCGTCTCTTTTTTGCTCGGTTTTCTTGCTCAGCGCAGTCATTTTTGTACGATGGGAGCAATTGCCGATGTCTATCTAATGGGAGACTGGGGGAGAGCTTTTCAGTGGATGATGGCAAGTGCGATCACCATGTTAGGCTTTGGTGTTTTGTCTGTGAATTCACAGATTGATCCTACTAACACCCTTTATTTTTCTACCAAATGGTCCTGGGCATCAACGATCGTTGGTGGGTTGTTGTTTGGTTTTGGTATGGTTTTATCGTCCGGATGTGGTCTAAAGTCCTTGGTACGTGCTGGCTCAGGCAACCTGAAGTCGCTTATCGTATTGATCGTCATGGGCGCTTTTGCATTTATGACGATAAAGGGAGTGTTTGCCGTAATGCGTGTTGCAACTGTAGATCAACTCTTTCTTAATATTGCAAATGGTGCGACTTGGTCCAATCTTTTTGGTTATGGCTCCACAGCTCAATTGGGATGGACTGGCATCATCGTTTCGCTGTTCACACTTTGCGTAATCCTTTGTTTTAAGCAGGCTAGGCAATCTTCGAATCTGTTCACGGGACTGAGTGTGGGTGCTTTGTTTGTTGCTATTTGGTGGGTATCTGGACATCTCGGTTACGTTTCAGAGAACCCAGATACATTAGAGGAGCTCTACGTTGCCACAAAGTCTGCGCGCATAGAGGCTTTTAGTTTCGTTGGACCCGTTGCTTATTTTTTCAACTGGTTAGAGTTCTATAGTGATCAATCAAATGTCCTGAGTCTTGGGGTAGCCTCTGTTATTGGCGTCTTTACAGGGGCCTTGGTCAGTGCTCTAAGTAGTCATACTTTTAAGTGGGAGGGATTTAAGCAAGTTGAAGATTTAGGTCTTCACCTCACTGGTGCTGCCCTTATGGGGATCGGTGGTGTCACGGCTCTTGGGTGCTCGGTGGGGCAAGGCATCAGCGGAATCTCCACGCTCAGCATGAACGCCACCTCTGCACTTATGGGTATTTTATTGGGTGCCTGGGCTTGTCTGGTTATTCGCTCCAGGGGCTGAGGTGTTAGGCCATGATTATGCTTGCACGTGATTGATTCATTATTTTTAAAAACCCAAATGATCAACTTGGATAGTGACAAAACTGACCTAGACCTGCCTTTTCAAAGAAGATTTGCAGGTCTGACAAGACTCTACGGAGTCTCCGGTGCCAATGCGATTGCTGGCGCGCACGTGGTTGTGGTCGGTATCGGTGGCGTTGGTTCTTGGACTGCTGAGGGCTTGGCCAGAAGCGGGGTAGGAACTATATCCTTGATTGATATGGATCACATCTCTGAGTCTAATGTGAATCGCCAAATTCATGCATTGACCGGTACGCTAGGCATGTCAAAGGTGCTTGCAATGAGAGACCGAATAGGTCAAATAAATCCAGAGTGCAAGGTCAATTGCATCGATGAGTTCGTAACTCCCGAAAATTGGGGATTGATTTGGGAGCAAATTTCAAGTGTGCCGATCTCAGCTGTGGTTGACGCTTGCGATCAAGTCAAGGCCAAAGTGGCCATTGCCGCTTCGCTCATCCAGAGCCAGAGCCAGCGCTCTGCTTTGCATCCTCTACCTTTTATTACAGTAGGCGCGGCCGGTGGCAAGCGATTGGCCCATAAAGTTGAGATTCAAGATCTAGCAAAGGTTACGCACGACCCTTTACTTGCTCAGCTACGTACTCGTTTAAGAAAGGAGCACCATGCAGCGCGAGAGGGCAAGCCTATAGGTCTGCAGTGTGTTTTCAGCACGGAGTCTGTGAAGGGCCCCGATGCTAGCTGTGATATCACTAACGACGGCACACTCAATTGTCATGGCTATGGATCTTCTGTCAGCGTTACCTCCACATTCGGCTTGTGTGCAGCCGGTTGGATTTGTGATCAACTGGCATTAAATGCGACTTAGTAAGGCCTTCATATTTCCAATCCATTAGCCTTGATTTCAGTCGTTTAGTTTTGCACGATACAGATCGAAATCCCAAAGTCCATTCAAAATAGCTAAACATTAAATAATTTGGTTTCAAATTACAGTCTTAATGTGATTTTTACTATGAGGATGATTGAATCAATCCATAAAACAAGCTATAATATTTGTTTCCCGGATAACGATGAGTTTTCTGGGTTGGGGGACGTTAGCTCAGTTGGTAGAGCAGCGGACTTTTAATCCGTTTGTCGTGGGTTCGACCCCCGCACGTCCCACCAAAAAAATTGAGTAAAATCAACAACTTAGAGCCCTCCAGAGAAATCTCGAGGGTTTTATTTTTGGTGTAAAGTAAAAGCGTTATCCACTTTTTATCCACTTTGCACAATCTCATTATCCAGTTCGTTAATTTGGGGCTTAAATTGGTTGTAAATGGAGGGGTAATCATATTATCTTAGCTCCGCAATCTTTTTAGTCATTCATTTATCGATCTCAGTTGATACCCATACTGAGGATTGAGTAGTTACCTTTTGTCAAGGATCACGCATTGGAGCCAGTAGCGGATCAATTAATGGAGCCATTCGCGGATCGCCCTTTGGAGCCACGTACGCTCTTTGCATCAGGAGAGGCCATATCGTAGATAGCAGAGAATTCTTAGAAACTCTCTAGTAATCTTAAGTTAGAACTGCGTTTAGCTGAAAGGATTCCAACATGCATAACTAGTTGAACCCATCGTTGAACCTATCATTGGAGGAATAGTTGAGAGTTCCGGTTGTTCAGAAAAGCATTTGGTTTGCGCTCTTTGACAACGAGGTGCGTAGCTGCAACCAACTGGTAGATCTCTTAAATCCGGTGGTGAACCTGCGATAGTGATTAAAGGACTTCCACGATTTTCATGGTTGACAACAGATGCCAAAAGCCCCTGTGTATAAGGATGACGGGGTTTTGTGACAATACACTCTACCCCGCCAACTTCCACAATCCGTCCACCGTACATTACGGCAATTCTGTCTGACACTTCAACGGCTGCTCCAATATCGTGAGTGACAAAGATGACAGACAGACCTGTTTC
>CAIKNE010000090.1 GCA_903828695.1 uncultured Burkholderiales bacterium | reverse complement strand
GCCGCCCAGACCCAAGTTCGCTGCTCGGTGTTCAGGTGTGAGATCCAGCGCGAGAGAAGTTGACGCACTGCGTCAGAAGGATCATTGGCTGCGAGCCTAATGAGCGCAATGGTGATCAACTCATCTCTTGGGCGATTCGGTGCGCTGATGGGTTGGGACAAAAAACGTGCAGGATTCTTAAAAATATCCTCCAACTCAGGAAGATATTTGGGCTCAATGATTTTGAGCGCGTTCTTGGCCAATCGCCCCTGGTTGTATTCAGTCGCTGCGCGGACCTTGCGCCAGATATCGAGTTCTGAGATTTTGTGCGCGTCAAAGAGTCTATCGACTGCGAGCATGCATCCATCATCCGCATCTCTGAGGGCGTGCCAGTTTTGAAGCACCAGTTCGCTGGTATCGGCCTGAGCTTTGGGGCCCAGTTGCACAAACTGGGCTAACAAGTAATAACACTGAAGCTCCTTGTCGTCGCGCATGCGAAAGTAGGGGTACTCCTCAAGCAGCGTATCCCACTCGCGGCGACTCCCCGCCATCAAAAGCCAATCGTTTCGCATACGGTCTTCTTGGTAGGTGCCCGCATAGCGCTTTAAAAAATCACGAACCTCGGAGTAACTCGCCTCATCTAAGCGGGCCCTAAGCTCCCAGTACGCAGCCCATGGCTCTAAGGGATGCCCTGCCGCATAGGGAAGGGTCGAGGTGAGTCGTTTTCTATCGCCTTTTTTGAAGGCTTGCGCCATATCTAAGAGTGCGTTGTCCCCGGTTGTATTTCGCTCCCCCGAGCTCAAAGAGTAGGGCGTGATAAGGGGTGCGCTGTATTTGGATCCACTCAAATAAAGCGGGGCTGGAACGGGCTCAGGTAGGGGGCCTAAATTGATGGTGCCTGTGCCACCCGCGTCAGCGCGAGGGTTTGACCCCGCGGTGGAGGATTTGGAGTTGATCAGCGGGAAGCTTAACAGTGAATCGATAAAGGAGCCAATGATCGATTGAGAGGAGTTGTTGGTGTTCGCAGCGGCTGAAGCGTTAGTTGTTCCTGCATTGTTCGACTCCGTAGGCGGGGTCCCCGTTAAGCCCAGCGCTCTCGGGCTAGACAGTTCAACAACGCCGTTAGCGTTCGCCGCAGAAGGTGCTAAGGGCGTCTCTACGGCGGGTGAAGTCAGTGCAGCAGGGGAAGACGGGGGGGTGTTAGAGGCGCGCTCGCTTGGGTTGGAGCGAGGGGAGGCAGATTTGGATTTGGCATCGACTGAAGCGTTATTCGCGCCGTTGGTGGTGTTGGTGGTGTTGGTGTTGTTCCCGCCACCCGTGGTCTTGTTCTCTGGGGTAGTGCGGGTAGTAGTACCAGTACTGGCAGAGGTTTGGGAAGATGTTGGAGTAGCTGTTGGAGTAGAGCTAGTAGTTGGGGCGGGAGGGGCATTAGTGGCGCTAGTGGTGCTAGTGGTGCTAGTGGTGCTAGTGGTGCCATTGGCTCCAATGGCATTAGGTGCCGTTGAGGTGTTTGAACTCTGCGCCCGCTTGTTGGAGCCGGAATGCTCCTCAGAGTGGACTTTTGAGTGGTTTGCCTTGTCCTTATGCTCCCTATGCTCCTTATTATCCTTAGTGTCTTTAATATCCTTGTGCTCATTGGCTTTATGTGCACCAGCGTGAGTGGCTGGGCTGGAAGGCGTTGACGGGTGGGTAGAGGTGCGATCGGAGCCTTGCCCCCCAGATCCGTTAGTGGGGCGAGCATAGCCCTGCTTGGTACTCTCCTTTGAGCTCTCCTTTGAACTCTCTTTGGGCTGCTCCGTTCGAGTTCCTTCCTTGTCAGCATCCAGGTGCGGTGCTTGAGCTATCGCATGCGATGAGAGAAAGATAGACAGAACACAAAGTGTGTTTAGACGGGTTTTAGTGCTTACTTTAGTTGGCATTTTTGAAAAACGGGTCCCAAGACGCTCAGACAATGTCACAATCGGAAAATCATTCATACCCTGATTATCTCCTCATGGACAAGAAATCTCTAAGACAACAGCTAATTACTCAGCGCGCAGAGTTAAATAATCGCTACGCTTTGACTTTAGCCTTGCAACAAGTCATGAGAATTTGGTTGGTTGGACGTGAGGACACCATGATAGGCGCTTATTGGCCTATTAAGGGGGAGTTTGATCCCTTGCCAGCCCTACACCGGTGGAAAGAGGATGGGGAACTACTTGAGCAACAAACACGCAGGCGCATAGGATTACCTGTTGTCAATAAACTCCACAAAACACTCACCTTTCACGCCTGGTACCCCGGTTGCCCCATGGAGCCTGATGCTTACGATATACCCAAACCCAAAGACACCGAGGTTTTGGTGCCCACTTTACTGTTTGTGCCCTGCGTTGGTTTTGACTCCGGTGGCTATCGTTTGGGTTACGGGGGCGGTTTTTATGATCGGACCCTTGCCACCCTATCCCCCAAGCCCATTACTGTTGGCCTCGGTTTTAGTCACGGCCACATAGAAGAGCTAGAGCGCGAAGCACACGACATCCCGCTTGATGCTATATTGACCGAGGAAGGGGTTGCGTGGTCGGCTAAATAACTGAGGTTATGTGTTTGAAGCCGGGGCTCATGGCTTTTGGCTTGTAGCAATTATTTTTAAAGCTGCTTAATTCTTCTTATTCATGAGCTCCGTTAAATCTTGCTCAAAACTCTGTATCGTTTTGAAGGCGCGTAGTTTTTGTTTCTCGCTCGCGGCGTTATGAAACTTGACTGCTCTTGCACACTGAGAACGCAGGACTTTATCGTGGTAGTCCTGATAAGCTGTATCAGGAGAGTCAAGCGTGCTTCTCAGGAGCAGGGCGTGAATACTTTGCCTTGCCTGATCGTAACTAAGGTGCTCTTGTCCAATCGTCCTCAGTACCTGCAAGCTATCAGCCTGGCGCCTTAAGCGCTCAGCGTAAGTTCTCTCTGGGTCGAAGGGGGACTCAAGGATCAGTTCGTGGAGCAAGGTCATCTGAGCGGAGGTTAATTTGCCGTAAAGTCGTTCCCCCATGTCTCGGTCTTTTTTCAGTCTAAACTCTAAACGGTCTTCTGCACTACCCTCTAACCAGTCACTCCTCCACTCTTTGTTATTTTTATCATACTTGCGCTGTAAATGCGCCCATTGATCGTGTTTTAAATGTAGCGCAAGATGCGTAAGCGCGGGCTCAAAAGCAACTAATAAGTCAATCACTCGCGCTCTTAGCTCCGGCTCTATGGAACAAACGGTTTCCACACTGAGATTGCTCTGCAGTTTGGAGTCAAAGTTGTGCAAAATCTCCAGGTACAAGGCCAACTGCGTTGTTCTGTGCCAGTTGTGAATTTCTGCAAGATCGCTGCGCAGAGTGGTCTTTTGTTTTGAGGTTAAATCCACATACCCATCGATCCACCAGTCTGTAATTTCACTGGCTTGGTTGTAAGTGGTCTGCAAAAGGCTGCACCCTTGCAAGCAAAATACCAACCCCAAAACACCCAAAGTCTTGTAAAAGCGACGAAGGTGGGCGAGGGAGTTAAGGGTGATAAAAGCAATAAAAGCAATAAAGTCCGGAGCTCGTTGTAGTTTTTTCATTTAGGGGGGCGCATAAATGCGAGCTCTCATTTATTTGGGATAAATACCAGCAGAAAATCAACCCAATTAACAAACTGCAGGAAAAAAACAGAGCTTGGTGGGACCGTCGGGGACCCCACTCGTCGATAGGGATACTCCTACCCACGTAGATTATCATATACGTTGTTATCAAGATTTGATTGTTTAAGGGTTATACGGGATATGTTGCCATTAGATGTCGTAATCATGGCCGCTGGCAAAGGCACGCGCATGAAGAGTAAAACACCCAAGGTGTTGCACACTTTGGGTGGTCGTGCGCTTTTGGGCCATGTCATGCAAGCCGCAGTGTCTCTAACTGCGAGAAAAATAGTCCTCATTACGGGTCACGAAGCTGAACTCGTGCAAAAGGGCGCTGCCCAGATGTTTGAGCAAGAGTTCAAGGTCTCGGCCCCAGACACTGAAAGAAGCGCACCTCCAATTCTTGAATTCGCCCTGCAAATGCCCCAACTCGGCACAGGACACGCAATTCAACAAGCGCTTCCCCATTTGAGCGACGATGGTCTCACGCTTGTTTTGTCAGGCGATGTTCCCCTAACGCAGGTTAAAACTTTGCAAGGACTCATTGCGTCTAGTTTGCAGACGATCAAACAAGGCAGTGACACTGAGTTTGATCAAAAAGTAGACAAAGCCGCTTTGACTCTTTTGACGCTCAATACGCCAAATCCCTTTGGGTACGGACGTGTCCTCAGAGACACAAAGCAGCAGGATAAAGTCCTTGGAATTGTCGAAGAGAAGGACGCAACTCCTGATCAAAAATGCATCACTGAGGTTTACACAGGAGTGCTTGTCGCGCCGACTGTGCATCTGCGCTCTTGGGTGAACTCGCTTGATAATAAAAACGCACAAGGTGAATATTATTTAACCGATGTCGTCAAAAAAGCAGTAGAGGCCGGTATTCCTATAAAAACGCTCTCCATTCACGATGCAATTGAGGTGATGGGAGTGAATAGTCCTGCTCAACTCGCAGAGCTCGAGCGAGCGCTTCAACTCTTCACGGCTAAGTCCCTCATGGAGCAAGGCGTTAGGATCAAAGATCCTAGTCGCATTGATGTGAGGGGTGAGTTGTTGTGCAGTGAAGATGTACAACTTGATGTGAACTCGGTGTTCCTGGGGCGGGTAAGCCTTGGGCGTGGTGTGCATATCGGCCCTAATTGCGTGATCTCAAACGCTGTGATCGAGGACGGCGCACTCATCGAAGCTTACTCTCATATCGAGGGCGGCAGTGTTCAAAGTCCTGTGATCGTCGGTGCAAACGCACGTGTGGGTCCGTTTGCACGACTCAGACCCGGAGCAGTGCTGGGAGCCGAGGTGCATATCGGCAATTTTGTGGAAATCAAGAACTCAACATTGGCCGATGGCGCCAAAGCCAATCATTTGGCCTATGTCGGGGACGCACAACTGGGCGAGCGTGTTAACTTCGGGGCAGGAGCGATTACGGCCAACTATGACGGAGCAAATAAACACAAAACAGTGATTGAACACGATGTGCATGTGGGAAGTAATTCTGTGCTCGTCGCGCCTGTGACCATTGGTGCAGGGGGAACAGTTGGTGCAGGGTCAACGATTACGAAGAGCACTGAGGCTAACGCCTTAAGTATCACAAGGGCTAAGCAACTGAGTGTTCAAAACTGGATAAGACCTGTGAAGAGCTCAGGTAAATAAACAGTAAAAAACAAATACTTTTAAATCCAATTCTTCAGGAAACATTATGTGCGGCATAGTTGCAGCGGTCTCTCACCGAAATATCGTTCCACTTCTTGTTCAAGGTCTTGAACGCCTTGAGTACCGGGGCTATGATTCTTGTGGTGTGGCTGTTCATGCAAGTGGCTTAAAAAGAGCGCGCAGCACGCAGCGCGTCTCTGAGCTGATGGAGCAGGTGAGCGCCGAGCACATCGAGGGCACCACAGGAATTGCGCATACGCGCTGGGCAACGCACGGCGTTCCAGCTGTTCATAACGCACACCCCCACTTCAGTCACGGCCCTCAACTTGGGGGTGCCCCCATCTCAAGCGTCGGGCGGGTAGCTGTGGTTCACAACGGGATTATCGAAAACTATGAGGACATTAAAGCTCAACTACAAAGTATTGGCTATGTGTTTCAAAGTCAAACCGATACAGAAGTCATTGCGCACTTGATGGATAGTCTGTACAAAGGTGATTTGTTCAGTGCACTGAAAGAGGCTTTGCCAAAGCTGAGGGGCGCTTACGCGCTCGCGATTTTTCACAAAGACGAGCCTAACCGTATTGTGGGTGCCAAATCTGGATCTCCTCTGATTTTGGGAGTCGGGGCCTCAGAGGTGTTTTTGGCAAGTGACGCTATGGCACTGGCCGGTGTGACTGACCAAATTGTTTATCTGGAAGAGGGCGATATTGTGGATGTGCGCGCCCAAAGCTACCGTATTGAAGACAAGTCCCGTCAAGTCGTGAATAGACTTGTTAAAACGGTGACCGCGCACAGCGGCGCAGCCGAGCTCGGTCCTTATACGCATTACATGCAAAAAGAGATCTTTGAGCAACCCCGGGCCATTGCTGATACTTTAGAGGGGGTGCAAGCCGTGGTCCCTGATCTTTTTGGACCGAATGCCGAAGCGGTTTTTAAAAAGATTGATAACGTTTTAATCCTTGCTTGTGGCACCAGTTATTACAGTGGTTGTGTGGCCAAATATTGGCTTGAATCGGTTGCCAAAATAAGTACACAAGTTGAAATTGCAAGTGAGTACCGGTATAGGGATTCCGTTCCCAACCCCAAGACACTGGTGGTCACGATCAGTCAATCGGGGGAGACTGCGGACACACTCGCCGCTTTGAAACACGCCGTGAGTCTTGGCATGACACACACCTTAACCATTTGTAATGTGTCCACGTCTGCCATGGTTAGAGAGTGCGAACTCTCCTACGTCACCAGAGCCGGCGTGGAGGTTGGGGTGGCTTCCACGAAGGCGTTCACGACGCAATTGGCTGCACTGTTCTTATTGACTTTGTGTGTTTCGCAGTCTAAAGGGCAATTGACAGAGAACGAGCAAGAGCAGTTCTTGAAAGAGATGCGCCACCTGCCCGTTGCACTTCAAGCTGTATTGGCGCTTGAGCCCCAGATCATGCGCTGGTCTGAGGATTTCGTGCTGAAGGAAAATGCACTTTTCTTAGGGCGAGGCACTCACTATCCGATCGCGATGGAGGGAGCTTTGAAGTTAAAAGAGATTACCTACATCCACGCAGAGGCTTACGCAGCGGGTGAACTCAAGCACGGGCCACTGGCGTTGGTGACGGATGCGATGCCCGTGGTTGCAGTTGCCCCTAACGATACTTTGATCGAAAAACTCAAAAGTAATTTGCAAGAAGTAAGAGCCAGGGGCGGTGTTTTATACGTACTCGCAGATGCAGACTCTAAAATTGAAAACGCTCACGGCATCCACGTGATCAGGATGCCCGAACATTACGGGCTTTTATCCCCCATACTTCATGTTGTGCCTTTGCAGTTGCTTGCATACCATACTGCTTGTGCAAGAGGGACAGATGTTGATAAGCCACGTAACTTAGCTAAAAGCGTGACGGT
>CAIKNE010000089.1 GCA_903828695.1 uncultured Burkholderiales bacterium | reverse complement strand
ATAGAGGCCGTAGCACCTTGTGTAGCTGCATTAAAGTAATCTTGAGTATTAGGTACTTGCGCAGGGATATTATGCGTTCCCGTATTATCAGTACTAACAGATGTTAAATGACCCAAAGATGCATTTGGCTTCATGTAAGCAGCACCAACTGACAAAATCAGATCACCGGCCTTTTGCGCCCAAGAGGGACTCAATGCCATACATAAGGTGGCTACGGCTAGTGTTTTAGCCAATTTGCAAATATTCGTCATTAAGATCTCCTTTGATATATTTTAATGATCGTATTTTTCTATGTTTTGAGTTTGTCGAACATCAGTATTTACGCTATGCAATGCCACTGCATTGTTATCTTGTATTGTGGTAATTGAATTGAAGGTTCTTTTTATTTATAGGTCCATTACACACCTATCAACAACGCTCAAACACTCCCGCTGCCCCCATCCCAGTTCCAACACACATCGTAACTAACCCGTACCTCAGATTCTTTCTTTGCAGTGCGTGAACCACAGTAGCACTCCGAATTGCGCCAGTTGCACCGAGCGGATGCCCCAGGGCAATAGCACCTCCGAGTGGGTTCACTTTGCTCGGATCCAGTTCTAAATCATCGATCACTGCCAGCGACTGAGCGGCAAATGCCTCATTCAATTCGATCCAATCAATCTGGTTCAACTGCAGTCCAGCAAGCTTCAAGGCTGCAGGTATAGCCTCCTTGGGACCAATGCCCATGATTTCCGGGGGAACACCCTTAACTGCAAAAGAGACAAAACGCGCAAGTGGCGTCAAATTAAACTGCTTCAAGATTTTTTCGCTGACGATCATCAAGGCTCCTGCACCGTCAGAAGTTTGAGAGCTGTTTCCAGCGGTGACACTACCCTCTTTCGCAAATACTGCCCTGAGCTTACTCAACCCCTCTAGCGAGGTGTCCCGTCTGGGTCCGTCGTCTTTGGAGATGTCGTGCCACGTGGTTATCACCTCCCCGCTTTGATCATTCATTACCCGACTTGGAACAGGTACTGAAATCATCTCTCGCTCAAAGTCACCATTGGCCTGAGCGGCCAAGGCTTTTTGGTGCGAAGACAATGCAAATATATCTTGAGCCTCCCTCGATACTTTCCACTGAGCGGCGACCTTCTCTGCAGTGAGGCCCATTCCGTAAGCAATTCCAATATTCTCATCCGAGAGAAACACATCTGGAGAGAAAGACGGGTTGTTACCAGTCATGGGAACCAAACTCATTGACTCAACACCAGCGGCGATCATGACATCAGCTGCCCCCAACTGAACCCGCTCGGCAGCGCAAGCGACAGCGTTCAGTCCTGATGAACAAAAACGATTAATGGTCATGCCGCCCACCGTATTGGGTAGCCCAGCCAACAATAAAGCAATCCGCGCAACGTTCAAGCCCTGAGGCCCCTCAGGCATAGCGCACCCCACAATCACATCCTCAATCAGCGCGGGATCAAGTGTCGGGGTACGGGCTAAGAGTTGCTTGAGGGTGTGGGCAAGCAGCTCATCTGGGCGCACTCTACTCAGCGAACCCCTGCCAGACTTACCTATTGGAGTCCTCACGGCAGAGACTATATATGCGTCTTGAATTTTATTCATATCAATCTTTTCAAAGGTTAAATTCAGTTACGCAGGGGCTTACCGGTTTGTAAAATACTCATCACCCGCTCCATAGTTTTGGTCGTCCCTATTAATTCAATAAAGGCTCTTCGTTCTTGAGTGAGCAACCACTCCTCTGACACCAAAGTTCCGGGCTCTAAATCACCACCCGTTATGACATGAGCGATTTTTTCAGCGATGAAAGCATCATGCTCCGATATAAAACCGCCGTCTCGCATATTGATCAACTGCGATTGGAAGGTGGCCGCCACAGAACGCCCGGCAACAGGGATCTTTCTCCTTAATGGCGGTCTGTAAGATGAGGCGTGCAAGGCTTTTACCTGTGAGAGTGCACAAAACAAAAGCTCATGAACGTTGGAGACCAAAATATCTGAATCCTTCAGATAATTCATCTTCACAGCCTCCTGCGCAGAAGAGGAGACTTTGGCCATTGCAATATTTTCAAATGAAAATTTAAGAGCGTCGAGGTAGTTTTGGTTCCCCATCGAATTAACCATCTGATGCGCTCGGATTGCAGCCTCCTTGACCCCGCCTCCTGCGGGGAGCAGCCCTACCCCAATTTCGACCAACCCTATGTAGCTCTCGATGTGTGCAACTCGCTTGGCTGCGTGCAGTAATAACTCACACCCACCGCCCAGCGCAATCCCAGAAACAGCACAAACCACGGGCACCTGCGCATACTTCACGCGCATCATCGTGTCTTTAAAGGCTTTGACAAAGGGCTCTACGCCAGATGGGCCCGACTTCATGACCATGGGCATCGCCTTCTCAAGATTGGCTCCTGCAGAGAAGGGTCCGCCCGGGTTACCGAGTTGCAAGGAAGTCGATTGCCAAATCACAAGCCCTTCATAATCACTTTCAGCCAAAGTGATTGCGCGCTCAATCCCCTCTAAAACATCAGGACTGAGCGTATTCATTTTGGTCTTGAAGGTTGCAATCAGAACTCTCTCAAAGCCCACCCAAGCTGTATTGATCCATACTCTAATATCTGAATTTTCAAAAACTGTTTCACCAGCCGTTTGAGCCGCAACCGAGGCGTCACCAAAGAGGGACGGCGGAAATAATTGACGAGCGTACACAGGCAGAGTCGATTTACTCAAGTACTTGTTTTGCTCAGCGGACCAAGAGCCCTCTGGTTGATGGACTCCGCCTCGACGAGCAACCTCACCTTTTGTCACCCAAGCTGGCAGGGGCTCCTGGCTCAAGGTCTTACCGTTTGCAATATCCTCCTCAATCCAGGCTGCGATCTTGAGCCACCCCGCTTCTTGCCAGTCTTCAAAGGGACCCTGACTCCAACCAAATCCCCAACGCATCGCTAAATCTACTTCACGGGCACTTTGAGCGATGGATCCTAAGTGAACCGCTATGTAGTGGAATATATCTCTGTAAATAGACCACAAGAACTGAGCCTGATCATCCTGCGTTTCTCGCAGTAACTCAATTCTCTCTCCTATGGGTTTCTTTAAGATACGCTCAATAATGGGCAGAGCAAGGCCAGTGCATGGCACGTAATCTTGCTTGCCCTCATCAAAGACGAAGATATCTTTTCTAACTTTCTTGTAAAAACCTTGCTTAGACTTTTGCCCCAAGAAACCTTTTGCAACAAGTTTTTGTAATATGCTGGGGGTTTTGAAAATAGCGGCAAACGAATCAGTGGGTAAGCTCGTCTCCATCGTTTTAATGACATGCGCTAGGGTGTCTAAACCCACAACGTCTGCCGTTCTAAAAGTTGCAGACTTGGGTCTCCCAAGCTTGTTGCCCGTCAAAGCATCTACTGTATCAATACTGAGATTGAATTTCTGAGCCTCTGCAAATACTGCCAATATAGAAAAGACACCTACTCTATTGCCCACAAAGTTGGGCGTATCCTTGGCTCTAACAACTCCCTTGCCCATTACCGTTGTCATCCAAGTCTCTAATTGATCCACGACAACAGGATCGGTCTGCGCAGTTGGGATCAACTCCAGCAAATGCATATACCTAGGGGGGTTGAAGAAATGTACCCCGCAAAACCGACTCTGTAACTCCTTTGGAAACCCTGTGGACAACTCAGTAATCGATAAGCCAGAAGTGTTGGTTGCAAAAACAACATTTTCTTTTAAGTGAGGGATGACTTTTTTGTATAAGTCGTGTTTCCAGTCCATTCGCTCAGAGATGGCCTCGATCACCAAGTCACACTCTGACAGTAGGGGTAGATCAGCACCGTAATGCGCAGACCTTATCAGTTCAGCGTCCTCAGGTAGTCCAAGCGGGGCGGGTTTTAGTTTTTTAAGAGCATTGATGCTGTTGGAGATTATTTTGTAGGCCGACTCTCCCCCCTCAGTAGGGGTCTCTAAATCGAACAAAATAACTGGAATTCGCGTATTGATACAGTGAGCTGCAATTTGCGCCCCCATCACACCTGCACCGAGGATGGCCACGCGGCGAATTGGATTGGTACTCATCAAAAACCTTCTCGTTATATTAAAAGAGTTCGGCATCTAATGCCATTAAATTGCTTGACCCAGCGCGAGCCAGCTTGATGAGGGTAGAGGTCTCTGGCAACAAACGTGCAAAATAAAAGCGTGCAGTTGCAAGTTTTGCTTTGTAAAAATCATCTCCACTCTTGAGCTCTTTGAGCGCTATTTTCCCCATCTTTGCAAACAGATACGCATATATCAAATGCCCCAGTATTCTGAGGTACGGCGTCGCAGCAGCCCCCACCTCATCCGCATTCATCATCGCTTTCATACCGATTTCTTGGGTGAGTTTCTCAACCTTAGAGGCCAGATCGGCCAAAGGATCTATAAATTCACTCATCTCCTTTCTAACACCCTCTTCCTCAATGAACTCTTGAATTTGGCGTCCAAATTTCTTCAAACTCTTACCCATATCTCGAAGCACTTTACGACCCAATAGATCAAGAGCTTGAACCGTATTGGTGCCCTCATAGATCATATTGATTCTAGAATCGCGAACGAATTGCTCCATCCCCCACTCCGTAATATAGCCGTGACCACCGAACACTTGCAATCCCTCGTTACAGGACATAAAAGCGTTGTCGGTCAAGAAGGCTTTGATAATCGGCGTGAGCAAAGTGACCAACTCTGCAGCGTCTCCTCTTGTATCCTCATCAGGGTGACACTGCTCTGTGTCGATCAATAAAGCTACGTAGTAAGAAAATGCTCTCCCCCCTTCTGCGTAAGCACGTTGCGTCAAAAGCATTCTGCGCACATCGGGGTGAACAATGATGGGATCCGCCGGCGAGTCCGATTTCTGGCTCCCCTTAAGGCTTCGCATCTGATGGCGTTCTTTGGCGTATTTGGCTGAGTTCTGGTAGGCCACGTCTGTGAGACCCAGGCTTTGCATGCCAACACCCAGTCTTGCTGCGTTCATCATCACAAACATCGCTTGAAGTCCCTTATTGGGCTCACCCAACAGTGTTCCAATCGCACCGTCAAAATTCATAACGCAAGTAGCGTTCGCATGAATACCCATCTTGTGCTCAAGAGAGCCGCAGCTTAACTTATTTCTCTCTCCAAGCTTTCCCGCCTGATCGAGAGTGAATTTTGGAACAATGAAGAGTGAGATACCTTTAGTGCCCTTAGGCGCACCGGGCAAGCGAGCCAACACCAAATGAACAATGTTCTCCGCTAAATCGTGCTCACCGCTGGAGATGAATATTTTTGTGCCGTATAAACTGAATTGTCCTCCCCCGACATCCTCGGCTCGAGTTTTCAGCAACCCCAAATCAGTTCCGCAGTGAGACTCAGTCAAACACATCGTTCCTGTCCAGTGCCCTGAAACCAGTTTAGGTAGGTATATATTTTTTTGCTCTTCTGTGCCGTGGGCGTGTATGCACTCATATGCACCGTGTGATAACCCAGGATACATCGTCCATGCTTGGTTAGCGGCGTTCAGCATTTCGTATAAAACACTGTTGGCCAACTTGGGCAGGTCCTGCCCTCCATAGGCACTGTCACACGCTAGGGAAGGCCAGCCTCCTTGCACATAAAGTTGATAGGCTTGTCTAAATCCATCAGGTGTTGTGACCTCTCCAGTGGAGCTGCGAGCACAGCCCTTTGCGTCCCCCACCTGATTAAGAGGCTGAACCACCTCTTGTGCAAATTTAGCCGCCTCCTCCACAATCAGTCCGAATGTTTCTTCGCTGAAGTCTTTATATTTTTCCATCAATGCGTATTGCTCACCCACGCCCAGTAGTTCATGCAATACAAACTTGATATCTCGGATCGGTGGGTTGTAATGGGGCATTTTGTTATTCCAGACTCAAATTAAAGACTAATAAGAAATAAGACTTTTAAGGGTATTGCGAAAGTATTTAAAGTTTTTGAGTTCCAGCACACTCTTCATGTACGTGCATATCAAAACCCTGAAGTGACTGGGTTGAATGAGTCTTTTTAATTCTTCTATGCTCTTGCATGTGAGCGCTTGAACACTGAATTGCTTGAGTACCAGTTACCAACAAAAAAACATGCAAGTATTCAATTAAACCTGTATGTATAGTATTTCAGCGCCCGGCCTCATCGCAAACGTAATACTAACGTACGCTGTAATAAAGGGTTATATTATTTAATCAGAATAAACCCTAACTGAGTT
>CAIKNE010000088.1 GCA_903828695.1 uncultured Burkholderiales bacterium | reverse complement strand
TTAGTCAACGTTGCACTTCGTCCTTGAATCCACCTTTATATTTATACATTAATGTTTTTAAAATAAATTCTTGTATCCACTCAACCTCACCCCTCCTTGTGTGTCCTGATCTGATGGATCGGCAAATGGTAATAACATCTGGTAAAATTGAAGTTGAATTTATAAATTCTTCGAAGTTTTTCAAATTATTATCAAGACTACTATTTAAATTAATATTTTCCGGGGAACTCCATTTTGAAAAATCTAAATTAAAATAATATCTATTATCTTTAATTGTTGTAGTGACAGAGGCGCCATATCTCATATTCCAAACATTAATATCATCATAGTTTAAATTCTCAAATTCAATCTTTGTGATTTCGAGAGTAAATGGATCTGGTGTTAGGATTTCGTTTGGATTAAAAGCATCAAGACAAATATCAAGCATCCAATTATCAGAATTAAATATTTCATCCCGCCAAATACTAGAAATATATTTAAGTTGAGTACAATTATAATTTGGATTATTTAAAACTGAAATTTTACATAATTCCGGATTGTAATTAATATAAATATTTTCAAGCGCAGAAGATACTGGAGAAGATGGTTTTATCCATATTAAAGTAGAAAAAAATTTCCTAATAGCAGATGGAATTAAAAAAGTTCCAATTGTTAATTGCCTGTAAGTAAAGTCAACAAGTTGTTCTTTAGTAGAAAATTGATCAGGTACTGGTTTAGTCAGGAATGGGATTCCGAAATCAGCGTGTTCATCAATATGTATCAGATGACGCTTAGTTGGAGCTATACTATTAAATATATTCGACCAAACTAAGAATGCTTCGTTGTGCTCATCAATAATGTATGTAGGCCTTGCAAATTGACCATCAGCAATTTTGATTGACATTGATCAGGTGTTTTTATAATAATAATGGGCAGAGACGCAAAGCGTTAATCTCTCCTTATGTAAAGGACTTAATAAACCATGATATGAGCTTGGAGTGTTTACAAAGACAAGCAAACCATTATTTGTAGGTCCATAATTAATATAATTCTTTGAATTTAAATCAGCCGAGTAATCGTCAATATTTGATTGAGGATATAGTAATAAATCTGTAGTAGGTGCAACACCTCCATCTTTGTACCCAAAGTAAAAGACATATTGAAAACTAGCAAAGTTATCATCTACGTGCATTTTTATTTTGCCTCCAGGAGGATTTCTAGCAAAATAAATACTTCCGTATTCCACTTTATCTAATTTAGTAATTTTTTCAGAGGTGTTTTTTAACTCAATATTTTTTTTAAAATCATTATCGTTAAAGATAGAGTTAAAAAAAGGAGTTAATAAATCATCTAATATGTAGTTTTTGAAAAATAATAAAGGTACCGGAGATTTTTCTGTCAAATGAAAAACTGGGACAGCACCTTCATAGTATTTTCTAAATTCCAGTTCAGAAACGGAATTTAATAGTAAGTCGCGAAGATCATTAGGTAAAAAATTATTAATAAAAATATGCGGAAAAGGCTCTTCAACTACATGAGCATCATTCAACTTTTCAATAAGTTGTATTTGGAGATACTTAGGATCAGGAAAAATAGCTTCAATTTTACTTTGGTTAAATTCATAAAATTCCATCTTTATCCTTTTGCAATTCGCATTAAACATTTGGAAAATCCAATTGCATTATTTTGCAATTTTTTGCAACCAATAGAAGCCAATTCTCTGATTGTGATATCCACTGAAAGCCCTTCACAAAGGGCTAACATTATGTCAATATAGTAAATTGCCTCTTTTTCTTGCCGTTCAAACAAATACTTATCAGTCCATCCATCAGGCAGGGGAACACCAGGCACATAAATCCATTCAAAGTCAGTAATTTCGCCAGCTATGGTTACATTATCAGCAGATAAAGTATCGTTAACCCCACCTAGCGACTGATATTTTTCGATATTCAGCACTAATTTCTCTGCGAAATTTATTATGAAATTTCTAATATCTTGAGCTTCTAATTCTGTGGGTTTATTATGAGTCAAAAACTCTTTTAACCAGTCTTTATGATTTCTAGGGGTAAAGTCATTAACACGGAAAGCAGAAAGACTTTCTGTAACCAATACAACCGGGGAGACCTGGTTACCATTTTTAAATGATGTTTTTTGATTTAAACCAAATAATAACAATTCGTTTTCCGTCAAAACCTCGTATTTTATTACTCTAGTTGAATGTATTCCCGCATTGAGGAACCAATTGGATACTCTCAACTCTCTAATTGCAGAATTTTTATCCATCAACCCAAAATAGAGTTGATCGTCTTTTGGAGATAAAAATGTCCAAGGCGGCCCATGAGACCACCCTATTCCCTTAACTATAAATAGCTTGTCTTCAAATTCTTGGGTTTTTACTGCTATCGATCTACGGTGAAATGTAGAAATTACTTTTGGGTACCCATTCACTGGAACTAATTCAAGTCGCCTCAAAATAGTGTCCAGAAATGGGTGTCCCAGCATAATGAAATTAGCCGTTTTTATTTCCGATACCGCAGCTATTTTCATTGCCACGGCTGCAACCTGACATTGCACGCTTGCTGTAACCAATGCGAATTGAAATTTTCATGATGATTTCTCCTAAGTAAAAAAATGGGGGAATCCCCCGCCTATCCCAACAAGGGATCCTTTTCAAGAGCAGTTGCTTTTGTTCTGCTCTTCAAACTCTTTTTAAGTGACTCTAAAGATATTTTTGACTCGACACTAAAGTTGGGCTCCCATAAAGGAATATTTTCAGCGTATTTCAACTGAAGCGGTTCAAGGTCTAAAGAAGAAATACTTTGAGGCGTTCGGCCTTTCTCAATAAGATCAAATGCGATCATTCTTGCTGCAGAGTTTCTACAGTTGGTTGTCGAAGGCCCTAACTCATCACCACTCTCGAGCAAGGCCATTCCGGGACACTTGTGGCACCATGCACAACGATCAAAAGATCCACACACACGGTAATCAGCACCTTTAATCGATTGCCATTGAGACAACTCGCTTTTCGGTTTTGTGGCCAAGGCTCCCCCAGAAATAGAATTTTTCCACACTGAAGTAAGACCCTCTGTCCTTGTCGAACCGACATGGATTGGCAAACTGTTACAAGGATAAATATGTCCCTCTGGTGAAATCGACATAGTAGTACGCCCCGCACCACAGATTGGGTTGGCTTTTCTTTCTACCCAATCGCTTTTATTTGGAGCACCAGCGACCCCTGCAAATAAAGGCATTCCCGGAGTCATCGCTGCCCTTATCAACTCCAAAGGAGCAGGCAACAATTCAAGAAGTGGTTCGCGTGCACCATCAACACCGGGTGACATGTTGTAATCAACTTGCGGCTCAATACCCCATTCATCACAGAGTGTTCTAAAGGCAATGACTGAATTGATAGTTTCAGCCATCACCGACATTTTTATTGCAACCGTTACTCCCAATTGTTTTAGTTGAAGAGCCGAATTGCGTGTTTTTTCAAATGATCCCTTTAGTCGTGTTATCCGATCGTGAACCTCGGGTTCTGGACTGTACAAACTCAACTCAATTCGGTGAGGATAAAAATTTGCCAGTCTGTTAATTTCATCTGCATCAAACAGAGTCCCGTTTGTAAATACAGTTACAGAAAATCCACGTTCATTGCACGCCTCCAAAATTTCAAAAAAATCTTTTCGAAGTGCCACTTCACCACCTGTTAAAAGTAGGCGAAAGACGCCTAAAGATTTAAATTCGTCAAGAAGTTTTAGCCATTCATCTCGCTCAAGCTCTTCAGTTTTACGATAGGCACGCTGCCCTTCTGAATGACTTGCCCCAGGGTTGAAGCAGTGAACACATGCTTCGTTACATCTAAATGTAATTTCCCACAAAGCTGACCAAAGAAATCCATGTGATAAAGCCCAATCTTGAAACTCAAATTCTGCCTCCAGATTGCTGCCACCTGGAGATGGCTCTGTGTATCCACCAGCATGATATCTTTCAGAAGAAGGGACATGATTTGGATTTATATCAACCTCAGATGTGTATTTATCTTCAACCCCTCTAATTTTTATTAGATTTGCGTTTAACAAGTCGTCCAGTAAAACTTGAACTTCGGAAACAGTAACACTAAGTTTTTGTGCAACATCATTTGGGTTGCCAACTCCATCTTCTGCAATCAGTTTCCACGCAAGCGAAGCGTTACCATCTAACCTGAGGAACTCATGGTCTTTATCGTTAGATAAGACAGTACGCGGATCATCCCCAGAAGGGGTAAAGGTACGATGCGCTACCCAAGGCTGCCTCTCGTAAAAAATTGAATTTTCAAGTTGCATAAGATCCTTTGGTAAAAATATTGTTTTTATAAATATATTATATATATAAACTTTTGCAATCCTGTGACAAACCCTAAGTATGCTCGAGTCCAAACAAGGCCTTTCACTGAACCGCTTTGTTTAAAAAGTAAATTTCGTGGCTGCCTATTCGTTCTTCCAACACACAGTGAAAGAGTAAACGGATGGAACCAACTCCAATTTGGGGGGGGGTGCCGGGGTACTGGGGTCAGGTCTCGCTGGATTTTTGAAGGGGTACTCCACCACCCACTATACGGATGCTGCGCCGCACAAACCAACATTGCCGAGTCACATACCCAAACTGCCCTGATGTACAACGTTAGACAAAGACTAATGGATTTTTTATTGCGACTGCAGAACAGTGATTAACCTGTATGGACAGGACGACCTCGAAACGGACGGGTGGGGGTAAGGTGGGATCTTAAGAATCCTGAAATTACCTAGTATGCGCATGGAGCGCGGCATAGTCGATCGAAATGCTTGATGCAGTTTTAAAGAACTGGTATTCTGTCCTTCCCTTGTCCTTTTAACCCCAGAAGAACACGACCGAAAATTTCGAGAATTACAGACTGCGCGTCTTGGCACACTGTGGTTGGAATGGAGTATTCAACCGTGTTTAATAAATGCCCATCCCCCGTTAATTGGGTAGAGCCGTAGCGTGTGCAATGTGTGTGTAATGGAGGCGCGGGCCGGAGTCGAACCGACCTACTCGGATTTGCAATCCGGTGCATAACCGCTTTGCTACCGCGCCGTAAGCCCAAACTCTGATAAAAAAGGGAAGCAAAAGCTTCCCTTTGTAGAGGTATGGAGCGGGAAACGAGGCTCGAACTCGCGACCTCAACCTTGGCAAGGTTGCGCTCTACCAACTGAGCTATTCCCGCGTGGATTATTATTATAACCCAAGTAACTTAAAAATGAACGATCAAAAAATTTAATTCGAATGATTTAATGCTTAACAGCACTAGATTCAGTCTTTGGCGGCTCAGATGCCACTACCGGACTGGCAATTTCCTCATCGGTGAGAGGAGTTGGCATACGAACCAGCGCTATCTCAAGGGCTTTATCAATCCATTTGACTGGGATGATCTCCAAGCCGTTCTTAACGTTCTCGGGGATTTCTTGAAGATCTTTCACGTTTTCTTCAGGAATAAGAACCGTTTTAATTCCGCCTCTCAGCGCTGCTAAAAGCTTCTCTTTTAATCCGCCAATAGCCGTTACCTCACCTCTGAGCGTAATCTCACCCGTCATTGCAACATCGCTGCGAACGGGTATGTTGGTCAATGTTGAAACGATTGCAATCGTCATAGCAACCCCAGCACTTGGACCGTCTTTGGGCGTTGCCCCATCGGGTACATGGATATGAATATCCTTTTTCTCAAAGGCCTCATCTTTTATACCCAGTATCTTGGAGCGTGAACGAACAACTGTTCTAGCCGTCTCCACTGACTCCTTCATCACGTCACCCAAGGATCCAGTACGTGTGATGGTGCCTTTACCAGGCATCATGGCGGACTCGATGGTGAGTAAATCTCCCCCCACCTCTGTCCAGGCTAAACCAACCACTTGTCCAACCTGATTTTGCTGCTCTGCGCGTCCATAGTTGTACTTGCGTACACCCAGGAAATCATTCAAATTTTCTGGTGTGACTTTGACCTGCGCCTTCATCTCACCCAATTGAATAGCTTTCACTACTTTGCGACAAACTTTAGATATCTCACGCTCAAGTGATCTTACGCCAGCCTCTCTTGTGTAATACCTTACAACATCAACCAAGGACTCCTCAGAGAAACTGAGTTCACTCTCCTTCAATCCGTTGTTTTTCAACTGTTTGGGGAAAAGATATTTCTGTGCAATGTTGACCTTTTCGTCCTCGGTGTAACCCGACAGCCTAATGACCTCCATCCTATCGAGCAATGCAGATGGAATATTCATTGAGTTCGAAGTGGCCACAAACATAACATCACTCAAATCAAAGTCAACTTCAACGTAGTGATCATTAAAGGTGTGGTTTTGCTCGGGATCAAGCACCTCAAGCAAAGCACTTGAAGGATCACCCCTGAAATCTGAACCTAACTTGTCAATTTCATCCAACAAGAAGAGTGGATTGCGAGCGCTCACCTTCGTCAGACTTTGAAGAACTTTTCCAGGCAAAGCACCGATGTAAGTTCTTCTATGACCCCTGATCTCGGCTTCATCGCGCATCCCGCCTAGCGCCATACGCACGTACTTACGACCGGTCGCTTTAGCAATGGATTGCCCAAGCGATGTCTTACCAACGCCGGGAGGCCCTACCAAACAAAGGATGGGTGCCTTGAGTTTATCAACACGCTTTTGTACAGCAAGATACTCAAGGATACGGTCCTTAACTTTCTCAAGTCCGTAGTGATCCTCGTTCAAGACCTCCTCTGCAAAGGGAAGATCGTGCTTGATCTTAGTCTTCTTTGCCCATGGCAAATTAACCAATACATCGATGTAATTACGAACCACGGTTGCTTCTGCTGACATGGGAGACATAAGCTTTAGCTTTTTCAACTCAGCCTCTGCCTTTTTACGAGCTTCTGCAGGCATCTTTGCGGTTTTAATTTTCTTCTCAATCTCTTCTATATCCGCACCTTCCTCGCCTTCGCCGAGCTCCTTTTGAATGGCCTTGACTTGCTCGTTCAAATAAAAATCGCGCTGATTTTTCTCCATTTGGCGCTTTACTCTTGAACGAATCTTCTTATCGACGTTCAAAATGTCTACCTCTCGCTCAAGTTGAGTGAAGAGATTTTCAAGACGCGCTTTGATACTAGAGAGATCCAAGATGATCTGTTTGTTATCCAGCTTAAGCGGCAAATGTGCAGCAATCGTGTCCGCTAGGCGCCCTGCATCATCAATACTTGCAATGGACGTCAAAATCTCTGGAGGGATTTTTTTATTGAGCTTGACGTATTGATCGAACTGCTGCATGACAGCGCGGCGCAGTGCTTCTATCTCATTTTCGCCCTGGGATGAGGCGTCCAGCTCAATCGGGGTTACGTTTGCGCTAAAGTGAGACTCGCCCTCTTCAATCTTGTTTACCAACGCTCTTTGTTGACCTTCAACGAGCACCTTTACTGTACCGTCAGGTAGTTTGAGCATTTGCAAAATGGTTGATACACAACCGACCTCAAACATATCATCAACAGCGGGCTCATCTTTGGCAGCCGTTTTTTGAGCAACCAACATGATCCGGCGCTCCGCGATCATGGCAGACTCTAAGGCCTTGATACTTTTGGGTCTGCCTACAAATAATGGAATAACCATATGTGGAAATACCACAACATCACGCAGTGGGAGTAGGGGCAAGTCAATCGGCTCGGGGGGCAGGGATAAGTGTCCAGACATGGTTTATTTCCATTTAAAAATGAACTTGGCGAATAGGATCTCTAAGAGAGACTTCACCCAATGATCATGGTTATGCAATTAAGCCTTTTTAGCAGCCTCACGGTACACCAATAAAGGTGCTTTGTTCTCTTCAATGGTGGACTCCTCCACCACTACTTTTTCAACGTTACTCGCGCTCGGTAAATCAAACATGGTGTCAATTAACGAATGTTCAAGTATCGATCTGAGTCCTCTTGCACCTGTTTTACGTGCAAGCGCCTTTTTAGCGATGGCTTTAAGTGCTGCAGGACGAATCTCAAGATCAACACCCTCCATGTGTAGGAGTTGAGCGTATTGCTTAATCAGTGCATTTTTGGGCTCAGTTAAGATCTGAACAAGCGCGTCCTCCGTCAGCTCGTCCAGGGTCGCCACAACGGGCAACCTTCCAACAAGTTCGGGAATGAGACCGAATTTAATTAAATCCTCGGGCTCAACGTCGCCGAAAACTTCTGTCAACGTTTTTTCTGCTTTCGTGCGCACTACAGCACTAAAACCAATGCCCGATGTATCGGTTCTATTTTGAATAACCTTTTCAAGTCCCGCAAAAGCACCACCGCAGATAAACAAAATATTTGTTGTATCCACTTGCAAGAAATCTTGATTGGGATGCTTTCTTCCGCCCTGAGGGGGAATACTTGCCATCGTGCCCTCTATCAATTTAAGGAGAGCTTGTTGCACGCCTTCACCAGAGACATCGCGGGTGATGGAGGGGTTGTCTGATTTTCTAGAGATTTTGTCTATCTCATCAATGTAGACAATACCCTTTTGCGCACGAGCAATATCGTAATTACAATTTTGTAAAAGCTTTTGGATGATATTTTCAACATCCTCACCCACATAACCCGCCTCAGTCAGCGTCGTTGCATCAGCCATAACAAAGGGCACATCAAGCATTCGAGCCAGAGTTTGAGCAAGTAGTGTCTTACCCGAACCCGTAGGACCAATCAATAAAATATTGGTCTTTGTAAGCTCGATCTCATCTTTTTTAGCCAGCTCTTTATGACGCAACCGCTTGTAATGGTTATAAACAGCTACAGCTAAAGAACGCTTTGCAACCTCTTGACCAATCACATAGTTGTCTAAATTATTCTTGATCTCGATCGGAGTGGGCAGATCGCTTCGTTTAACCCCATCCAAACTTTCTGCCGGCACTTCGTCACGAATGATGTCATTGCAAAGATCAATGCATTCATCACAAATGAATACAGACGGACCTGCAATTAGCTTTTTGACCTCATGCTGACTTTTGCCACAAAAGGAGCAATACAAGGTCTTTTCTCTAGGGTTGCCTTTTTTATCGGCCATTCGTTTCCGCCTATTTCAAATTTGTATACCAAATGATAACTAAAATTAGCCTAAAACCGGCTACTTTTGAAATAAAGCAGGAATCGTGCAAGTTTTAGTGCCTCCCAACCGTTAACCGACTTTTAGGGTCTTTTTGAGATAACCTGATCTACGATTCCGTATTCCTTTGTCTCTTCTGCAGAGAGGTAGAAGTCACGCTCAGTGTCCAGATTGATCTTTTCTAGGGGCTGCCCAGTTCGTTCAGCCGTAATCCTATTCAGCTGCTCACGAGTTTTTAAGATCTCACGTGCGGCAATTTCAATCTCTGTTGCCTGCCCCTGAGTTCCACCCAAAGGCTGGTGAATCATCACCTTAGAATTAGGAAGGGCAAATCTTTTCCCCTTTTGACCAGCTGCCAACAAAAAGGCTCCCATGCTAGCCGCCATGCCTATACACAGGGTAGAAACATCTGGCTTAATGAAGTTCATAGTGTCGAATATGGCCAAGCCTGCGCTAACCGATCCGCCAGGCGAGTTGATGTAGAGAGAAATATCTTTATCAGGGTTCTCACTCTCCAAAAACAACAACTGAGCAACAACCAAGTTGGCTGTTTGGTCATTCACGGGGCCAACAAGGAAGATAACCCTCTCTTTTAAGAGACGGGAATAAATATCATATGAGCGCTCACCTCTTCCAGATTGCTCAACGACCATCGGGACCAAGCCTAAGGCCTGCGTGTCCAAGGAATTCATAATTGCTCTCCGTAATTCAAAAGTATTAAGGCTATTACTATTACTGCTGCTGTTGCTGATCCATCAGCTCATCAAAAGACACAGCTTTCTCAGATACTTGCATTTGAGAAAGAATGAAATCTGTGACGTTATTCTCGATGACCCAGGACTCTACTTCGGCCATACGACGGTTATCCCTGTAATACCAACCAGCGACTTCGCTTGGTTTCTCATAGCTAGAGGCCATCTCTTCGATTTGAGCTTTGATTTGATCTTTAGTGGCATGCAATTCATGCTTTCTAACCATCTCACCGATAACCAACCCCATTCGAACTTGACGCTCCGCCTGGGGACGGAAAATATCCTCAGGTATGGGCGCATTCTCAGCGTCCTTGACTCCGCGCTGTTTGAGCTCAGCTCTTGCTGCAGCAATTTGTCGATCGATTTCTGACTGAACAATGGACTTGGGCAAGTCAAGCTGGGCATGCTCAATCAATGCATCTAAGGCAGCGATTTTATTGCGCTTGAGCAAGCGCGACTTGACTTCGAGCTCTAAATTCTTGCGAACTTCAGCCATCAAACCATCAACGGTACCCTCTGGTACGCCCAAAGATTTAGCGAACGCATCGTTAACCTCAGGCAAATGAGAGGCTTCAATCTTCTTGACCGTGACCATAAAGTCAGCGGTCTTTCCAGCAACCTCGCGTCCATGGTAGTCGGCAGGGAATACAAGGGGAAACGTCTTGCTCTCCCCAAGCTTCATATCGTGCACAGCGTCGTCAAACTCTTTGAGCATTCTGCCCTCACCCAGCACAAACTGGAAGTCCTCGGCTTTTCCGCCTTCAAAGGTTTCGCCGTCAATGCGCCCCTCAAAGTCAACGCTTACACGGTCTGTCTTGGCCGCTTTTGCGTCCAATCCACGAATCGTATAAGTTCTCTTTTGTGCACGAAGAATATCGATCGTTTTTTGCAATGACTCTTGCGAGACTTCGCAACTCAATTTTTCAACTTTAATCTGAGAAATATCAGAAACTGTTACCTCAGGGTAGACCTCAAAGACCGCATCAAAGGACATCTGCCCATCGGGTGCCCCTTCTGTTTCACTTATTTTCGGTGCGCCAGCTACCCTTAACTTCGCCTCATTGGCAGCGGTTTGAAACGCTTCACCGACTTTGTCGTTCATGACCTCGTAATGGACTGAATACCCATAGCGTTGCGCAACGATATTCATCGGAACTTTACCGGGCCTGAATCCATCGATTTTCACTTTTCTTGCCAAGCGCTTAAGACGGGTATCCACCTCGTTTTGAATGACCTCAACTGGCAAGGTCAGCGTCATTTTGCGCTCTAATTTTTCTAAGGTTTCAACTTGAATTGTCATATTCATTCCTAATAAATTTACCCGTACTGAACGGACGAGCAAAATCTCTGGTGCGCGGGGGGGGACTCGAACCCCCACAGTATTTCTACCGTCAGGACCTAAACCTGGTGCGTCTACCAATTTCGCCACCCGCGCAGGTTTTCAAAATAGCAACGGGCGGTCCACATTTGCAAACCACCCGCCTGAAATCGGTCAACCCTAAATTCTACCTCTTACTCCCCCAAAATACGAGGCTTGGGGTCTAAAATCCCTACAAGAGTTGAGCGAATGAGAAAATAACATGAGAATTTGTGTTCAATCTAACTGTTTTGAACACAAAATTCTTTGATCGCCCCCAACGGGGACTCGGCAAATCGGAAACTTAATGACAGAATGCACAAGGTGAATCCCAAACCTATAGACCACTACGAGAACTTTCCCGTCGCGTCCTGGCTTTGCCCACCTAAACTGCGCTATGCAGTGAGCGCTGTCTACCACTTTGCAAGAACCGCAGATGATTTGGCAGATGAGGGCGAGCAGGGATCGGTTCAAAGGATTGACGATTTATCGGAGTACAGAGCAGACCTCAATCTTTGCCTGTCTGACATGGACTCGCAAACCCAAGGTCATGAGACCAGCAGCAACAGATGGCCCCATATTTTTGGCCCTCTTGGACTTGTTATAAAAGAATTTCAAATCCCCCCCGAACTGCTACACCGATTATTGGATGCATTTGAACAAGATGTGCTGTATTCGGAAGCCAACCTAACCTATAAAACCAGGGAGGAGTTGATCCAGTACTGCCATAAATCGGCAGCGCCCATTGGGCGAATCATGCTTCGCTTGTTTAACCATGAGGACCCCAAGAGCTTGTCGCAAAGTGATTCGATATGCTGCGCGCTCCAACTTATTAATTTTTGGCAAGATATAAGCATAGACATTTCAAGAAACAGGTTTTACTTACCCGTTGACTCCACTTTGGACAAAGAAATTGCATTTGCAAAGAAATTGATGCACACCGGAGCCCCACTTTGCTTATCCATCGGTGGGCGAGCAGGTTGGGAGTTGCGCGCAGTGGTCCAGGGGGGCCTGCGCATGATTGAGAAGATTGAAAGAGTTAATCCACACCTAATTAGACCCCGACTTACACGGTTAGACTACGTTGTAATCGCATGGAGATGCTGCTTTAAAAGTTCTTTTAGCCCCACTCAACATTTGAACAGCAATCCCCCACCCAATCCAACTTAGATGACTCCACAAGAATACGTTCAACAAAAAGCTTCTTCCTCGGGTAGTAGTTTTTACTATGCTTTCCTTTTCCTGCCCCCGGCACGTCGCGCTGCAATCACGGCCTTTTATGCTTTTTGCAGAGAAGTAGACGACGTCGTAGATGAGGTCAGTGATCCAAGCGTTGCGGCACAAAAATTAGCTTGGTGGCACCAGGAAGTTATACAGTCCTTTGAGGGAGCGGCGCATCACCCGGTGATGCAAGCACTCCTTCCTTGCTGCAGCGAATTTGGCATCCAAGCCCACCACCTTCTCTGTGTCATTGAGGGGTGTCAAATGGATTTGGTTCAAACCAGGTACCTCGATTTCGAAGCCCTGAGTCGCTACTGCTACTTGGTTGCTTCAGTCGTTGGCGAGGTATCTTCCCTCATTTTCGGCTCCTCACACCCGAACACCACCGAGTATGCACACCGACTTGGGTTGGCCTTTCAACTCACTAATATCATCCGAGATGTCGGAGAGGATGCACTCAGGGGCAGAATTTATATCCCCATCAGTGAGTTACAGCAATTTGACGTCAAAGCGCATGAAATACTGCAACGAATACCTTCAGAGCGCTTTACGGCACTCATGCAATTTCAATGCGACCGGGCGCGCTCCATCTACACACAAGCACTCTCGCTTTTACCCGCTCAAGACAAAAGATCGCAAAAGCCTGGGCTGATGATGGCAAGTATTTACAGCAAACTCTTAGATGAAATTGAGAGCTCAGGGTTTCCTGTTCTTAAGGAACGGGTAGCACTAACGCCTCTGAGGAAGTTTTGGTTAGCTTGGAGAGTGCAAGCTTTGGGTAGATTTTGAAAAATATTCTCATTATTGGAGCGGGTTGGGCTGGTTTATGCGCTGCAGTTGAAGCTACGAGGCGAGGCGCTAAAGTAACCCTTGTCGAAGCTAAATCCGAATTGGGTGGGCGAGCACGGTCCGTGCAACTGGGGGGACTCACCCTAGACAATGGTCAGCACATTATGATTGGCGCTTACCGTGCAACCCTTGATTTGATGGCAAGTGTAGGACTCAATCCTGAGAGCCTTATGCTGCGCTGTAGACTCAGTTTGTTGGACAAGCAAGGCAATGGCTTTAGTCTTAAGGGGCCCGCCTGGCTTCCCCCTTCAGTGCAGTTTTTACTGGGCATCCTAAACTGTTCGCAATGGAGTCTTAAAGACAAAAGCTCACTCCTATGGTTGGCGACAAAGTGGACGCTTCAGGGGTTCCGGTGCGAAACAAAGTACTCAGTCAAAGACATTTGCAAGGGCGCGACGGATACTGTGATGGAGTCGCTCTTTTTACCTTTATGTCTTTGCGCTTTCAATACCCCCATTGAAATGACGAGTGGGAGGGTCTTTCTTAGAGTTTTAAAAGACGCCATGTTCACAGTTGCGGGGGGATCTGATTTTTTAATTCCACGGTGTGACTTGGGGGAACTTTTCCCTCATACCTGTGAGCGCTGGTTATTGCAGATGGGCTGTGAAATCCAAAAAAGCACACACATAAAGAGTCTCAGCTCCCTAGGCATATTGGGGGACAGGAGTGACAAACCAGATGCGGTCATCGTGGCCTGCGACCCCATCAACGCAGCCAGGTTGTTGGCAGATATCAACCCGCAGTGGGCGGATAGGGCAAACCGCATTGAATACACTCAAATTGCGACGACCTACCTAAGGTGCAATGATTCTTCCTTTGAGAGTTTGAGCGCACCAGTGTTAATGCTTCAAAGTGATTCAACAAATGTAGGACACGTACAAGCACCCGCTCAATTTGTATTTGATCGTGGATTTTTATTTGAAGGATCCATGAACGTTGAGCAATCCCAACTGAACCGGCGCATTCTCAGCTTCGTCAGCAGTTATGCAACACTCTCCAACGATCAAACTGCAAGCGCTGTGCTCGAGCAAGCGAGAATTGAGTTGGGACTCTCCCACCTAGAGTACTTAGGAACAATCACAGAGCGTCGAGCCACTTTTTGTTGTAAACCTGAGCTTATCAGGCCTAGCATCCAAGTCAGCGAGCGGATTTGGGCGTGCGGAGATTTCACGGACGGGCCCTACCCATCAACGCTAGAAGGCGCGGTTTTATCGGGTATGCGCGCGGTGAAAGAAGCCTTTCAAACCCTTGACATGCATTAAGTGCGACTTTTTAACCTTATCTTTCAATGAGAGCCCCTGGTTGGGCGAAAATAAAGCTTATGTTATCCATCAAACCACGTTTCACCAAAGAGCCAAAATACCAGCACGGTCAAGTTAATAAGACTGCAGTTTTATTTTGTAACTTAGGCACGCCTGAGGCGCCAACTGCTAAGGCGCTGCGTCGCTACTTGGCAGAATTTTTGAGCGATTCAAGAGTCGTTGAGATCCCAAAACTCTTGTGGCTCCTCATCTTGCACGGCATCATTTTAAGAGTTCGTCCCTCCAAGTCCGCAAAAAAATACGCAAGCATCTGGACCCCTGAAGGCTCGCCCCTGAAGGTATGGACCAAGACACAAGCCGATGGATTGGAACAGGAATTTCATAAACAATCCCCCAACAACCAGACTCTGATTGTTCGTTATGCGATGCGTTACGGCCAACCCAGCATAGGTTCTCAGCTGACTCAATTAAAGAACGAGGGTGTTACTCGCGTGCTTTTGCTGCCCGCATACCCCCAGTATTCGGCAACCACCACTGCTAGTTTGTTTGATAGTGTATTTACATGGGGCTTCAAAAGTCGGTTGCTCCCTGAGTTTCGTTTCATCAATCACTACCATGATCATCCGGCCTACATTGAGGCCCTTGCTTTGCAAGTTGAGTCCCACTGGAATGCCAAGGGCCGTGCACAAAAGCTTCTCATGAGCTTTCACGGCATCCCTGAACGCTCACTACTGCTCGGCGACCCCTATCATTGCGAGTGCCATAAAACTGCGCGACTGCTGGCTGAAAGGCTGCAACTTAACAAGAGCGAATACATCGTTACCTTTCAATCTAGGTTTGGTCGGGCCAAGTGGCTAGAGCCCTATACCGAGCCCACTGCCAAATCCTTAGCCGAACAAGGCACAACCAGCATTGATGTGATTTGCCCCGGATTTACAAGTGATTGCTTGGAAACGCTTGAGGAAATTGGCATGGAAGTACGTGATACCTTTCTAAATGCTGGTGGTAAAGAATTTAACTACATTCCTTGCCTCAACGGCTCAAAGCATTGGTTGAGTGCTTTGGCAACTATTGCACAACAGCACATGCAAGGTTGGCCTGTAAGCGAATCCAATAATGAGCAAGAAAGATTGATCTCTAAACAAAATGCAATGGCTTTAGGCGCAAAAGAATAGGCTGAGCGTAACCTGCGCTCAAAGTAGTAAACCTTACGGCTGAACACTTTTTAATCGAGTTCGAGGCCCATTGGACCCTAAGGTCTTCCTCTCTAACTAATGCAGTAAAAGCTTAGTTAGAGGGCGTAGGAGATGTATTTGGGCCCCCGGTGCCGCTCGCGTTTGAACTGGAAGGGTTCACGGTATTGGAGGACGAAGAGGCTGGTTTTTGCTCTGTACTTGGCGTTTTAGCAGGAGGAGGAGCAGTAGGGGCGGAAGCCATAGGCTTAGCTGGAGCTACCCCAGCGTTGTTCGTGGCATTTGAACTCGTAGACACTGAGCTAGCGTTTGTCGCATTCCCAGCACTTCCAGAGCTTGACCCAGTAGGCGTCGCACTGGTGGAATCCTCGGTCTTAGCGTTTGAATCAGCAGCGTTTGAGGATGATTCTGGAACGGATTGAAGCGGGGGAGGTGGTTCTGAATGCTCTTCATTGGTTTTTTGCGCAAAAAAAGCAGCAATTCCCAAAGCCAAGAGGAAAAGAATAATTATTTTAAAAAGATTAGAGGCAGAGTTTGAAATACTTTGCTCACCTGAAGTCTTTACGCCCGCCGGACTGGATGACTGTGCGAGGTCTGTATGATGCTCAACGCCGGTTTGATCTACATTTGCACTAAGAGTGTGCTCATGCACTTCGGTATTTTGTTCGCCATAGGCGCCAACTGATTGCGCATCTGGGGTTTCACTAGTGTGATGCGTTGAACTGGGAACTTGGGATTCAAGACTGTCATGAAAATGATGTTCGTCCTGCCCCTCCTCAGGAGGTTGAGCCAGGAAATGAAGTACTTCACTTCTAATGGTTAATGCCTCAACACCGGGTGTCAAAATTGGCTGATGCAGATGAGTTGCAGAGCTAGCAGTTGCTTGCGATTCGAATTGAGCCAATAAATTGGCTTCCTCAGGCAAGGTCTCTTTTTCTGTAACGAGGGGGGTTGTACCGTGTTGATGTGATGGCTGGAGTTCGTCATCCTCAAAGGAGGCCACCTCCAGCGCAGGCGTTCCTAACAGGTCAGCCTCACTGACACCCAAAATTCCTGCCACTTTGCGAGCAGCGGTTAATTTAACGTTATCACTGTAAAAAGAGCTGGCTCCGCCCTCCTCTAGTTGTTTAACTTGTTTGACAGACAAACAAGCCCTAGAGGCTACCTCTCCGTGAGACCATCCTAAGGATTCACGAATTTCGCGGAGATAGGATCCGTTGATTGTTAGCGGATCAGACATGTAGGTAGGGTTTCCTTAGTAATTATTGGAATTACTTGACGAGCAACAGCTCGCCTTTAATAGAGGCGCCTTTTTGGACAGAGAGCGTCTGGTAGACCACGTGTCCATCGACCGTTGCGGACGATGTAACAATGAGCTCACTGCAGGTTGCAGTGCCAGAGAACTTTCCCTTTATGTGCAAGCTTGAGCATGTAACCACGCCTTCGACTTGGCCTCTTGAACCAATCGTTAGTTCGTCAACTTGCACTTGTCCGTTTAAGGAGCCTTCAACGTGAATGGCGCCCTTCGCAGAGATTTCTCCACGAAAAGAGAATCCCTCACTCAAAATTGAGGGCTTATTAGAGTTTGATGAGATGATGTCCATCATAGTAGTGTTACGCGATTGATTATGTTGAGGAAGTGCAATCTCGTTTGGAGACTGCGCGTTTTGGTTAACTTGGGTTAAGGGTTTAGCGGAATTTGGAGGGTCAGTTTGGGGTTTCAGAAGCTTAGGGATTTCGCTTTGTTTTTGTTCGTTTGACGAGAGACTTTGATTACTGAGACTTTTGCTGAATTTGTTGAACATATTGAGCTGTACGAATTACTTTTTGTGGATTTACTGGATATCCACCAACCAAGATTTCAAGATGCAAATGCTTTCCAGTTGAAACGCCTGTGTTACCAATGCGTCCAATCACGTCATCCATGGCAACCTTGTCACCAACTTTAACGGCAATCGAAGAGAGGTGCGCGTACAACGATTCGACCCCGTTGGTGTGACGCACAACAACCGTGTTGCCATAGGTTGAATGAAACTCAGCCATGACAATTATGCCAGGCTTAACAGGGTGAACATTATCATCGTTGGTTGCTGTGAGCAAATCAACCCCAGTGTGAAAATGTGGTATTCCAGTCACAGGATGCTTTCGGATTCCGAAATCGGAGGAAACGCTGTAATTGGTGATGGGCATATGGGTTGGCAAAGCATACAAAACCTCGCGCAAGGCGCGGTTCGTAGAGAGCTCGTCAGCGACCTTGCCCCTTAACAATGGGTTGTCCGACAAAGTGTTTTCTGGGGTCAAGCCCCCGTTGGCTGAGTTTTGTTGGATGATCTTAACGATCTTCTCAGTTAAGCCAGAAGAATCCAACTGTGACTTCATGGTGTCGTTTTCTTGAGTCACCGCCACCATAGAAGTATCCACAAAGCGACGAATACTCATATCCCGATCACGTATGGTTTGCGCAAGAGCAACCATTTGGTCCTCACTCAACTGGACATCCTGAGCGTCCCGACCATCCAAGGCACTACTGAGCAAAGCCCTGTAGACCTCCTCGTGGGATCTCTCTAAACGCGCACGACTCGTAAAGAGGTTGATACTTGTACTTGCAAGGGAGACGATTGTTAAAAGCAAAACGCCCGCTGTAACAATACTGCTGCGTATGAATACTCTTTGTATTTTTGCGGAAATGTTTAAGTACTTTAGATCCCCGTTTTGCTCCAAAATAATACGCGCATCAAGGTAATCCCGATTCCAAGAGTTGACCACCAAGCGAGTAAAAGATCGCAAGGTTGAGGGGAGTCTTCTCAAGATGTTCATGTTCTAAAGCAGACAGTCGCAATTTGGACGGCGCGGTATTAGCCTACTCGGGGCGTGTTGTTGCTACTAGCTGGCGCGGGGCTCGCGCCGGTGCTAGCAGCTGGAGCGTTAGCTTGGGAGCCAGAATTTGCGGGCTGTTGCTGCGCAGGGGCTGTTGGCGCTGCAGACTGCTGAGCCGGTGCAGCAGCAGTCTTAGCCTGGGTAGCAGTTTGTGAGGCGATCTCATCAGAATCTTGATTGAGTGAGCCCTCGATTTCGCCGCCCTTTTCAATTTCGATCTCAGAGTAATGTACCTTGCCGGCAATCTTACCGGTCGAGCGCACAATCAAGCTCTCCTCGCTAATGATCGTGTTGTGGAGCTGACCACGAACATCAATCACTTTTGCAGAAACACGACCCGTTATTCGACCCGTTGGTCCGATCAGGACCTCCTCTGCAGTCAAGTCGCCTTCAATAACTCCATTGACCACAGCCTTAGAAGGAACCGTAAAGGTACCCTTCACAACGACGCCGTCGCCAATTACTACGCTTTCAAGTGAATCAGATTGATTGGACATATTATCTCCTTAACATAATCTTATCAAATAATTGTACTAAATTAACTTTTTACCTGAACTTGTTGATTTTATTAGATATTCTTTTGAGATTTTTGCAACACATCTCATCAAAAAAATAACCTAAAAGTCCCGAATTTTGGGGCCAGATCGACCCAATACTATGATTTTGTCGATCTGCTAACCCCCCAATTGAGTTCAAGAATTATCTAGGCGCCCGGGGTTTGAACGCAGGACGATCTCCTCCAGCAGGAGCCCCACGTCCAGAAAACCCACCACCCTGACCACCGCCGTGGCGCTTAGCAGGTGCTCCAGCACCTGAATCTGAGGGCTTACGTGCATCGGCTCTCCAAACACTTGGCGGCTTGTTGGCTGGCTTACCAAAAGTTCTCTCTGAACCTCTTGAATCTCGACCATCCCTGGAATCTCTTGAATCTGAGCGCCCACGACGCGCAGGTGCAGCAGATTTATTACTCCGCGGTTGTGGCTCCAAACCAGGAATGATCTCTGATCTTAGGGGCTGTTGAGTAAAGTGCTCGATATCGGAGATCTTGCGACGATCTCTGAACTCAGCAAAAGTAATGGCCAATCCGTCCCGACCCGCACGTCCGGTTCTACCGATTCTGTGAACGTAATCCTCAGCCTTCATTGGAAGGCCGTAATTGAAGACGTGACTAATACTGGGTACATCGATACCGCGAGCAGCAACATCGGTTGCCACAAGAATCTGCACTTGTCCGTCTCTTAAAGCGTTCAATCTGCGGTTGCGGATGCTTTGACTCAAAGCCCCGTGCAAGGCAACAGAGGAGAAACCTGACTGCTGCAAATCTTGCGCAAGTGAGTCGCACTCAATTTGAGTGCTTGCAAATACGATCGCCTGAGCAATCGTTGTATCCCTGAGCCAATGGTCAAGCAGCTTGCGTTTATGGGACATGCTATCAGCCCAAAAAAGAACTTGCTTAATGTTGTTGTGTCTATCTTGAGGAGAATCGACTTGGACACGTTGTGGACTGCGCATAATGCGCGAAGCCAATTGTTGAATGCGGGGGGCAAAAGTAGCACTAAACATCATGGTCTGGCGACGTTCACGTGTTAGCTCGTTGATTTGAGCCAAATCATCAGCAAAACCAAGATCAAGCATGCGGTCAGCCTCATCGATCACTAAAAACTGGACCTTCGAGAGTTGAATTTGCTTGGAGTTTTGTAGATCGATCAATCGACCCGGAGTCGCAACCACTAAGTTTGCATTTTGCAGCTTTGAGATTTGCATCGCATAGGGCATTCCGCCGACCACCGTGGCAACTCTGAGCCCTTTGCAGTGCTTGACCAAACCAATTGCGTCTTGCGCAACCTGTTGAGCCAACTCACGCGTTGGGCAAAGTACGAGCGCACCTGGCACAGCAGGCTTGAAGTTTCTTGCATCAAGCGGGTTCTTGCGCTTTGGTCGCTTGGGCTGTGGCTCACCATTGGCAAGAGCTTGCGCAACCTTATCATTCCAGGCCTTGTCCTCTTGTGCATATTCTTCTTTTTGCTGTGACAACAATGTATTTAAAACAGGCAACAAAAAGGCTGCCGTTTTGCCGCTTCCAGTTTGACTAGAAACCATCAAATCATTGAAACGACTATCTGTTGCATCTTGCATTGCCAATGGGATTGCACGCAATTGAACCGTGGTCGGTTTTGTGTAACCAAGATCAAAAACGGCTTGATTAAGCTCTCTTGCTAGACCCAACGCCTCAAACTCAGACATAGGATTAACAGGTGCTTCAGGTGTTTTTGACTTATTACTATGCTGATGATCAAGCTGAGTTGGGACCGAATCGTGATCCAACTGATTGTCTTGCGTAGCAAGAACAGGACTCAATTCAACGGATACATCTAGGGTCGTTAAATCCAAAGATTCAACCGAATTGTTTAAAACTAAATTTTCACTCATACATTACTCCGCCGGCCTGTAAAAGGCTAAGGCGACTCCATCTGAAGGGTTTAAAAACATCAACCTTCAGACAAAGTTCAACGCACTTTGGTATAAGAGCGATCAGTCCACATTAATGGACCCAAGGTGTGAGGCGGATGTACAAATTGCTGGACACTTGTGTTCAAGCAAGACTTATATTATTTCACTATTGTTGACAAATAGCAACCCTGTAAGCTACGGATATCACAAATTAAAGACACTACCCACAAAATATCAGCCAATCTATCACTAAAGAGTTACTTGATCGCTAAGTTGGTGACAAGTTAGATTACTGCGATCCCTCCAAATATTGAGAATCAAAGGAGGTTCAAAAAAGTCTCTTTGTAGTGTTGGAGCTCATCGATGGATTCGTGAACGTCGGCCAAAGCTGTGTGTAATTGTTTTTTCTTAAATGCTGAGTAAACCGCAGGTTTCCAACGTTTTGCAAGCTCCTTCAGGGTGCTGACGTCTAAATTTCTGTAGTGAAACCACGCATCCAGTCGAGGCATGTATTTCACTAGGAAGCGTCGGTCTTGACTAATCGTGTTGCCACAACAAGGAGAGCTCGATTTAGGAACATACTGCTTTATGAAATTCAAGAGGATTTCCTCTGCCTGCGCTTCGGTCAGCGTAGATGATTTCACTTTGTCAATGAGGCCACTCCTTTTATGGGTACCTTGATTCCAGGCGTCCATACCCGCTAAGAGCTCATCTGATTGGCGAATGATGAGTACGGGACCTTCGACTCTTGGCGTTAAATTGGGGCCAGTGATAACGATCGCCACCTCTAGCAACCTTTCACGCTCGGGATCGAGTCCGGACATCTCACAATCGATCCAAATCAGGTTTTGATCCGACTTGGTAAGTAAAGCGGGGTCGTTAGTCACCAGGTGGGTTGTACTTGGCACTGGTGGAGTGGCATTTTTTGTATCGTTCATGGGATCATTGTCGCTGATCTTGCTTGATTTTGTGAGGCTAAGCCCCTAAATAGAGTGCAATCGATTCACTTTTCCAACTAAACTAGTGCTCTATGAATTCATCACAAATTTTTACGCTAGCCTTCTCCGCAACCCTACTGCTGAATCTATTGATTAAGATCTGGCTGACTACAAGACAAAACAGATGTGTCTTTGCACACCGAGATCAGGTTCCTACAGATTTTGCAGACTCCATTAGTTTAGAAGCACACCAAAAAGCAGCTGATTACACGCTTGCCAAATCACAGATCGGTTTTTGGGAATTACTGCTAGACACACTGCTTTTAATGAGTTGGACTTTACTGGGAGGTCTTTCTGCTTTAAACCAAGCCATCAACCTCTTCATCCCAAGCAGTATGAGTATGACGCAGGAAATTTGCTTGATCGTCGCCTTCATGTTGATCAATGGCCTCTTTCATCTGCCCTTGTCGTTGATACAAACCTTTCAACTTGAAGAGAAATTTGGCTTCAACAAAATGACGCTTTCGCTTTGGGTCAGTGATTTATGCAAAGGCCTTTTGGTTGGTGCAGTCCTGGGACTGCCCATCTTGTGGCTTATATTGAAGCTGATGAGTGCTGGCGGAGCGAACTGGTGGGCTATTGCATGGATAAGCCTTGTGGTCTACCAACTCTTTGTCATGTGGATAGCGCCCAATTTAATCATGCCTTTGTTCAACAAATTCACGCCTCTAGAGGACGAGACATTGAAGGCAAAAGTGACTGATTTGATGACGCGAGTGGGATTGTCCGCAAAAGGGTTTTTCGTCATGGACGGGAGCAGACGCTCAGCACACTCCAACGCCTTCTTCACGGGTATGGGATCCAACAAAAGAGTTGTCTTCTTTGATACATTACTTCAGCAACTCTCACTAGAGGAGATGGAGGCAGTGCTTGCGCATGAATTGGGCCACTTCAAGTTAAAGCATATTCCAAAACTAATGATCACAAGTTTCTTAATGAGTTTGGTGGGTCTTTGGACTCTGGGCTTTTTATCTGGGCAAGCGTGGTTTTATACAGGCCTTGGTGTTACGCCTAGCTTGAGCGGGTCAAATGATGCATTGGCTTTGTTACTTTTTATGGAAGTTGTGCCTTTGGTCAGCTTTTTATTCTCCCCCTTGAGTTCCGCTCGGTCCAGAAAATTTGAGTTTGAAGCGGATGCTTTTGCAAAAATTCATGCCAACTCAGCTAGCCTTAAAAGTGCTCTGTTAAAACTTTATAAAGACAACTCCTCAACTCTAACGCCAGATCCCATTTACGTTAAGTTTTACCACTCACACCCCCCAGCGTCCCAGCGACTTGCAAAATTGGAGTCTTAAAAGCCTAAATGCTTAAGACCACTGGCGAGACCCCAAAATCGATGACTCTACAAGGACTGGTCACGGCCACTCACGGCCGCCACGCCGTTGTCGAGAGCACGGACGGTCTTCGCAGGCTTTGTCACTTCAGGGGCAAGAAAAACGAAGTTGTCGTTGGTGATCGTGTGCAGTGGAGTGTCACTGAGGACGCAGGCATCATCGAACACGTAGATGAGCGCACAAACCTCTTTTACAGAAGCGATGAATTACGGACCAAGTCCTTCGCAGCCAATATCGATCAAATCGTTGTCTTGGTGGCCAGCGATCCCGACTTCTCAGAAGAACAAATTGTTCGGGCGCTCATATCAGCAAACTCTCAAAACATTCCCGCATTTATTGCTCTAAATAAAGCAGATCTGCGAGATTTATTTGCCAAGGCCTTGGACAAACTCAAACACTACCCGTCCATGGGTTATGACTTATTACCTCTAACTCTTACGGGGGAGAGCGCAGTGAACCCAGATTTCACGGATCGACTTAAGAACAAAATATCTTTCATTATGGGTCCCTCAGGTGCTGGAAAGAGCACGCTCATCAACCGCCTGGTCCCTAACGCCCAGGCGCAGACTGGGGAGATATCCAAGGCCTTGCAGTCTGGCAAACACACAACAACGGCAACAACGCTTTACTGGACTGACTCAGAGCGCACGAGTGCATTGATTGATTCACCGGGATTTCAAGAATTCGGACTCAATCACATCGAGCCCACACAGCTTGCGCATTTAATGCCCGACCTTGAACAGTTTAATACGGGCTGTAAGTTCTACAACTGTACACACCTGCACGAGCCTGGGTGCGTTATCCGCGCGGAGCTTGAAAACGGGCTCATCAGTGCGAGTCGTTACAAAATATATGCCCAGTTGTTTCATCAACTCTCAGAGAGTCCTTACTAGTTAAAGTGGGCGTGTCAACTTGACTCACTAGCCCATTAAGTGAGTGAGGCTGAACAAGGCCAAAATTAACATCCACATGACAACTGATCGCCAAAGTAGTCCCACAACAGTCTTTAAATGAGCTATTTGAGGGGGTTGGCCCCTTTGAGATTCACGCGGCTCTGGTTCGCCTGAATCTTGGATAGCTTGATTTTTTAACGGCGTCACTCCTAATTCAATGTTCAAAGCCCCCGCCGTGGATGCCAATATAACGGCGTCGTTGCTTGTGTCGTAGCGATTGAGGTGAAACCGCCATGAATCAATGGCCTCTTCAAAATTACCCACAACTGCAAACGATATCGCAGTTAAGCGAGCGGGCAACCAGTCCACATAAAACCATATTTGACGCGTTAGTTTAAGAAGGGAATCGCTGCTCACAATCTCCTCACCTTCTACGATATCTCTTTGCTCCGTCCATACGTAAACCAATATTTCACAAAGCCTGTAGAGCACCGCCCCCGCGGGACCAAACCCGACAGCGGCCAAAATGCAATACCAATAAAGTACACCAAACACGTGTCGATGTGCCTGAACGACTGAGTGCTCTATCAAATGGCGAATGAGCGTTGAAGAGTTCCAGTCACTTGAGCTTAGATTCTTCCACTTGGCCAGTAAGGTACCCGCCTCCTCCTCTTTTGCAGACTCAAGTGCATCCCGAATTTCAGTGAAATGGTGGCTAAACTGTCTAAAACCCAAACAAACGTAGAGCACACCAACGCTCCAAACCAGGCCAAAAAACCAACTTCCCCACTCAATCAGAAACCAATAAATCGCAGCCACAATGAGGGTAGGAATTAAAGCAACTGCACTCCACGCTGCCCAGGCCTGTTTCTCCAGGCCAGCATCTAAGTGCAGCCGAATCCACTGCGCAGCGCTAGCAACTTGGCCCTGAACCCATGAGTTGTAGACAAAGGGTCTGACCTGCTCGAGTAGAAATGCAAAAAGAAGTGATAAAAAGCTCATGAGCGAATAATAACTACTCATGGACTAAAAATTCATTCATGCATCAAAAAATGATAAAAATTTCTCAAGATCCCTGCTGTAGCACCCCAAATAAAACGCTCTTGGCGTTCTTGACCTTCCTGAATATACGGCATCGAAAACCACTCACGCCGCTTGCCTTCAAAATCTCTAGAGTGACGCCTGTGATTGCTGGGATTCATTAAAAAGCGCAAGGGCACCTCAAAAATCTCTGTCACCTCATGCGGGTTGAGAGTCAACTGCATGCGAGGATCCACCCAGGCAACCACTGGCGTAACTAGATATCCGGTGCCCGTTAAGTACTTATTCATCTCCCCCATAACCCTCACATCACTCGCCCTGAGACCTATCTCCTCTTGTGCCTCCCTTAACGCAGCGTGAACATCCGAAGGATCACTCTCATCTAAACGTCCACCCGCAAAGGAGATCTGCCCAGAATGCTTTTTAAGCTGGGGTGAGCGCACCGTGAAGAGCACAGTGGGTTGTGCCCTATCCACAATTGCAACCAATACGGAGGCCTTGACGGCGTTATCAAGATGGGCGTTTGCGTCAAGTCTGGCATAGTCGCCGAAGACCTCAGGCTCCACTTGAGCGCCATCTTTAAAGCGTTGGTAAATATACTCAATGCGCAATCGCTCCTGGGGAACGACAGGCAGATGAGTGTCTACCCCTAACGCGGGATGAAGTGTTGGGTCAAAGGTGTTGGGTTGGCTCATTGTTTTTCATGCTCCACCCATAAAAAAACCCAATGCATCCGAAATAGGAGGGCATTGGGTTGATGCAGACGTCACAACTGAGATGTTCAGTGCAACTCAGAGCGGCTTATTTTGCCTCTGCTGCTACGCTGCTTTTGCTGACTAACTTTTCTTTAATACGCGCAGACTTACCGCTACGATCGCGCAGGTAATACAACTTGGCACGACGCACATCACCGCGACGCTTGACCTCAATAGAGGCAATCAAAGGACTGTAAGTTTGGAAGGTACGCTCGACGCCCTCACCGCTGGATATTTTACGAACAGTGAAACCACTGTTTAAACCACGGTTGCGCTTAGCGATTACGACACCTTCAAAGGCTTGGAGCCTTTTACGTGTTCCCTCAACCACATTGACGCTCACGATGACTGTATCACCAGGAGCAAATTCGGGTATCGTTTTATTGAGTCTTGCGATCTCTTCTTGTTCAAGTGTTTGAATTAAATTCATTTTGGCCTCAAATAGATCTTGGTCGCGCGACACTAAAGGTTTCATGCAAAGTACCAAGCGAAAGCTTGAACTGTAAAACGGCCGACCAGAGGATCAAAGCCCATTATTATAACCCTTTTACACTGACTCAACTACAACCCGTGTTTGCAATCCAAATACAAACCTGATCAAGGAGCAAGAACCTATTTTTTTAATACCTTATTACTAATAGGCGTAAATTGGAGCTTCGTCTTCTCAAGGAGCTCTGGTCTATTTTGTCTTGTAACCCATAAAGATTGCTGTTTTCTCCAGGCGAGAATTTTTTCGTGATGACCGGACATTAATTCCTCAGGTATCCCTATCCCTTGCCAAACCTCGGGGCGGGTAAAGTGAGGGCAATCCAACAGGCCATCTAAGTTTTCATGAAAACTATCGAATTGGTGGCTTTCATCCGAATTTAATACACCTGGCTGCAAACGCGCTATAGCATCCAAAAGTGCCATTGCAGGTATTTCTCCTCCTGATAAAACAAAATCTCCCAGGCTGATCATTTGGTCAACGTGTAAATCAATAAAGCGCTGGTCTACCCCTTCATACCTACCGCACAAGAGAATAGCCCCTCGCTTTGATCCCCACGTCTGCACAAATTGGTGCGTGAGTTGCTGACCAATGGGGGTGAAAAATATCAACGGGGCATCTTCCCGGTCTTCTCCACGCTCTTGACGTATTGCACTTAAACATTGAAACAAGGGTTCTGCGAGCATGACCATTCCCGCTCCACCACCGTAGGGTCGGTCGTCAACTCTTTTGTAATTCCCCGGGGCGTAGTCTCTTAGGTTCCACAACTTCACCTTCATGATCCCAGAATCAAACGCACGGCGATTGACGCCCTGCTCTAAGAATGGGGCGAACATATCTGGGAACAAAGTGATTACGTCAAATCGCACAATAATTCAGTCATTAGAAAGTTGGAGGTGCGTGGATTTGCAAACGGTAAAGTTCATTGCAACCTGGGCTGATGACTAGTAATCAACACCCCAATCAACTCTGATATTTTTTTCCTTAAGATCAACGCTGTCAATATAGGCGCTAACAAATGGAATCATAGTCTCAATCAGCTTGCCGCTCTCAAGTCTAGTAAGCACTAACACCGTTTGCGGCCCTGTGCTGATAAGGTCAATCACGGTACCCAAGGTGAGATTTTCCCGGTTCAGGACAACCAGGCCGATGAGATCCACCCAGTAATATTCATCTAATGCAGTAGTTGGAAAACTAGAGCGTGGGACAAAAATTCTTGCGCCCTTGAGGTCATTGGCACTCTCAGGTGAACTCACACCCTCTGCGCGAGCAACAACGGAGTCCGAATGTTCTTTGGACTCAATAATATTTAACTTGACCGTGCCCTCAAATGGGGATTTGTTCTTAATAGATGGTTGAAGCAACCACCGCTTAGAGCTAAAGACTGCCTCAGGATCTCCACTATAAGCGAAAACCTTAAACCAGCCTTTAATCCCCCAAGCACCTACGATGCGCCCGACTTCGATGGCATCCGCTGGAAGCTCAGCAGCCTCGAAGTCGAGTTCCATTCGTGGTTAAGCGGCCTTGTGGGCGACTTGCTTGATCAAACGCTCAACTGTAGGAGACGCCTGTGCACCAACACTTCTCCAGTGAGTCAAACGGTCTTGAGCAATACGCAAGCCCTCTTCACCTTCAACAGCGGTTGGGTTGTAAAAGCCAATACGCTCAATGAAACGACCATCGCGACGTACGCGTTTGTCAGCAACAACGATATTAAAAAATGGACGACCTTTAGAGCCGCCGCGGGAGAGTCGAATGACGACCATAATGATTCCTTCGGGTGGGAGAATGATTTGTTCGGCGATTGAGACACGCAACTGAGCCACCCGGCCAGCGACTTCGCCGTAAACCGTCTATTATAGCTTTTTCCCTACCTATTGTTAAAATAGATTTCGGGGCCATTATCTACGGCCTGTTTTGTGGCCTACTCACCACAAATGCCTACAAACCCATCATCCCAGGCAGATCACACCCATTTTGGCTGGGAGAAGCCCTTCAATTACCAAAGAAACATCAAATGAAAAATAAGACTCTTGCGACTTGGCTGGCTTTTGTAGGGGGTCCATTAGGACTTCACCGATTTTATTTATTTGGCAGGCGTGACTATTTGGGCTGGATATTGCCTTGGATCACGCTTATTGGACTCTATGGTTTTGAGCGAGTGCAAGAGTTTGGGCTCGATGATTTTCTAAGTTGGTGGCTCCTCCCAATCTTTGGGTTCACCACTGCTGCGTGCTCACTCAATGCAATCGTCTTTGGTTTGATGTCGCCCCAGGCTTGGAATGAAAAATTCAATCCCGGCGTGAACTCTGAACATTCTGCTGGTCAAACAAATTGGTTAACCATTGGCGCGATTGTGATTTCTCTTATGTTTGGGGCAACGGTACTTTTATCAAGCTTTGCTTACAGCTTTCAGCGCTACTTTGAATATCAAATCGAAGAAGCACACAAATTAGCGCTTTAATTTGCACCTTGCTAACACCGAGCAACTAGACCAACAGCGCAATAGGCTGATCACTCACTGCGCGCAGCATCTCCTCGCTGACTAAGTGCGGGGCAATCGTAGAGAGGGGTTTCAACACAAACGCTCGCTCGGCCCAACGGGGGTGAGGAAGCACCAGGCGTGGGGATTGAATTTGAGCGTCTCCAAATAAAATCAAATCCAAATCAAGTGTTCTTGGAGCGTTTACAAAACTTCTCTCACGCCCATGGGATTGTTCAATCTCTTGAGTAAGGTCAAGCAGCTCCACTGGGTTGAGCGAGCACTCGAGCGCGACAACCGCATTCACGTAATCGCCCCCTGTAGCTTCGTGTGGCTTTGAGGTAAATAAGGGAGACTGGGCTGCAAGGCAAAGCCCGGGCCTCTCACCAAGCTCCTTGATAGCAGCCAGTACGATCGCCTTTGAATCCCCTAAATTGGACCCCAAGGCTACGTAAGCGGTAACCACGGTGTCTGGCCTAAAAGAGCCTTTTGCGGACATAAGCGCTGATTAAATGTCACCGGATGCAGGCGATGCTCCGAAAGGTTTAGGATCCCCTGATCCAGAGCTCCTCCTTCTTCGCCTTCTTTTGGGTTTGGGGGTGTCTGTACCGCCCGTACTCACCGAACTTTCGTCGTCTTCATTTTGAGCTTGGGTCCTTGGGGGGGCGGGTCGAGCTGCGATTTCACCGGCACCTCTCTCAGTTGCGGCTTTAGAGTGTGCTCGAGGGGGAGCTTTTTTGGATCTCTGCTGGTTTTGATGTTCTATGCGTTTTTCTTCAAGCATCTGCTCACGCTCATCTGGATAAGCGGTACTGAAGTCCTCCCACCAGTTAGCGAGCTCCGATGGAATCTCTCCTACTTGAGCACGCAATCTTAAAAAATCAAACCCAGCACGAAACCTTGGTTGCTCCACCAAACTCAACGGAGCACGTCCCGTTTGTTTGTCAAAGCGGGTTTGCATGCTCCAAATCTCGCGCATGTCAGCGGCCAACTTCCCCCTACCCGACACATCCCCGATGCGGGCATCAAATACGGAATCAATCGCCTCTTGAAGTGCGGAAAAAGAGGGTAGATGTGCACCAAGCTCATTCCAACGCTTTAAAACATCACTCCACAATAAACAACTTAGCAAGAAACTAGGGACAACGGGCTTGCCCTCAGAAACCCTGCGGTCCGTATCCGTCAGCGCTGCGTGAACCATCGGATCAGTTGCCCGCTCGACCACTAAATCTAAAATAGGATAAATACCGCGCTCCAGACCTAGCTTATTCAGCTGTGCAATGCTTGCTAGAGCATGACCCGTTTGAAGTAACTTTAAAGTTTCATCAAACAGTCGGCTTGGGGGAACATCATTCAAGAGTTTGACCATAGCCTGCAAAGGCTTGGCGGTTAGCTTTTCCAACTTAAAACCCAAAGCACTCAACTTGGCAACAAAGCGGACTGCTCGAATAATGCGCACGGGGTCCTCTCTGTACCGGGCGGCAGGATCCCCAATCATTTTGATGACTCTTTTTCTGGAATCCTCAAAGCCACCATGAAAATCGATGACCTGCTGCGTGGTCGGGTCGTAGTACATCGCATTTACCGTGAAATCACGGCGCGTTGCATCCTCATCCATGGGTCCCCAGACGTTGTCCCTTAAAACACGGCCCGACTCATCGACTGCGTGAGATACACCGGCAAGTTCTTTTTTGCCTGACTTCTCATTGCCCGTTACTTGGTGAGCATCTGCGCTATCCAAATAAGCCCTAAAGGTAGAGACCTCTACCACTTCGTGTTCGCGCCCCCGTCCGTAGACGACATGGACAATGCGAAACCTTCGACCAATGATAAATGCGCGCCTAAAAAGCGATTTAACTTGCTCGGGCGTAGCGTTGGTTGCCACATCAAAATCTTTGGGCTTAATACCCAACAGCAAGTCCCTGACTGCTCCACCAACGATGTAAGCAGCGAAGCCCTTGTTTTGCAAGGTCTGCACCACATCTATGGCACGGTCGTCCACCTGCTTTAAGTTAATTTTGTGTTCTTTGAGGGCAATGACCCTTTGGGCACCAAAACGTTTATGGGGGGATTTTGCAGCCCCCTTAGGTACTGAGCTTGAATTTAAACGCTCTTCTTTAGCGCCGCGACCCAGTAGTCGATCAAATATTTTTTTTATCATACAGGTGGAAATAAATCCAAAATGGGCCAACCTTTTTCCAACGCCCAAGCGCGAAGTTTCTCATCAGGATTGGTAGCAATAGGGTGATTTACGGCACTCAAAAGAGGCAAGTCATTGGTTGAATCGCTGTAAAACGTAATATCCGTATTCTCCCACTTGTCGCCGCGTTCAGCAAACCACTGTTTTAAGCGAGCAACCTTACCCTCTCTCATGGAGGGAATACCTTTGATTCGCCCGTTGATCCAGCCTGTCTCATCGCGTTCGAGCTCAACGGCGATTAAATCTTCAACCCCTAAAGCCTTTGCAATGGGGCCAGTTACAAACTCATTGGTCGCAGTCACTATCATGACATGGTCTCCGCGCTCTTGGTGAGTTTTAATCAATTGCCTCGCCTGAGCCTTGATCGCAGGCTCAATCACCTCGCTCATGAACTGGGCATGAGCCTGTTGAGCCTGGGCGAGTCCCTTTTGGCGAATAGCCTGGGTTGCAAACTCTACATACTCATGTATGTCTAGCGCCCCCCTTTGATAATCAGCGTAGAACTGATCGTTCTTCTTTTTGAAATGCACTGGATCAACCCAACCCAAGCGAAGGGTGAACTCACCCCATGCGTAGTCGGAATCAATTGGCAAAAGTGTGTGATCTAGGTCGAATAAAGTAAGTCGGTTCATAACATCTTTAGTCTCGCATCTGCAAGACTTGAGTGAAAGGTAAATTAATAAGTAAATCGATGATCAGTAAATAAAGATCAAAACTAATGCTCATCTAGCATGGCTTTGAGTAAAGGGATGGTTGGCGGACGTTTGGTTTGCAAGGCATAGGCGTCCAACTCCTTTAACAGTCTAATCAGGGTGCTCAAGTCCCTGCTAAAGCGACTCAAGATGTAATCCTCCAACTCAAGGGGCAAATGAATACCCAAATCGCGTGAGTGTTTGTTTAGCACCTCTCGACTGCCCTGCTCACCCAGTGTTTGCAGATGAAAAACATGCCCCCATCCCAAGCGTGTTCTCAAGTCTTCCCGTAGTTTGAGGTCCTGGGGCGGAAGTGAACCTGTGGCTACAACCCATCTTTGGAGTCCCACAGTGGGAGTCAAGGCGTTTACGAAACAGTTGAAAGCAAACTGCTGTTCAGAGGGAGTGAACTCCTGCACATCATCCATCAATACTGCGTCCCAGGCGGGATCAAAAACTTTTGGTTTGCTCTGGTCCTGGGTTGCGCCCAACCACCCAAAGGATTGATTCAAAGTCTTAAGCTCTTTTCCAATGGCGTTTAAGAGGTGTGTTTTGCCACTCCCCCGCTCTCCCCAAATATAGGTGGGAACGGGCGAGCGATTGGGGTGGGAGGCAAATAACTTAAAGTGCTCAATAACTGCTTGATTAGAGCCCACAACATAATTTTGAAGCGTTTGCTCCACATCCACTGTGATTGGTAATGCAATTTGCTTCATGAACTAATTCTTAAACTTGGTCTTGATCCTAGTCATTGGTGCATCAGCCCGTATAGACATCACTTGCAATATATTTTGCTTTGATTCGCTTTAATGCAACTAATGTTACGGTACTGACTGGAAGAGCTATCAAGACGCCAACAAAGCCCATGAGTTGGCCAAAAGCCAACAAGGCAAAGATAAGACCCAGCGGGTGCAGTCCTATCCTCTCACCAACTAACTTGGGGGTGAGCACAAAACCCTCTAACAATTGACCGAATCCATAAACAACACCGATCACAAAGAGTCCGTGCATGAAGCCAAACTGAAGAATACAAGCCAACAATGCCAAAACAAGTCCAATCCCAAAGCCCAGATACGGGATAAATATAACGAGCCCCGTAAAAACTCCAATAGGGAGAGCCAAATCTAAACCAAATACGCTGAGGGCCGTTGAATAATAAAGAGCCAAGATGAGCATCACCGACACCTGACCACGCAGGTACTGACCCAGCATTTCGTTGGACTCGTTCATAAAGCTCTCAATAGAGGGCCTCAGAGGTTGGGGCATCCAACCCAAACAATTCTCATAAAACACGTCCCCCTCCAATAGAAGGTAGAACAAAACAACAGGAATCAAGACTGCGTCGCCAACCACGGTCAATGCGATGCTGCCCCCCAGTTTGACAGAAGACAAAATGGAGGCAAAACCTGCCTCAGAGGAGAAATCAAAGTTTTGTTTAAAAAAGGAATCTAAAGTTGCTTTGTCGAATTGAGTGGGCAGGCCCCAATCTTTCAAATAGGGTGTTAATACTTGCCCCAAGCTTTGAATCAAATCGGGTAACTGCTCCCTCAACTGAGGCCACTCTTTAACGAGTGCAGGCCCAATTAACAAGAACAAAGCGGCAATGATCACGATAAAGAGAATTTCTATCAAAACCGCAGCGAGTATTCGTGGCACCTTTAAACGTCTGCCACTGGGTAAAGCTTTACTTCCGGTCAAATAAAGCACCGCTGGCAATAAAAGATAGGCGACCACGCTGGCCAGGATAAATGGCATAAGGACAGCCTTCAGCCACCACAAAATCAAGCAAGATGCGACGGCCATGAGAAGCCAGGTCAAAATCTGAAGGGGATTGTTCTTGGTTTGCATAAGATGGGGTGGAGTTAACAGGTTGCCACTAACTTAAAATACTATGATTTTACGCACCTCTTGGGGCTGGGCTGTCAATCTGCGCCCCAACTAAGCCACAATAGGACGCTTTAATTGAATTTACTCCTCAAGCACTGCGTCTTTTACCCTTTTTCCAAGAAACTTAAGTTATGAATTTACCCTTATCGTACAAAGACTCTGGCGTTGACATTGACGCTGGGGACGCTCTTATCGAGAGAATCAAGCCCTTTGCGCGTAAAACACTCAGAAACGGTGTTTTAGCGGGAATAGGCGGATTTGGCGCCTTGTTTGAAGTACCCAAGAACTACTCAGAGCCCGTATTGGTGAGCGGCACAGATGGGGTGGGCACTAAGTTAAAGCTTGCGTTTGAGTGGAACATCCACAATACGGTTGGAATCGATTTGGTAGCAATGAGCGTGAATGACGTTTTGGTTCAAGGAGCAGAGCCCTTATTCTTTTTAGATTACTTTGCCTGCGGGTCCTTAGACGTTGACACTGCAGCTCAAGTCATAGAGGGCATAGCCAAGGGCTGTGAGCTCAGCGGGTGCGCGCTAATTGGGGGGGAGACAGCGGAGATGCCAGGCATGTACCCAAAAGGTGAATATGATTTGGCCGGCTTCGCAGTGGGTGTCGTTGAGAAATCAAAAATATTAGACGGAAAAAATATCCAACCTGGGGACGTTGTACTTGGCTTGACCTCAAGTGGCGTACACTCCAACGGATTCTCACTTATTCGCAAATTACTGGAGCGCTCAGCCGGCTCGATGCCCCAAACCCTAGACGGCCTGCCCTACAAAGAGGCATTAATGGCTCCAACCCGGCTATATGTAAAACCCGTTTTAGAAGCTCTTAAAAAACATCCTATTAAAGGACTTGCTCACATCACGGGCGGCGGACTGATCGAGAACATCCCTCGGATATTGCCAAGCGAGATGGGTGTCCAACTGGTGCGCAAGAACTGGCCTCAAACTGAGCTCTTTAATTGGGCCCAAAAAACAGCTGGTATCGATGACTTTGAGATGAACCGTACCTTCAACAATGGTATTGGGATGGTCGTCATTATTGCTGAGCAGCAAGCCCAGGCTTGTATTGCCACTCTCAAGTCGCTGGGCGAATCTGTGCACGCCATTGGAGAGGTGATCGCTTTAAAGAGCCCGACGCCTGACGCTAAAGAGGACTCAGCGGTACGCGTTTTTATTAGCTAATGCGACCCAAACTCTGGATCATATAGAGCCAATCACATCTAGTCGTGATTGGACAAGTTGCATACGCTTGGAGTCGTATTGCCTGCGGTAGATCTCAAAGAGATTGTTGAGCATCCTTGTGACAATCTCTTTGGAGTTGGCGGACTCTAAAAAATGAGCTAAGGTCTCATCCGCTATACCTCCAGGAATGAAGGTTTGGTCGCTTTGCGTGAGCCAGGGAACCAAGCGTTCCCCTATTTCATCTCTAGAGAGTGAAGTGCCTGTAAAAGGGTCCATTACGACCTGCCCCTCATGGGGCTCGGGCAAATCAATCTTCATCAAAAAGTGCCCCGGAAAGTTAACGCCACTGGCTCTAAGGCCAATTTCTTTGGCCAGCTCAAGCCACAACACGGCCAGGGTAATGGGGATGCCGCGTCGGGTGGCAATCACGCTGTGTATAAAACTATTTTGAGGGTCATCGTAATTGTTAACATTGCCCGCAAATCCAAGTTCGTCATAGAAATACATATTCAGTATTCTCAATTTACCCAAATGATCACAGTGCTTGGGAATGCGGGATTGAAGTTTCAATCTCATGTGATCGACCTGGCTAAGGGTCTGCTCAATATCGAGCTGGGGAAATTCATCCTGCGCAATGGAGATTGCCGCTTCTAAAAGCGCAAAGTCTTCCCCCTCGCGCACAAGGGAGGTAAAGAAATTGATCGCACTTGGAACGGATAGATTAAGGTCCATGACTTTGATGTTAATTGGAGTACTTTAACTTCATGTCTTTACTAATTCGCGCAGATTCATACCCATTGCTGCCAGGGCTGCTAAATAAAGTGATCCAGCCAAACTCAAGACACCCGCGAGAAGGGCGATTCGAAGCCACACACTGGCCCTCAGTGCAGTCCAGTCCCAATGATTGTTGGCCCAGTACAAAACAGCTCCCATCAGCAAACATGCTATCAAAGTTTGAAGAAGAAATCGTGACCACCCTGGCATGGGGGCATATTTACCGCTTCTAATCAAGCCTAGCCAAAGCAGTCCCGCATTAATCAACGCACCAACGCCAATGGCAAGTGCAAGCCCAGCATGCGCAAAATAGGGAACAAACACTGTGTTCAGCAATTGGGTGCACACCAAGACCAATACAGCGATCTTGACAGGGGTGCGAATATCTTGACTTGCATAAAAACCTGGAGCCAAGACCTTGATGGCAATCAACCCAAGGAGCCCCACCCCGTAACCCATCAACGCGCGACTGGTTTGATCTACGTCATTGGCAGTAAAAGCGCCGTAGTGGTACAAAACGCAGACTAGGGGCTGCGAGAAGATCATTAAAACGACGGCGCACGGTGCAGCCGACATCACGACCAGCCTAAGCCCCCAGTCCAGCATTTTTGAGAATGTATGACGATCGTTAGCGGCCTTGGCTGCGGCCAATTGGGGCATCAATACGACGCCCAACGCCACACCCAATAGTGCCGTTGGAAACTCCATCAAACGGTCTGCGTAACTGAGCCAACTCACACTGCCCGCCGTCAAGTGGGAGGCGATCTGAGTGTTGATCAGCAAGGACAGCTGAGCCACACCGACCCCAAGCAAGGCTGGAGCCATGAGGCTCAAAATGTTTCTTGTTCCCGGATCCCTCCAAGCCGTCTTGATTTCCCTCAAACTCCAGTGCACTCTTGGAAGTAAGCCGATATGCAAAAGAGCTGGGATTTGGATGCACAGTTGCAGCAGACCGCCCAATAAGACACCAAAAGCAAGTGCGTGAATGGGCTCAAGTCCCATGGATCTGAACCAAGGGGCTCCCAGCCATGCGGCCAAAATCATGGATAGGTTAAGGAGCACAGGAGTGACTGCGGGTACAGCAAAGCGGCGCCAAGTGTTCAATATCCCAGCAGACAGAGCAACCAAAGACATAAAGCCGATGTAGGGGAACATCCAACGTGTCATATAAACAGCATTGTCAAAAGACGCTGGACTCGACTCCAAACCACTGGCCATCATCCAAACCAGCACAGGAGCGGCAATCACACCCACGATACAGGTGAGCAAAAGTGCAAGGCTAAGGAGGGTTGAGACACGGTCTATTAAAACCTTCGTTGCCTCCTCCCCCTTGGTTTGCCGCGTGGCGGCTAGGACTGGGACGAAGGCCTGGCTAAAGGCGCCTTCTGCAAATAACCTGCGCAGTAAGTTAGGAATCCTAAAAGCGACGTTAAAGGCATCCGTGAGAGCGCTTGCGCCGAAAAAAGAGGCAATCAAGAGCTCGCGCGCCAACCCGGTGACACGGGAAACAAGGGTCAAAATGGATACGAGGGATGCGGATTTTATGAGACTCACACACTAAGTGTATCTTCCCCAGTCAGTCTGGCACTTACATGCTTGGTAAAAAAGGGGCTTTAACCCCAGAATTTGCTATAATCTAAGGTTCGCCAACATCATCTACAGACAATAAAAGGAAATTACTCATGGCATCTGGAAAGCCTAAAAAGAACCCACGTCTAGCCTCAGGGCGTAAACGTGCACGTCAAGACGTGAAACTCAATGCAGCGAACAGTTCACTGCGCTCAAAATACCGTACCGCTGTCAAAAACGTTGAGAAAGCAGTTGTAAGTGGCGACAAAGCCAAAGCAACTGAACTCTTCGGGAAAATGCAAGCCATCGTTGATACGATTGCAGACAAGGGAATTTTTCATAAAAACAAAGCAGCTCGTGATAAGAGCCGCTTATCCGTCAAGGTTAAAGCCTTGGCAACCGCAGCCTAATAACTAGGCAATTCGCACGGTCCCCTCAAGGGACTGCCGTTTGATCGGGTGCGCTGTTGGCAAACACTACCCTTAAAAGCCGCTAAGCAATTAGCGGCTTTTTTCATGTCCAAGTCTGTCTATGGCTTCTGAGGTTCTTTGACCTGAAGTTGATTGTCTTTTGCAAAATTCATCACAAAGCTCCAAGCCATTGGCTCAGACTCTTTAAGGTCTATATGAACGACCACGCACTTATAGCCGTCAATTTGATTCGGAACGCACCAAGGTGAATAAGAAATGTAGTCCCCCGGCATGGCCCCGCCAGGTCTGAATTGGCTCATCACTCCAGCCAACCTCTCAGCCCAGTCACTTGGGCGAAAGGTCTTCCCGTCTTGGGTAATGCCCAGGATAATGAATTCTTTAGAGTTGGGAGATGCCATTCTTGAAGGTCGAAGTGTAAATTCCTGGGATAGCCGTGGATTTGAAGATGCAAATCCGAAGTACCTAGGACCTGGACCATTCTAACCGAGCTCTTAAAGGATCACCGGGTTTATACTGATCTAACCCGAGTATGCAGAGCCATTTGCACGAGGCAACCAGAAGTCCCGATAAGACGCTCTCTTGGTGGATTGGTGATGAGAGCTCAGTTGCAGATTGACTCCTTTGTACAAAGGACGCGCTTGATCTGTGTTGGGGTTGGGGTTGGGGTTGGGCTTAATTCCAAACCTGTCCTGCCTACTTGCGCACGGATGAGCGCTTATAGGTCTTGTATCATCAAGCGTTCACGATAGTTCATTACAATTGCACTAATTAATACAAACAGCCTCATTCCGGAGCCACTCCTTATGTCTTTACTCAAAGCAGATTCACCTCATGTGATGAACACATACGGAAGATTGCCAGTGGCAATGTCCCACGGTCATGGGGTTCGTCTGTGGGATGTCAACGGAAAGAGTTATTTGGACGCTCTCGCCGGTATAGCGGTCAACACGCTCGGGCATGGTCACCCTAAATTGGTACCCGCATTACAAGAGCAAGTCGCAAAAATGATGCATTGCTGCAACTATTACCATATCCCCGATCAAGAAAAACTTGCAGCGAAATTGGCTGAATTAGCGGGGATGACGAATACCTTTTTTTGTTCAAGCGGTTTAGAGGCTAACGAAGCGGCCATTAAATTAGCCCGCAAATTTGGGCACGACAAAGGAATCTCTAACCCACAGATCGTTGTCTATGAAAAAGCGTTTCACGGCAGATCCATCGCCACGCTCAGTGCAACGGGTAATGCAAAAATACAAAAAGGCTTTGAGCCTTTACTGGGTGGATTTATTCGGGTCCCTCTAAACGATATCAAAGCTTTGGAAGCTGCAACAAAAGACAATCCTGATGTGGTGGCTGTATTTTTTGAGACCATTCAAGGTGAAGGCGGAATCAATCCCATGCACAAAGATTACCTCCAACAGGTCAGATCTCTTTGCGACAAAAAGGATTGGTTACTGATGATTGACGAAGTCCAGTGCGGCATGGGCAGGACGGGTAAATGGTTTGCCCATCAATGGGCAGGGATCAAGCCTGATGTGATGCCACTGGCTAAAGGCCTAGGCTCAGGCGTACCCATTGGAGCGGTTGTTGCAGGTCCAAGAGCTGCGCATATTTTTCAGCCCGGCAATCACGGCACCACGTTTGGGGGAAACCCTCTGGCCATGCGTGCTGGGGTGGAGACGATCAGAATCATTGAAGAAGACTCACTCCTTGAAAATGCATCTATTGTGGGAAGTCATTTGAAAGAAGGGTTGGTCAAAGCTCTTGGCCATTCAAAGGGGGTGAAAGAAATTCGTGCTTTTGGTTTGATGATTGGTATTGAGCTAGACGATCCTTGCTCAGTGATCATGGGACGGGCACTAGAAGCGGGACTGCTCCTCAGCGTAACCGCTGACTCTGTCATCCGTTTGGTGCCTCCACTGATTATGACAACCGCTGAGGCTGATGAGGTCCTCTCCATCTTGGTCCCGATCATCAAAACATTCTTAGAGGAACAAGCAGGACTCAAAGGATCTAGCACTCAAAATTTAACTTTGCAAAAGGCAAACGTTTGAAACACTATCTGAAATTTTCTGATTTCACGCTAGATGAATACGAATATTTATTCAAACGAACTGCGTTAATCAAAAACAAATTCAAGTCCTATGAGCGCCATCAGCCCTTGGTGGACAGAACGTTGGCCATGATTTTTGAAAAAGCATCCACAAGAACGCGTGTTAGTTTTGAGGCGGGGATGTATCAACTTGGGGGGTCGGTGGTTCATTTAACCACCGGGGACTCTCAACTCGGGCGATCAGAGCCCATAGAGGACAGCGCTCGCGTCATCAGCCGAATGGTGGACTTAGTGATGATCCGCACCTATGGTCAAGACAAGATCAACAACTTTGCAGCCCATTCGCGCGTGCCAGTGATCAATGGACTTACCAACGAGTTCCACCCTTGTCAAATACTTGCTGATTTGTTTACCTTTATTGAGCACCGCGGAGACCCCAGCAATCCATTGGCATGCCTGCGAGGGAAAATTGTTTCTTGGGTTGGTGACGGTAATAACATGGCTAATACTTGGCTACAAGCAGCCGAATTGCTCGGATTTACAGTCCACATCAGTACCCCTCGCGGCTATGAGGTAGATCAATCCATCGCAGGCCTCACATCAAGTCACAGCTTTAAGGTCTTTGATGATCCTCGGCAAGCTTGCAAGGGGTCTGACTTGGTTACGACAGATGTCTGGACCAGTATGGGGTATGAGGCAGAAAATGAAACAAGAAGAATTGCCTTTAACGATTGGTGTGTGGGGCCAGAGATGATGGCCATGGCTCATCCTCAGGCGCTTTTCATGCACTGCCTCCCAGCCCATAGAGGCGAGGAGGTTGCGGCTGAGGTTATAGACGGCCCCCAATCCGTTGTTTGGGACGAGGCGGAGAACAGGCTTCATGTCCAAAAGGCTTTAATGGAGTATTTACTCTTAGGATCCCTTTGAAGAGCCATTGATGCGACTCCGGTGAGATTGAAATCATCTGAGCCCCTATTGAAATTTTGAATTTGATCGCAAACTCATATATGATTCCTATTTTGATTGAGAAAAACGTCTAGGAGATTGACGACATGACAGAGACAGCACAAGTTCGCTACATCGATATGGTTGATGAAGCTTGGAAAATTGCTGAACAAGCTCAAAATTACACGAATTCTTTGGGTCACGAACCAGCAACTCAAGAGGTATTGGAAAAAGTTTTTCTACCTACTGGCTTGGTAGACGTCAGTAAAACCGCAAAAGAAGGTGGGACCCCTTTGTTAAAGGTTTTCTTTACCAATCCTTATGGTTTGCAATACAGGCCAGACCACAAAAATTGGATCCCCTTTAGACACGGCGAACTAAAACTGTAACCGACCCTCTTGTTCTAATGAGTACTAATGTGTACTAATTTACCATTTACAAGATGATTCGTAACTTTAGCGCATTTTTGTTATTGGTTACTTCCGTATGCTTGCAGGTACAGGCTCAGCAGCTCATTCAAACTCCAGTTTTGCCGCAAAACCCACAACCCGCGGCCCTCCTCCCTCACCAGCCAGTTGGGGGCTATCAGGGCCAAGTACCTGCACCTGCGCTGCCGCCCCAGAGCTCAGGCATCGGCAAAGCGCCTACGATGGCCGAGCAGATCGTAACCCCAGTGGCGCCCATCGCTGTTCAACCCGCGCCGATCATTGTGCCCCCGGGTGCTGTGTATGTGGCCCCCGATTACCCGCCACCTGGAGCCGCTTGGGTGTGGAGCTATCACACTCAGTTTGGTTGGGGGTGGCATCACCCTGAGCACGGTTGGCACCGTGGGTGGAGAAATTAATGGATTCAGTTCTTTCAGTCGAGTTAGTAGTGTTACCAGTGTTACCAGTGTTACCAGTGTTACCAGTGTTAGTAGAGTAAGTTGAGTTAAATATTTTTTCTTTTAAATGGAGTTTTTTAATGAAAAGTAAATTTCTGTCCCTCCTCATCGCAAGCACGTTTGTTTTAGCCAGTGCAGCCCACGCGGCCGATCCAGCAGCAGGCGCTAAACCAGCCCCTGCTAGCGCAGCTCCCACAGCACCTGCGCCGGTCGCTGCTGCACC
>CAIKNE010000087.1 GCA_903828695.1 uncultured Burkholderiales bacterium | reverse complement strand
CTTTTGGCAGACAGCCAAGCTGAGTTGGCAAAGCTGGAGGTCTCAAATGCGTAAAACGTTTGATCCAACCCAGCTAACTCAATTTATTGGCACCACGGGCTACTACCGAATCAGCCGCAGGCACCTGCTGACTGATGGCACTAAGTACTTGGCAGAAGAGGCCGAGTGTTTTTGGATGATGGATGCGATTGCCAGTCACCTAAGCGAGATTGGCACTGATGACTGGTTTGTCCAAATACGGATGACGGTCAACGGCAACAGGGCAACAATGATCTACGAGGACGGCAGTGGCAGTGAGCACGCCCGTCAAGAGATCCCTTACACAGATTTTCCAATGCACTCCATATCTTTATACGCCTGTTGGGACGGTGAACACTGGGTGATCATGTTGCCTCGCGAGTATTAAGAAATATTTTTTAGCTTGATCTGAATTTCATTGAATGATTTTGAGCTGCGGCTAGAGGCTGAAAGCGGATCAGGCTATTGTGTTACCCATTGGCAGTTTCGGACGCTAAAGTGACGTAGACACCGCGAACCCACTGCCATAAAGCAGTTGCACAAGGTAAGCAGTAACAACCCCGGTCGACCTTTCCCTTATGTGGCGTTTTGCATATGCCTCGCTCAAATACTTGCCGTCCGAAAGGCGGCGGCCGTACTAATTTCGCGACATCTAACCAATCGGGAAAAAGTTCGCCAGTGGCGAAAATAGTTCTTGCTTTTTTGGACGCTACCCGCTAGAATGAGTTTGCTTGGGCTAAAGAGAGCATTCGTCAAAAGTGGAGATGTGGAAGCGCATCTCGTGGGGCCGCAAGGCTCTAATGTTCTCTGTGGTCATGCGGTCGCCGATACGCGGTGGTCCGTGTGGTTGCAGCGAAGCCGGTCCCGGACGAGTACCGGGACCGGTTATGGGCCCAGAGGTGCAAACAGCCGACGTTCTCTCACTTTCTTCAGAACTGACGAGAGGCTCTGCATGTTGCAGGGTCGTTTTGAAGAAGGAGGCACAAATGCCTGAAGTTCGTAAACGTTCAAGCCGTCGGCCGGCATCGGAGAAGAAGAGCCTGCGGGGGTGGTTATTCCGCCATCGCGTGGTGCTTAGAGGTGTCATCTGGGCCGCTAAGGCTCTGCTACACATCTGGAGCATCTGGAACCAATTCCGAGATGACCTCTGGCCTTTTTATGTGCGTATAACAGGGTGTATCAATGCAAAACGAGGCACTTCGTTTGGTGCGGGTGTTTCACGACATGAACCAGACAACTTTGGCAGAACGAATGCAAATTTCAAAGTCCTACCTCTCTGAGATCGAAAGTGGCAAGAAGCAAGTGACGCTGGAGTTGTTGCAAAAGTACGCGGAAATATTTGGCATGCCTCTATCTTCATTGATCTTTTTTGCTGAGCAGGTTGAAGGCGGAGCCCGCGAGAAGCTCCGCACGTCGATAGCCGGCAAGGTAATCAAGATGCTGAACTGGATGGCGGCTAAAGACGCCGTCTGAGAAAAACGTTTGGCTACTCGTAAGACCTATGCGCTGGACCAGTGCCCCTTGTACAAGCTTTCCAGCCGCAAGCGGTTGGCACAAGATGTCTTCAATGTCGACTTGCTATTCTTGGAGCACCTCGCTGCAAATGAAGGTAACTTCCGTGTCTTCAAGATAAAGCAGGGTGAAAAGGACCGCCAAGTAGAAGTTCCTAAGGTCGTTCTGGAGCGAATCCACCGCCGTATCTTCAATCTGCTTGAGCGCATTGAAAAGCCTGACTACCTTCACTCTGGCGTTCGAGGAAGATCGTACATTACCAATGCGAAGGTCCACGTTGGCGCTGTTCCGCTTGTAAAGCTGGATTTAAAGAAGTTCTACCCCTCCGTTGATGGCGCGCGCGTTTCAAGGTTCTTTACTAACACTATGCTTTGTAGCCCTGATGTTGCTGCACTACTTACGCGTCTATGCACATTCGAGAACCATGTCCCTACGGGTAGTTGTGTGAGTCAGTTGCTAGCCTTCTTCGCGGCAAAGCCAATGCTTGATGAACTGCACGTCCTGGCAGCAAATGCGGGCTTGCGTGACAGTTGCTACGTTGATGACCTTACTTGGTCCGGCAACGGGGCGACACCCGCCTTCCTCTGGGCAGCAAAGCTGGTGGTGCACCGCCATGGGTTCAAGTACCATAAAGACCGTTGTTTTGCAGCTAGAGACCAAAAACTAGTAACTGGAGTGATGTTAGACGGCAACCGTATTGCTGTTCTGCCAAGCAAAGAGTTTGAACTTTGGAAGAGCATTCAGGCACTTGGTGGTTTTCGACCCCAAGAACGGATCATGGCAATCAACAGTCTTATTGGTTCGGCGGTGGCAGCTGGACAGATTGAGGCTCGGTTCCTGCGGCGCTTGCAGCGTCTGCTTCAAGTGAAGGCCGCTGCAATCGCAGAGGAAGCATTGCGCTAAGCCGACTGTCGTCGACGGCAGTTAATGGCCCGAACTTCGGTCTTGATCACTTGGCTGCGGCCTTTGACTTGTGCCCGAACTGATGTTTGGTAGTTGTGCATCAAGTACTTATCCAAAAATATCTGTTCATTTTTTTTCGAATTCATTCGTCTCCTGAACACAGGAGCTGCATGCCTTCGGCATGTGGTGGCAATGCCACTCCAAGATCCCACTTAGCCAATAATTTTCAACAAATCAAGCTTATAAATTACTATATGTCTGTGACTTTTTTTGTGGTCGTGAAATCTGTAAAAAGGTGCTAAATACACTGGAAATCCTAGATTTCATTTGTAAGGAACGTGTATCAAGTGATCAAGCTCACAGTCCATGAGTCGGTAGAAGCAGCCCTACAGAAGGCTTTTCCAAAGCCAGCTGCGGCTGCCAAACGGGCGCTAGCTAAATACATCAGCGTTGTGGAATCCATGCTGTTTGATACCCTACAACGTGGGCAAACACCTGAGCAACGCAAACTTGGACTTTACGCAATTTCACTAGACCAGCTGGCAAACAAAGGCGGGCAGATCGGACCCAAAAAGATCCGCGTGCACAAATGGCTAACGGACAACGACTGGGACATCGTCCAAACGGTGGTCAAGGGCACTAAGTTCTCTGGCCAGAATTCCCAGGTCAAGCTCACCTCACTGGTTACGATACAAAACAACTTGCAGGTTCCTGCTGCATCCCTTTCTGCCGCCACAACTGACGAAGAGATCGATGCGTACCTGAGCGGTGATGACGTAAGTAATATTGCCTTGTTTGATCACCTCTATCCAGAGTACAACTTGGAATGGCGCGAGGATAAGCTGAGGCAGCTTTTCGATTGGGTGCCAGTTGATATTGAGTCAGTCAAAGCCTACGTTTATTGGCTTGAAACGGAATCAAAGATGATCCAAGGGCCCAAGAAGGACTTGGCACTTCGTCAAGCGCTATCAATTCTTGGCATAGCCGCTGTCACCAAGGGCTACTACCTTCAACGAAAAAAACTCAGTCCGTTTGGTCGTACCTATTACGAAGGAACCAGCGTTCAAAACGTCAACAAGGAGCTGCGCCGCGCCATGCTGGGCAACTGCTGGGAGTACGACATCCGCAGCAGCGTAGTCGCTTGGAAAATGGGCTATGCCCGTGGCTACTTAGCTGCCAGTGGACTTGATCAAGATTTGAAGAAATCATTTCCTGCCACGCTTCTGTACTTAGAAGATAAGGCAGATTTCATGGCGACTGTGCGCCATTATGTTTTCCCAGAAAGCAGCCCAGTACCTAAAGATCTTAGACCCAAGCTACTCAAGCAAGCGTTTACGGCAATCAGCTTTGGTGCACGACAAACAGCTAAAGGATGGTTGGATGCTTCTGGCAATTGGACCAATCCTGCACTTGTTGAAATCTTGCAAAACACCGAAGACAGAATACGATTTCTTGCCGACGATACTGTGAAGTTGTTCATCAAAGAGCAAAACGCACTGGACGACTACCTCTACGATTTGTTCAAGAAGTTCCGTCCTGATTCGCTGCTCGAGCGATACCTGCAGACGGATAGCGGAAGACCTAGCAAAGCCAAGGTGCTCGCCTATCTTTATCAGCATGGCGAAACGCACGTCATGGATATTGTTCGTCAAGCAGCAATGGCTAAAGGGCATGTACCCATTGCCAATGTTCACGATGCCATTTTCTTCAAGCGTCGATTGGGTGCTGAATGCAAAAGTGAAATTGAGTGGCAGATGCGAGACCAAACAGGCAACCCATATTGGCACCTCACGCCTAAGCAGATCGAACGCTACACACCACGATCATTAAACGCAAAGCGTGAAGAGCAAGAACACAAGGATCGAATGGCACTTGAGGAAGTAAGAGCTAAGGTCTGGAGCTCGAACCAGTTATAGCCTTTTGTCCGGATCTACATCCGGGCTCAAACTTAATAATTTGAGCGGCGTCGGAATTGAAAACCGTGTCATACCTCTTGTAATCGGTTTGTTGTTTATAAGTTGGTGATCAAATATGCGACCGGTACGTCTCCCAAATGTCGCTACATTTCAGGTTCAATTCCCTGCCACAACGCAAGCAGTTCGCGTAAATTCGATACTTGCATTTTTTCTAAGACCTGAGCCCGATACTTCTTAGCGGTATCAGAAAAAATGCCGAGTTCTTTGCCCGTATCTTTGTTACCTAGACCTTTCAACATGAGCAGAAAAACTTTGTTTTCTTGTCGAGTCAAGCTCGATTGCAAAGAATAGAGTTCCAATTTTCTTTGATTTAAATTCTCGTTAGCAGTATCTAAATCGATTCCCCGTTGGATTGCTGACAGCATGTCATCGCTTTTAAATGGTTTCCATAAAAATTCAATGGCGCCGCCTTTCATTGCGTCAATGATTTCTTGATGCTGACTTTCCCCGCTTATGAAAATTATGGGCACAAAAATATCACGTGCATTTAGATGTTTTTGTAAATCGAGCCCTCTTAGTTTTGGCATTCGCATATCTAAGACTAGTACGCAGGGATGCTCTAGCTTGATTTGCCCGTCTAAGAATGCCTGTGCGCTATCAAACTCGTGCACGCCGTAGCCTTTGCTAACGAGCAAGGCTTTTAGATGCAAACGTATGGCTGGGTTGTCATCTACCAAATAGACGTGTTCAAGAGGCATGGGTGTGTAAGTGACGGGTTAAACACCACTGTAATGGAAAAATAGCCCAAATTGCTGTCCCTTAATTTTGCGGGAGGTAGATCTTTTGAACTCTAGGCTTCATGAGGCAAAAACCAAGAAAAATCAGGGTTTTTACTTAAAAAGTATTTCGTGATACTCCCCAATTAGGGGTGGTTTGAAATACCAAAAAGAATTCCAATTCATGATCGTAACGTAATAAACGTTCTAACCTCGAGCCCAATTAGCTTAAAGAGAATTTATATGCTCTCACAAGTTCATCACCATAGTCAGCAAGGATTCAACAAGGATCAATTTGAGCAACTGTGTGCTTGGATTGATGACCACATACAAGAGCAGATCGGATGGACTGAATTGATGCATGAGTCTGGTTGTGATCATCTATCTATCCAGTCCTCATTTGCGAAATACAAAGCCACTACGCCAATGACGTACATCAGAAAGCGTAGAGAAGACTTCAAGTCTGTTCGCAATCAAAGTGGTTCAGCTGTTCAGTTTCACTCGTTACTAACGAAATAATTCTGGAGTCTGGATCGTGACAAACCAAGTCTGGTCGCCAGCTGATGGAGCATTGCTCAAGAAACTCCGCGAGGAGGCTAGGCTTGAAGTCATAACCCTTGCCAAACTGCACTCTTTATCTAGCTCCCAAGTCAAGCAATTAGAGGATGGGGGGGACAGTAGTTTTTATACCCAGTCCATAAAGCTAGCAACGGGTAGAAAGCTGCTCATGCACTTTGGTGCAGATGTTCAATCACTCGATGAAGTACCTGAACCAAAACCTGTTCTAGAGCCGGAAATTACTACAGAAGAAACAAAACCAACACCAACAACTAATATTGATTTCTTAAAGAATATTAGATCTACCTATCTGCCGATATTTGGAGCATTGGTTGTCTCATATACTGTAATTTATTTGGGGCTTAATCTCCCTGTATCTGTAGGTGACGTAAAGCCATCAAATATAAGTGGTGAGCCAAATAATAGTGTGCCAATTGGAAAGACGTCTACAGAAACCAAGACTGATAACTCAACACTTCCAATCGCCTCAGTTAAGCCCCAAGAGAGCACGCCGGAATGTCTATGGGGAAATGAAGTGGTTCCGGCATTTGCCAGCCAATCTTCCAAGCCAGGAGACTATGTGCACGTAGTTGCTAAAACAGACGCTTCAATCTGCATAAAAGATGCCGCAAGCAAAGTACAAGTCTTACATCTAAAAAATTCACAGTCACACACCATTAGAGGCCGACCGCCATTTAATATTTTTAGTAACAACTTAGACGCATTCAAGATTTTTTATCAAGGCAATCTTTTAAAGCTGCCAAGTAATAACACCAAAAATATCAATCTGAAGGAACAAAAATATGAATGACGAAAAAAACGGTTTGTATAGTTTGAATCAATACAATAGCATCACGATTGGAAAGGGTGTAACTTTTGTAGGATCGATTTCAGCAGGAGGCAAAGCCTTTATAAACGGAACTGTAACGGGGGAAATATCGGTAGATGACTTGCAAGTCGGTGAATCTGGAATTATCAAAGGAAAGATTAAATCCCGTAAAATGGAAGTCCACGGTGAGATTCACGATGACGTTTCCTGCGCAGAGCATGTGCTCGTTCAGCCGACAGGCTTAATTAACGGTAAATTGATCTACGGCGAGCTGGAAATCCAAAAGGGTGGGCAAGTAACTGGTTCTATGGACCAGAGTAATAAACCCTACAGCCAACGGTAAATGAAGAGATGACAAAAGTAAATCCCGACCCAAAATCTGGAATAAATGAGTGCGGTTCATGCAAAAACTGGAGAGTCGATCGCACACACTCAAAAAGCCGACTCATAAATACATCTGCATCGGGCGGGAAAATGGGGCTTTTTGTGGGCGGAGGTTTTGATGGTTCTCATACACAAGCCGATGAGACTTGTTCCATGTGGAAACCATTAATTGATAAGCATCGAGTAATGCCGATCTTTTATCCAAAAGATGAGGATGGCCAATGAAAGCATCAACTGCTTGGTTGATTTCAAAAAATGGCGAGCAAGATGAGCAATATATTCAGCTTGAGTATCCAATAGTTGATTCAAACGTTTATACAGTTACGCCGTTGTACTCCCACTTTACTGCAATGCAATCGAGTGGACTCGATCGGATTGAGTGGCGTTTTGATTTAGATACGCTATCAGGAAATCTAGTGCTTTGGCAAGACTTAACTGTTGAAGAAAAGAGATTTCTTGTTAATCAAAAATGACTCTAATTCATGGTGCATAACTGGTTAATATCTGCATATGCT
>CAIKNE010000086.1 GCA_903828695.1 uncultured Burkholderiales bacterium | reverse complement strand
GAAAACCCCCTCCGTAAAGGGTCTCATCACGTTGACATAGACATACTTATCGATCGCTGCTGCAATAACAAATCCCTCGTGCTCCTTATAGTAGGAGGGTAAATCGGTCCCTCCTCCCCCAAGCGTTATGCGCAGCGGACTACGAGCGATGATCATAGCCAGAATCCTTGTAAATAGTTTGAACAACCTCTAATGTCGCTTTTGCGTCCAACAGTCCAGCAGCAGGAGTGCGGTCAAGCCTTATATCCTCATAGAACTCTAATAATTCTGTCCTCCAAGAGTCATCCTCCATGGGATATTCCCAAGATGTAGTATCTGGCGGGCCCATCTCGGGGAGCATTTTGTAGTGAGTTAATTTCTCAACTCCGTAACTCCCACCCAATCCAGACAAGTCGAGTTTTCCCAACTTGCCGTAAATCTCCATGGAGAAGAGGTTCTTCCACTCGGTACAGGACGCGTGCAGGAAAGCTACTTGCTGGGTAGCGGTTTTTAAGATCATAAAGCCGTTATCATCGACCGGCATATCCCAAAAGTAAGTATGAGCAAACCCCTGGACTTCACTGAATTCACCTAAGAACCATCTTGATAGATCGATCAGATGTGGGCCTTGATCGATCAACTCGCCCCCACCTGACAACTCAGGGTTAGCCCTCCACTCCCGCTCATACCCAAGCCTTGCTCCGTGACCATACCTGGCCCGTATGAACATCAAATCCCCTAGTACCCCGCTATCCACCGTCTCTTTGGCCTTTCGAAGCGAGCGGTGATAGCGGTGATTAAAGCCCACATGTACTTTGAGATTGGTCTTGGATACAGCATCAATGAGAGGTGAAAGCTCTTGAGTAGTTCTTGCTGCGGGTTTTTCTACAAGTACGTGCTTGCCTGCTTGAATTGCAAGTAAAGAAAGTGCCGCTAAGCTGTCGTGCAGGGTTGAAATGATGACAACTTGAATATCATCCCTCTCAAGTAATTCATGCGCACTACCGAGCGCAGTTGCGTGATGAGCATTGGCAAGACTCTTACACTTGGTTAGGTCTAGGTCACAAGCTGCAATTAACTTAAATTGGCTAGGCAGATGAGCTATAGCTCGAGCTCGCTTTTGTCCAATGAGTCCACACCCAATTATCCCAACCCCCAAAACTGGGGAAGCTGTTGAGTAGAGCTTAGTCATTTGGATATTAATTTAGAGTATTTTCTTAGAATTTAAAGATCCGCCCATGGCATACCCCTGTCTCGACCCGCAATACGCCGAAGGGTGAAAATATCACTTTTTTTAATCTCTTCTGTGTGCCCGGATAAAGCGGGCCAGTTATCCCACATCGCACTAATTAGTTTACCAGTGATCCCGGTTGAATCAGGACCTGCTAAGTAGAGCGCTAGCTCGGCCACCCGCTCCATGGAAGCCCCCCCTTCTGACATGATCTTTTGTGCAGTTGCGAATTCTGCTGCACCAGCAAATTGAACTCCTTTATCCAGCACTTCTTGCATCATCGCTGTTTTCATGGCTCCCGGGGCTATGCAGTTAACTCGAATTCCAAGATCTTTAACTTCCTCGGCCAATGTTTCACTATAACGGACCAGCCCTGCCTTTGCCGTTGCATAAGCACTGAAATTAGCTCTTGGGCCTGCAGCTCCTCCACCAGAGATGTTAATAATAGAGCCACCAGAGTGAGGGGAACGAATTTTTGAGTCAGTCATCAAAGGAATCAACCTAGATGAGAGCTCAATAGGAGCCAAAAGGTTCACCTGAATGGATTCAAGATAAGGCTCAGGAAAGCTCCCCCAAAGCTCATGAGTTTTGCCAACCGGACCCTGTATTGCCGCATTGTTGATCAAAATATCAACGCTTTTATGCAGCGAATACAAGCGCTTAATCAAATAGTCAATTTCTTTTGAGTCAGCCAAATCACAAGCGTAAACTGATATTTTTTGAGAAGGAGTAATCCTTTTTGATTCATCCGTTATGGAATTGGATAACTTATGAGAAAGGTTATTAAGAGATTCCAAGTTTCTGGATATCAAAATTAGACTGTATCCAGCACTCCAAAAACTCTCTGCCAAATAACAACCAAGTCCTTTACTTGCGCCAGTAATCAAAACAGTGGGCGCTTGTTCTTCTGTATCTTTTGCATAAGCTGATTGTGATAAGTATTTAGGCATATTCATTATGCCCTTGCCTTAAAAACCCATTCATTCTCGCTCAGGTACTGTATAGTTCTAAGGACACCCTCCTTAATTGTGTGTTTAGGTATCCAACCAAGGCTTCGAATGCGCTGGGTGTCAAGATAAATGAATGGGTTATCTCCCTTCCATCCCCTTTCACCACCTGTGTACTCCAATCTAGGCTTAACTCTTAAACTCTCACATATCCAGCCAATTGATTCATTCACTTCACAATAATCGTCTACTCCGAGATTGAAGATGTTAACCTTTTCTTGGGCTTTTTCTATCGCAATAAAAATTGCATCTATACAGTCCTGTACGTAAAGATAGGACTTACGCTGTCGACCGTTTCCAAGCACCTCCAACTGGGTTGGATCAGCTTTAAGTTTTTGATAGAAATCAAAAACATGTCCGTGTGTGTACCTCTCCCCAAGTATGGATACAAACCTAAATATCCAAGACTGGAAACCGAAACCCTCACAATATGCGGCGATCAACCCCTCACCCGCAGCTTTAGACGCGCCGTAAAGGGAGGTCTGAACAGGGAATCTAGCGTCCTCTGGTGTAGGTATTTCATTAGCCTCACCATAAACCGATCCAGTAGATGAGAAAGCAATCTTTTTTATACCGTTAGCACGCATAGCTTCCAGTACGTGATAAGTTCCAATGGTATTTAGCTCTAGATCGCGTCCTGGATGGTCAGTACCGAAACGAACATCTGCGTTTGCAGCGAAATGTATGACTGTATCGCCATCCTCAAAAGCTGATTTAAGTTCCTCTAAATTGAGCAAATCTAGCTTCATAAATTCAAAGTTGGCATATTGAACAGCATTTTCAATAAATCTATACTGCCCAGTTGATAAGTCATCAACCCCAATGACGTGATGGCCCAATAACAATAAACGATCGACCATTGTGCTTCCAATAAACCCGCAGCAGCCAGTCACTATTATGTTACTCATAAACTTAATGATAAATTAAATATAGCAAATTTAAACATCACTGAATGGCAGGAATTTTACGAAAATGAATTTGGACTGAAATACAACTTAGACTTCAATACTGGAGTTCTAAGGTTCGGGTTAAAAATGGATTTTATATTAAAGACAGGTGAATGAAACAAAGATCTTCTTGAGTCCGAATTACTCAGGATTTAATACTAACCTTGCAAAGCAGTAAAATGTCATTGTTGAGCGACCAAAAACCTCACCACTCAAACTGACCTAAAAAAAGAAAATTAAAATGAACCAAAGTCCTTTTAGTACAAAGTGGGCAAATCAAGTTGCACTTTTAAGTGTAAGCACCCTTGCTATTTCGGTTAACTTTGGAGTCGCACTTGTATCATTGTCTAGCCTATTCATTGTCCTAGCAGTTGTAGCTATCTACTCATTAAAAGCGAATTACTCGAATGAAGCTAGTTCAAAAATCAGACCTAAAAATACAGTTTATGCGGTAGGTTTTGCGCTTATGTGGCTTGTCGCCACATTAATTTGGACGGAAAGCACTACACATGCTGCGCTTTTACAAATAATGAGGTACTGCAGAATATTGACTATCCCGATTGTTTTCCTGTTAATTAAAACACCTGATCAAGCCATTAAAATTTTGAAGGTTTGGGTTATAGGACAAGTTTTTGTCATAGTTTGCTCCTATCTTTTATGGTTGGGAGTGCCTGTACCTTGGGCATCTAACTTTAAAGCTGATTTAGACCTAACACCTTTCACTTCAACGCTAGAGCAACCTATTATGAACACAATCATGTTCACTGTTGTTTGGAACTTTAGAGAACGTTTTTGCCAAGACTGGGGCAAAGTAATAGTCCGCTTAATACTAACCCTGACACTATTCGAAGTCTTGTTCATCATGATCGGCAGGACAGGATTTCTTTGTATGCTAATAATACTTACGGTAATGCTATGGGACCTTGTAAATAAGAAATATAGAATTTTAATCATTATATTTCCCTTTGTATTTTTTGCTGGACTTTATCAAATTTCTAGCAAAATTGAGCAAAGATCTCAGGAAGTAGTAGCCGATGTGATTAAGTATAAAAATGGAGACCATAACACTTCTCAGGGAAATAGAATTGAATTTTCAAAAAGATCCATTCAAGCAATTATGGAAAGGCCCTTTTTAGGTTACGGCGCGGGAAGTTGGCCAATAGCCTACAAATTAGCATTAAAAGGAGAGTCTGGTAAGGATGGTGCTGATAACCCTCACCAACAATTTTTGTTATGGTTTGTAGAGGGAGGGGTATTTGCTTTTATATTACTATTGAACTTTTATCATTCAATCCTACGTGATTCATGGAAGCTATCATTCGGAGCAAAAAAGACACTGCACTCAATTCTCATTATTCTCATCATCACCAGCATGATGAATTGCCCATTACACGGAGCAGGAATGAGTGAATTCTTTTGCCTGATCATTGCCATAATGATGAGTTTTACAAAAAAGGACGGCAATCACCTTAAAGATCCTATTTGAAGAACATCGCCGATGATCAGACTCAACCCCCGAACAGCAACTTCTCTTGTGTGAAACTTTTTATAATGATCAATTCCCTCAACAGAATATTGAGTCCATAGCTCGAACTTATTGTCTATTTCTTGAATCATTTCTACTAGCGCATCAGGTATATTCGAACAATAACCTCCTCTCAAATCAGGAACACACCCAACATTAGAAGCAACAAAGGGAGTGCCACTAGCCATTGCTTCAAGCAATACGATAGGCTGGACTTCGGTTATGGATGTCAACAACAACAACTTAGAGAGGCCAATCATTGAGGCAATGGAACACTCGGAATCTGACAAAAAAGTGACTCTGTCTTGTAAGTTCCGCCTACGCACAAGATCTACACATTTCTTATAATAAACTCCGGATTTTTCACCGATCAACACTAGTGACCTACTGCAGGGCAACTTACTTAAAATATTAATGGCCTCCAATTGATTTTTCACCCTTGAGAAATATCCCACAAGTAACAAATCAAATACTCGAACCGCGACCTTGTCCGTTGTTTTGGCTAAGTTTATCGGGAAGTTATTCAAATGATAAACAGGAACTCCAAATTTAATTGCCAAATCGCGATCAAAAAAGCGTTTTGAATACGATTTAAGGCTGAGACATGCCATACCACTTAGTTGCGAAACTAATTTGGGGAGTTTAAACCACCTGTAAGGCAACCAAGCTAAAGATCTTAAAAAATCAATTGGATGCTTAGTAAATGGATGAACAGAAACACCGTGACTGATAAGCAATACAGGAAAGCCATGTTGAGCTGCCACCAAAATGGAGGCGTCGCCAATCGCTGTTTGCAAGGCCTCCACGATTACTAAATCTGGTTTAACCTTTAAAATGACGGAGTTCAAGGAGGCTTTATCCACTTTGGCAGGTGAGTAAAGTGCGCCAGAACCCTTAGCACTAATATGGAACTTACCGCTGGCAAACAGTTTTTCATCAAGTATCCCAGACTCAGAACCCAATATAAAGACTTCACAACCCACATCAATGAGCATTTGAGCATGTTCGCGCGCTGATAGCGATACACCGGAATTACCCGAAAAAGAAGGCCAAAAACCAGAAACAAAAAGTATTCGCATTAGATCCTTTTTGTCCGTATGTAATAAATTAAAATCAATAATGATAGTGTGTAACAAAATAGCATGGCAAATTGAAACTGAGTGAAACTACCCGCACTCAAAATTAACAAAAACACAAAAACACAAAATGTGATTAAAACTTCCTTAAATGCAATCATGAGGGGTATTTTTGTTATGTAAAAGACACTTAAGAGACCTAAACAAAACCTGACAAGACCGTTCAAGATCTCTATGGACGCAAGATGAAGATCAAAACGATTTAGAACAAAATACAGATAAAGATTGCAGACGATGAAGTAGAAAATAAATATAAGAAAAACAAATAATATATTTT
>CAIKNE010000085.1 GCA_903828695.1 uncultured Burkholderiales bacterium | reverse complement strand
TGCAATTCTTAAAAAACCTAGTCGAAGCAATCTTGAGTAAAAAAGGAAATTGGGCCCCTTAGTTATAAGAGCTAAACACTAGCGCTTTGAGTAAGCTTATTTGAATGTATTACTTTGAGCTCTAAAAATTGGATATAAATTCAGTGATAAATCTTGTTGCGGTAAGGCAGAAATCCAAAAATTCAAGCGCGCACTCGGATCAACTCTAAAAGACTCATCCGAAAGCATTTTTTGCTCATACTCACTTTTTAGTTTTGGTAACTGCTGGTATGTCCCTTCTCCGTAGAGTTCCTTAATTTTATTATGTTCATCGTTCATCCAATTGATCAGTTCAAATGCCCGGTGATTAGCCACGTAATCACTGATCTCATAGGCAGTGTTAAATAGTCCCCAGGAAGACATCGAGTCGGGTCCTTTGGGCTCCAGTAAATGCACAACTAGATTGGATTTAGCCTGATTGATTGGAACAAAAATAGATCCTTTTTGTATTGTGGTGATGTGCGGACCCCATTCACCCGTTACGTACGTCATTTGTCTTCCCTGAAAACTGGAAGATTCAAAAACAACATTTTCGGGTTGAACGCGAATAGCTTGAACTTGTACATTGAAAGAATTTGTCTTGAGAGTTTTGTAACTGAGTTGGTGTAAATCAAGGTAAGGTTTTACAATTTCAGCCCATGCGAGTGGTATGAGGTAGCCAGATTCAGGAAGCGTAATGATGCTTTGTTTAATTGGATGCACATCGTCATAAAAGGGGGTGTGCCAAATCTCAGCCTCCTCAAGCTTGTAGCTGATATGACGACCACCTACTATTGGGGCCGGATCGAGGATGTCGTATTTGTATCCCAAAATATCGACCATCTTGCTCGCAGTTTTTGTTTGTGGTACGTCCACCTCAAAGTCAAGCGAATAAGAGCTGCCCCCCTTAGCTTTGGATAATTCATCTGCATTGCTCTCAGCTTTTAAGATTTCAATCGAGTGCGATTCAATAGATTTTAATAATGCATCTATTGTGTCTAGACACGTTTTTACTCTTAATGGATAGCTCTCCCAGGCATAGTCCTCTACCAAGATACCTATTCGGTTACGAATTCCCGCATAGGTATGTGAATTACGCGGTGTATCAACATCTAAAATTAGGCCAGCCTTAGGATCTTCTTTGTCTAATAATCTTGGATAAAATCCGATTGGATGATGCCCAATTTGTCCAAGAGAGGTGAGTGTCTGGTTTAGTAATGCTTGCGCAGATTGTGTCAGTTCTGCCTCACCACCAAATTCAGGGGAAACGGTGAGTGAAACATCATGACGAAATCTAAGGCCATCGGTTACATGTAGATCTATGGTTACTGCTGGATTCCATTCATTGATCAAACTCAGCATGGATTTCATTTCTCTTGTTTGAGCCAGCATCCAGTCTCTATTTAAATTAATTCGCCTTGCAGTTGTTCTCTCACCTTGCTCAAAAGGTCCCTCTTGATTAGGTCTTTGAAAACGGCCTCTATGCTCATGACCATCCACATTAAAAACGGGTATCCACACCAATATCATTTTATTTAAAGGATTGTCTTTACTTTTATTCCCTAAAAGTTCCCGAAGTTTTAAAAGGCTCGCATCTTTTCCGTCTATTTCCCCGGCGTGAGTACCTGCAATGATGAATACAACTGGGAGTTTCTTTTTTAAATTAATTTGCGGAGTTAGGACGTTTTGTTTTGAGCTAATCAGGTAATAAATCTCTCTTTTTTCTGCAGTAAAACCCATCACTTTACAAGCAACGTAGCGGGGATATTTAAGTGCGAGCTTATAACAAACGTCCTTAATTTCCGAATATTTTCCGGTTTCTTTGTAGTTCGTGTTTTCAGAGGTTAAAGTGAAATCACCATTCGAGGAATTCAATTGCTTACTCAGACTCACCGTTGCTTGTGAATTAGAAGAGCAAATTTGCAAAAATAATGCACTCAGAAATAAAATTGAAAGCTTATTCATAAACAATTAAAATTGGTGGATTCAAGGACGAAGTGCAACGTTGACTAAAAGTTAAGAGGCTGAGAATGATTTAGTATTCATAGTTTCTTGACCTCGAACGTTAAGTTGCGATGACCTATAAACACCTCAGCCAGAACGAACGATATCAGATTTTTTGCCTCATGAAAGAAGGATTGAATTGCACCGAAATTGCCAAGAATCTGGGC
>CAIKNE010000084.1 GCA_903828695.1 uncultured Burkholderiales bacterium | reverse complement strand
GTGTCATGCACTCTGATCCAGATACCGCAAGACCTCTTTTTCAAAGAGCAACGGAACTTGGTTGCTCTCTTGCACACAGTTACTGGGCAGATATCGACAAAGAGCACTTCATGGAGCATATGGCATTAGGTGCTAAAGACCATGATTCTCTTGGTGTCTATCTTTATGCCTATGAGCTTTTAAGGCGAGCAACCAAGGAACACGAGACAGAGCATGCCCTGGACGTGATGAAGCGAGCTTCTAAACTTGGATCAACCAATGCATCATTTCAGCTTGCAATGATGTTTATTTACGGCGAACACGGTAAAAGCGTTGATAACGCAGCTGCTGAGTATTGGTTTCAAAAAGGTATCCGCTGTGGCAGTGTCAACTGCATGACCGGGCTCGGTATCTATCTAACGCGTGATGTACCAGAGCGACTAAAGGAGGGATTAAATCTTCTTCTTAGAGGTTCAGTTTTTGGGGATCCACAAGCGCAGTATTTTCTGGGCAAGCACTTGATGGGAAGGGGCCAAACAAAAGAGGAGCAAACTGAGGGCTTATATTGGTTAGAAAAGGCGGCCGCACAAAAGCACAAGTTTGTCTACTACCTCCTTGCTGAAAACTACAAATACGGCATCGGCGTGGATGCAGATCTGGACTTGGCTGCCAGTTGGGCCAAACGGGGGGTTGAGATTGGGGACGCAGATTGTCAGTGCTTTTACGGCTTAGCTTTGATTCACGGGGAGGGGGTTGAGAAAGACCCAGAAAACGCCCATAACCTCTTTCACGCAGCATATATACAAAACAATGACTGGGGAACTTACTTGCTTGGGATGTCCTACGAACGAGGTGACGGGGTACCCGTTGATAAAACAAAAGCCGTTGGATATTACAGGGAAGGTGCAAAGCGCGGGGATATCAATTGCACATTTGTACTGGGTCTTGCTTACCTAATTGGCGAAGGGGTTGAGGGGGATTATCCAACTGCGCTTAAGTGGTTTAAGCTATCAGCAGATAAAGGTTCATCTAGGGCTAAAACGTACATAGGTCTTATGTTTCTAAACGGATCTGGCGTTCAAGCCGATACAGAATTGGGGGAGAAATGGCTACTAGAAGCAGCAGAGGAGGGGAGTGCCCTTGCCATGCGAGAGCTTGGAGCGTTGCACTTTAACGCAGAGAAAGTGCCTCTCAACCTAGACCTTGCAAATCGGTGGATGGGCAAAGCCGCCGCGCACGGGGACCCAGTAGCCATCGAGTGGATCAAGAAGCACTGTCCTGAAAAACCTGCGTGGTTGAATAACCTGCTTCAGACTTCAACAAAATCTGAATAGAAAGAAGGTTCATGGACTAAGAGCTTTTAAAAAAAATAACAATCGACAACCAAACGCGGGCGTTTTATACCTTAAACCTTCGTTCTAGTAATTTAAACGCGGAGCGTACAAGAAAGGTCACTTATTTTCATTCCAAGGAGCCTGCAAAAGCTTACTACTTCTGCGTATTAAAGGGGGAGTGGGAGAGCGAGCCATTAGACTGGGAGGGAGTAGGTGTGTATCTAATTGAGAAAAAACTAGATGGACATATTTAATTCACAACAGATGAAGTTGATGAAACACATCTATCGCTACATGCGGCTTACTGGGGTGAGAATTTCATATGGTCTGTATCAGCAGTCATCGTAGTCACTAACGATGTAATGCAGTTCATAATTGAATTCAGGCATCATATTTAACGTTCTAGAGAATACAAATGCTAAAACCATCGTTTCGTACTTGTCCAACAGACAAAACATTGCCCGAGAAAATTGTTGCAGTTGGTGGGGCCAATGGAGTCAGGAGATTTACAGCAACTGATCTAGACCTACTTGAATGGCTTGGCGAGAAAGACCAAGACGGACTTCTAGATATGCAGGTACTCGCAGAGGTATCCCGCGAAGACTTGTCTAAATTTGGGGTCAGTGACTATTTGTTAAGT
>CAIKNE010000083.1 GCA_903828695.1 uncultured Burkholderiales bacterium | reverse complement strand
ATATACAACCTTTGTGCTATTTTACCGCTTCTGGCGTCCCAAATGAGTATCTTTGTGATGGATGTTGACGGGGGAGCTTGGAATGCATGCATTTACAAATCAATTTGTAAATCCAAGTCGTCATCATTGACCCCCCTAAATGAGTGCGCAGTCTGAAAAAAACTCTGCGAGAATGAGACCATGCAAAACACCCTGATCAACGACACTTTTTTAAAAGCTTGCCTTCGCCAAGCAACTCCCCATACGCCTGTGTGGCTGATGCGACAAGCGGGGCGTTATTTGCCCGAATACTGCGCAACTCGCGCTGTGGCTGGATCCTTTATGGGACTTGCAACGAATGTTGATTTTGCGACCGAGGTGACCCTTCAACCCTTGGAGCGTTACGCATTAGACGCAGCTATCTTATTCAGCGATATTTTGACGGTCCCAGACGCTATGGGTCTAGGGCTCTCTTTTGCGCAGGGTGAGGGTCCCCGGTTTGCTCACCCCGTTAGGACAGAGCAAGACGTGGCTGCGTTAAGAGTTCCCGATATGGACAAGCTCAGATATGTGTTTGATGCGGTGAGCTCCATTCGCAAAGCACTGAAGGGGCGCGTGCCGTTGATTGGCTTTTCTGGAAGTCCTTGGACTCTGGCTTGTTATATGGTTGAGGGCGCAGGGTCCGATGATTACAGGCTCGTTAAGAGCCTCATGTACTCAAGGCCTGATTTGATGCATCAGATCTTAAGCGTTAACGCAGACTCTGTTGCAACCTACCTCAACGCACAAATTGATGCAGGTGCTCAGGCTGTGATGATCTTTGACAGTTGGGGCGGTGTACTCGCACACGAGGCTTTCAAGAACTTTAGCTTGCATTACACAGCAAGGGTGCTCTCTCAGCTTAAAACAGAACACAATGGTCAGACGATTCCAAGAATTGTTTTCACCAAAGGGGGTGCGGTTTGGTTGGATGACATGGCCGACATGGACTGCGAGGTGCTTGGACTGGACTGGACTGCGGACCTGAGCGCTGCTCGCCACCGGGTGGGTGGACGAGCGGGGACGCCGGGTAAAGCTTTGCAAGGAAATTTAGATCCCAATGTGCTTTTTGCTCCGCCTGAGGCGATTGCCGCACAAACCATTGCAGTGCTTGAGAGCTTTGGTAAGCCTCATACAGATACGAGCTGCAGTGGTCCCACTCATATCTTTAATTTGGGTCACGGTATCAGTCAGTACACCCCGCCTGAGCATGTGAACGTTTTAGTCGATACGGTCCACTCTCACTCCATAGCGATGAGAGCTGCGAAAGTCAAGACTTAAGATCTAAGATCTAAGATCTCTAAACGTGCCCCTTAAACTCTGAGTCCCCAGTCCCCAGTCCCCAGTGCCCAGTGCCCATTGCAATAAGCTTGGAGGAGTTGGGGGCGGCTGAAGTTAGTTGTGTGTAACGATGACACCCAGGCGTATCATCTCATTGGCCACACACACACCCAGGGTATTGGCATCTTCAAGGGTTTGAATCTCTTGGGTTTTACTCACCTTAACAAGGGGGCCTATGTGCTCTGTGTCACCCCACTGAGCTTGCAAGTTGATGCTCTTGCGTTGTGAGTCCAACTCACTCAACACCGCGTGAGCCGCTAAGGGCATGGAGCAACTCCCGCCCAGTGCTCGGCTTACTGCGCGCTCAGCCTCTACACACAGCCACGTGTTGAAATTGACCAACGGTTCAAGAACTTCAATCATGTCCCCGCGACGGGACATGATCTCAATACCGAGTGCACCTTGCCCCGCGGCAGGGAGCATTTGGCTGGGTTCAAAAGATCCGCGTATACGCGCTTCAAGCCCCAAGCGCTTGAGTCCTGCCGTTGCCAAAATTATTCCGTCGTAAGCACCTTGATCTAGCTTTGCCAATCGCGTGTCCAAGTTACCTCTTAGGGGCTCAATTTTGAGGTCCGGGCGCAGTGCTTTCAATAGAACCATTCTTCTAAGACTAGAAGTGCCAACAGTTGCGCCCTGGGGTAACTGCGCAAAGCTTACATACTGGGGCGAGACCCAGGCGTCCCTTGGATCTTCACGCTCCATCACACAAGCGAGTGAGAATCCATGGGGTAAGTTCATGGGCACATCTTTAAGCGAGTGAACGGCCAAGTCAGCCCGCCCCTCCTCTAGCGCACTTTCTAATTCTTTTACAAAGAGACCCTTACCGCCAACTTTTGAGAGCGAGCGGTCTAAGATTTGGTCCCCCCTAGTCGTCATACCCAGCAAACTGACCGTATGTCCTAATTGCTCTAAGAGGGATTTGACGTGCTCGGCTTGCCAAAGCGCAAGTCGGCTCTCCCGGGTTGCGATGGTGATGTGTTTGGGGGGGGAAGACAAGCTCATGGGCGAATGGTTCGGGAGGGGGAGTAAATAAGGGTTGCAAATTCAGCAACCCTGCAACTCCTAAATGCTAGCATGACTTGCTGACGCCTTTGTTCTAAATCCCCAAAGGAAAGCGGTTTATGGCAGAGCTTTTCGGTGAAAAGTGCTGATTTAAGGCGACCCAGGCACCCGCTTTTTATTCTTTCACAGCCCCCGTCATCCCCGATACGTACTGCTCGACAAAGAAAGAGTACAAGACCGCTACGGGTAAAGATCCAAAGAGTGCTCCAGCCATTAACGAGCCCCAGTGGTAAACGTCCCCGTCCACTAACTCTGTGACCACGCCCACAGGCACAGTTTTCATCTCAGAAGACGAGATGAAGGTCAGTGCATAAATGAATTCGTTCCACGACAGCGTAAAGGCAAAGATACCCGCAGAGATGAGTCCGGGAATGGAGAGAGGGAGCACAATTTTGATCAAAATCTCCAACCTAGTTGCCCCGTCCATGAGCGCGCATTCCTCTAATTCGTAGGGAATTGTTCTAAAGTAACCCATGAGCAACCAAGTACAAAACGGAATGAGGAAGGTGGGATAGGTCAGTATCAGGGCCCATTTGGTATCAAAGAGGCCGAGCTGAAAGACAATGGTTGCGAGGGGAATGAAAAGAATGGAGGGAGGCACTAAGTACGCTAGAAAAATAGAGAGCCCAACTTGCTTGGATCCTTGAAAACGCAGTCGCTCTATGGCGTAGGCTGCGAATACAGAACACAACAAAGACACAAAGGTTGAGACAACGGAGATTACAACCGTATTCCACAGCCAGTCTGGATAGGCGGTTTCAAACAGTAATTTTTGAAAATGAACAAGAGTAGGGTGCACGACCCAAAAAGGATTGCCCTCGTGGGAGAGTAGCTCCGCGTCGGGTTTGATCGAAGTAATCGCCATCCAAAAGAATGGGAACAAGAGTACAAACACAAATATACCCAGGGGCAGGAAAACGGTGATGAACCTCTTTTGGATGGAGTCCAAATAATCCATGCTCCCCGATGGATTGGCGTCCCCGTCCCCGTCCTTGTCTTGATCTGGCGTGCTAAGGGTGTTAGCTACGTTGGCTTCTTTAGGTACTGTGCTGTGATTGTTGTCTGCCATATTGGAGTGGTCTCGTCAAAGAGCGGTGATGTTTGGTATGGGGTTAGAGCTTTGAGTGTTGGAAAAAGGGTAGGACCCAAGCACCGAGGAGTCAAAGGAGGGGGCGCTCTATAGAGCGCACTCCTCAGGAGTCCGACCCTCCTTGTTGCCAAGCCCTTCTTTGAAGTCCAAAGAAGCTAAACAAAATAGCGGCTAACAAAAAGGGCACCATCGCAATGGCAATCGCCGCTCCCTCACCCAGCGCGCCACCCGAGATCGCTCGTTGAAACGATAGGGTTGCCATTAAATGGGTGTTGTTCAAAGGACCACCGCGTGTGAGGACATAGATCAACTGAAAGTCAGTGAAGGTAAACAGCACAGAAAAAGTCATCACAACCGCAATGATCGGTGTGAGCAGGGGGAATGTGATGTGTCTGAACTTTTGCCACCCCGTTGCGCCGTCTATGGCGCAGGCCTCGTACAGCGAGGGTGATATGGTTTGAAGTCCCGCTAAAAGCGTGATGGCGACAAAGGGCACGCCCCTCCAAATATTAGCCGTAATGGTTGAGAGTCTTGCGTTCCAAGGGTCCCCCAGAAAGTCAATGTAGTGATCAATGAGTCCTAGTTTGAGCAGTGCCCAACTGATGATCGAGAACTGTGCGTCAAAGAGCCACCAAAAGGCGAGCGCTGAGAGAGCGGTTGGCACAATGTAGGGGAGCAAGATAACGGATCTGAAAAACGTTTTGAACGGAATTTTTTCGTTCAATAAAATAGCCAACCACAAGCCCAAAAAGAATTTAACGGCGCTTGCAACAACGGTATAGAAAAGGGTGTTGAAGAGCGCCAACCTTGTAACGGAGTCATCCCAAAGGAAGATGTAGTTCTCAAGTCCAATCCACGCGCCTGCACGTCCGATTTTCGTATCCGTAAACCCAAGCCAAACCCCCAGTCCAAGTGGGTAAGTTAGAAATACGATCAGAATAGCAGCCGCGGGCAGCATAAAGAGCATGCCAAGCGTGTTGCGATTATTTTGTAAATTCTTGAACATGCAGTTCTGTAAGCCTTTAGCGTTTCGTTTTAGCTCAAAATTTTTAGAGTAGAAATGCAGTTAAAGAGTGGATACTTTGCTGCATTTCTAGGGGTCTCATTTCAACCAGAGTGTCCAAGGGTTAGCTTGGATCAATTCTGCTGTTGTACGTCTCTTAAACGTTGTAATAGCGCTCTGCGCGTTTTTGCGCGCGCTCTGCGGCTTCCTTGGGCGTCTTGGCCCCAGAGGCAGCTTCGGCAACCATGTTGGGCACGATAAAGTCCGCCAACGCGCCTGCGGACGCATAACCGAGTTTGCCGGCGTAGCCCGCTGGACGCAGGTTTTTAACCGAGTCGCGGTAGGGCATGTTTTTGGGATCAATGGTCCATACGGAATTGCTCTCATACTCCTTTAACGGTTGAGAGATGTAGCCTCCCGCACCAAGCAACCAAGGATCGAACTGGTCTTTCTCCATCATAAAGCGCACAAACTCTTTTGCAGCCTTGGGGTACTTGGTGTACTTCATGATCATTTGGTTGAAGAACAGGTGGTACTCGGTTGGAACACCGACTGGGCCAATGGGCATCACGGAGTGATTAATGTCAGCGGCCATCTCTTTGACTTTTGGATCCGTAGAGTTCTTGGCTGCGTAGTAAATGGAGATGCCGTTGTTGGTCGCACTGATTTGACCATCAAGGAAGGCTTTGTTGTTGTTAGGGTCTAGCCAAGAAAGTGTTCCAGGAACAAAGGTTTGATAAAGCTCTTTGGCATACTCAAGTGCTTTGAGAGTCTCAGGACTGTCGATGATGACGCGGTTATTTTTGTCCACGATGGAGCCCCCAAAGGCCCAGATCAACCAGTGTGTCCAGCCACTGTCACCTGTAGCGTTTCCAAGAGCCAAGCCCCCAGGTGTTCCTTTTTCTTTGAGCGCTTTGAACATCTTTAAAAAGCCGTCCGTGTCTTTGGGGAAGCTATTAAAGCCGGCTGCTTTAAGGTGGCTCTCACGGTAAACCATGATTGATCCTGTGGCCCCAAGTGGAGTCCCGATCCAGTGCTTGCCGTCGGGTTTCAAGTAGGCCTCACAGGACTTGTACCACCCGCCGTATTTCTTGCCCAAGTACTCACACAGATCCGTTACGTCCAGTAACTTGTCAGGGTACAGGTTCGCATCGTCATTGGTGCCAAGGATAATGTCAGGTCCAGCGCCCGTATTGGCAGCGACCGCGGCTTTGGGTCTAACGTCCTCCCAACCCTCGGTGTCAACGCGTACCTCAACGCCTGTTTTCTCGGTAAAGCGTTGAACGTTGTTCATGTAGGCATCCATATCGCCTTGAACAAATCTTTTCCAACGCAGCACTCTGAGTTTTGCACCCTTTTCGACCGTGTTGTTCCACTGTGCAGCGGCGTCTTTCATCCAAAAGAAGGGGGAGGCTGCTCCGACCACTGCTGCTGCAGAGGAGGCTTTGATCAGCGTTCTTCGCCCCGTATCCAAGGCAGATGAGGGGTGAGCGTTATCTGCAGACTGTGCTGCGGACTGATGGATTGGATTTGACTTTTTGTCAGACATGAATGACTCTCCTTGAGTGAACGACTTGTTTATGAAAGTTATCTACACATTGAAAAACAGATTTAGAGGACTCTAAATTCTGGAATTACTTTAAACGTTGCCCATTTGTTTTATCAAACAAGTGGGAGCGCGTCAGATCTGGCATGAGGTGAATGGTCTCACCCGGTTTGAAGGTGTGACGTTCTCGAAAGACGCTGGATATTTGATGGCCCGCTACTTTTGAGAAAACCTGTGTCTCCGCGCCTGTAGGCTCAACCACCAATACTTTGTTGGTGATGCCTTGTCCGATCCCTGTAATGCTCAGGTGCTCAGGTCTAATGCCAAGCGTCACTGGGCGTCCCTCAGTGGCTAAGGTAGGGTTGGCACTGCTTGGAATGGGGAGTTTGTCACCCGAGTCCAATTCAATTTGCCCCCCCTTGATCGTGCCGGGCAGGAAGTTCATAGAGGGTGAGCCAATAAAGCCGGCGACAAATTGATTGTCAGGAAAGTCGTACAGCTCAAGTGGGGTACCAATTTGCTCTACGCGTCCGTCCTTCATGACAACAATTTTGTCAGCCATTGTCATAGCCTCAATTTGGTCATGCGTTACATAAATGGATGTGGTTTGAAGTCTTTGATGCAACTCTTTTATCTCTGTTCTCATGAGCACACGCAAATTGGCGTCTAAGTTGGAGAGTGGCTCATCAAAGAGGAAGACTTGTGGATCCCTAACGATCGCTCTGCCCATCGCTACCCGTTGTCTTTGTCCACCCGAGAGTTGACGGGGAAAGCGGTCTAGAAGGGCGTCAAGCGCCAAAATCTTGGATGCTTTTGTGATGCGTTCGTGAATATTTTCAGCCGACTCTTTGGCCAGCATCAACGAGAAGGCCATGTTGTCTTTCACGGTCATATGCGGGTAGAGCGCATAGTTTTGAAAAACCATGGCGATATCGCGTTCCTTCGGGGGTACTGTATTGACCACGCGAGAGCCAATCGATATCTCCCCAGCACCAATCTCCTCCAGACCTGCGATCATCCTCAGCAGAGTTGACTTGCCGCAGCCCGAGGGGCCTACGAGTACGACAAACTCACCATCAGCGATATCGATGGATACGCCTTTGATGATTTGACTTTTGCCAAAATTCTTAAAAACATTAGAGATTGAAACTGAAGCCATATTTAATTTTTAAAATTGATGACGCGCAAAAGTGAACTGATAAAGAAATGCAAAGGATCAGCTTGTCGCTTTTATTGCAATAAAAGCAGGCAGTACTTTTGCAACTTCTGATAGGGTTGTATTTCAACAAGAAATTGAGGCTTTGACTCTACTGGTTTACCTGGGGTCGAAATGAAAGGATGAAAGGACCCATGCGCAGTTGTCGAGGCAGGTTTTGGGTTCATTCCAACTGGTGCGACCCATTTAATTTTCAATTTTCTTGTATTAAAATTTTCTTTTAAAAGAAGTGACCTGCAAATGGAGCATGCGAGGCGGTGGCGCTCAATTCAGCTCAGTTCAACTGATACGGCGTGGTATGCACCGATATGCAAAGATATGCAGAGATATGCAGAGATATGCAGAGATATGCAGAGATATTCATCACTGATTGGGCAGGTTGAGTCACTCATTAATGCTCAGGTACTCGCGAAACTGGGGGTGCTCCTAAGCCTTTGTAGTTAAATTAATATAGGTACAAATAGGGGTGTCGACCCTTTCTAGGCAGGATGTAGACAAGTCAGAAACGCGAGGGTAGGCCTGACATGCCTGGCATTTTATGAATAAATTATTTGTGCGTCGTACGCGTCGGGCCAGGTGTTGAAAAATCTCAGCTCATCACACCGCCTGTTACTTGGGGGGGCGGGGGATTAACAAAAACCGAGCAATGCAATAGGCGCTAGTCGTGCACGATTGCTGACTTACTCGTCCTCAAAGTGTTTCCAACAAGAGGTCTCATCCAAGACTTCGCTCTTGTTATCGAGACAGAACTCTTTGTAGATATGTTTTTTGTGATCGCTCAAAATATAAGTTCTATAAAGGGTTCTGTCCTTTACTGAGAAGATTACAAAACGAGGTTGAGGGCAGTCCTCTCCCAAAACACAGCTCTTCATGACGTCTGAGTTGATGTAGAACTCAACGGTTACGATCGGTAGTTTAGGGGGCTTCTCAGTGGGTACGAGACGCATTGCACAGGTCTTTCCAGTGACGTGCTCCATGCCCAGCTTGTCAGCAAGCGTATTCATGTCTTTGGTGAGCAGCTCCCTGTACCACTCACCCACGGTGCCTCTGCACAGGTAGTATTTGTCTTCGCCTTTTTCGTTGAAGGGCTCGATATAGGGCTGACGTTTGGAGTCAAGATAAAAAAGCGGCTCTATCCCCTCGTAGGTGCGTTTGGGAGCGGCTTTTTTCTCCTCTTTTTTCTCGCCTTCTTTGCCGCCTTCCTTTTTCTCACCGCCTTCTTTTTTCTCTCCACCCTCTTTCTTCTCTTCCTTCTTCTTCTCCCCACCTTCTTTTTTCTCTTCCTTTTTCTCGCCGCCCTCTTTCTTCTCTTCTTTCTTTTTCTCGCCACCCTCTTTTTTTTCCTCTTTCTTTTCTTCCTTCTTCTCCTCTCCAGCAAAGGAGGGCGCAGGAAGACTTACGCACAGGATGCATAAACTAAGGATCAGGAAAATGGATTTTTGCGAGAATTTCATGGCTAGAATTTAAATGGACTCATCCAATGATCGGTTTGAGAAACTAATTCTTGAGAAAGAACTTGCTATGTCGGGCGCACCAGGACTATTCTTCAACCGTGTAACAGGTCGAGTTTTTGTACCACTTACCCTTGTCGGTGACGCAGTTTTGACTAATGACGTTTTTACCGATATCGGATAAGAAGTATTGCCTAAAAACTCGACTTCCCTTTAAGATCATACTGACACTTCGATAAGTCATACAAAACTTCCCCGTCGTGCAAGTCGACATCTCTTTATTGGAGGAGAAAAAGTTAACACTAATTCTGCCAGGTGTTAAATGGTTTTCATTGGCCACACTCACCAAACACAAGACGCCGTCGACCATGGGGATTTTAGAAATCTCGGAGAAATAATTAAGCTCTGCGACGAGCACCTCTCTGTACCAAGGCGCAACGACGCCTTGACAGTCATAGTAATCGAGCTTGTAGGTGTGGACCACCACATCGATCATGGGTTTATTCTTTGGGCCTAATAGCAACATCGGCTCGCGCCCAGAAGTGGGGGGGTGTGCTCTGAGGGATTTATTGGGCGGAACGCTAGAGTCTGTGAGGCTATCCAGGAAGCTGTTCTGAACAATGTTTGTGTCCGTTGGGCGGATCCTCTCTGGGGTGGGTGCAACCGTCTCTTTTGGCGCTGATTCCTTGGCTACAGTTTCTTTGGCTGGATAGGGCTTGAATTTAGGGGCATCAGGCTTGTCTTCGCTCCAGCCCTGGGTGGACAAAGTGAGCGCTAAAGCCGTTGCAACTATTATTTTGTAATGCATAGGGAAAAAATGACAAAATGGACCATCAGAGTGCGTACTTTAGCATCTTGCACCCCCTTTTTTGAGGGCGGGAGCATGTAAATGGTCCTAAGGCGCTAATTCAGCTCAAGTTTTAGGTTTTGAGTTCGAAGTTAATGATAGAAATAACGATGGCAATAACGATGGCAATAACGATTGGAATCACTTTGGATGCGGTGCGTTGATGGCCCGTATGACTTGTAATTTTGATCGGTTTGGTGCATTTGGGGTATTGGGTTTAGTGGGTTCACTTGTTTCACTTGTATCACTTGTATATGTTCGATGCAACCGCTAATCATATAAATAGAGAAGTTCAATGTTTTATCAACGGTTGGTATTGTGTTTTGGGCTGATGCTTCTCACCGCTTGCGGGGGGCAGGGGAGCTATAGCGGGCCACCCAGCGGCACTTACGTTGTATCTGTGACTGTGTCGGGACTGCCCTCCAACGGTCTGTCCCAGGTCGTTATACAAAATAACGCCGCCGAGCCGCTCAGTTTTACCAAGGACGGAACACAGGCCTTCCCCCAGTACCAACCCATGGGCACAGGCTATAACGTCACCATCAGCAATCAGCCCTCACCCAGCAACTGCGTGGTCGCGTCTGGCTCGGGTACCAACTCAACCTCTAGTTATGTGAACATCAACGTCACTTGTAGTGAGGAATTTGTGTATGTGACCAACAACGCAGCCAACACATTAGCCTCCCTCTCCATAGGAGCGGGTGGTGTGTTGACCCCAGTTGGCTCAGCTTCTGCCACCGGGGTCGGGCCCACCAGTGTTGTGATCCACCCAAATGGCAACTTTGCGTACGTTTCCAACGCTGGTGGAAACACGATAAGTGTTTACACAATACAGTCTGGCACCCTAGGTTCGGCTATTTATGTCGTTCCTACCGATACGGGACCTGTCAAATTAGCAACAACCCCCAACGGAAATTTTCTCTACGCCGTCAATATCAACGCAGGAACCATCTCTGAGTACTCCATAGCACCACAGGGAGGCCGGTTAACCGAGATTGCCGGCAGCCCCTACGGTGCTAACAACGGAGCTCATCAAGGCGGGATCAACGCCGTCGCTATTGATCCAAGTAGCACTTATCTTTACGTGAGTAACGCAACTAACTCAACTGTGTATGAATATCAGATTCGCGCAAGTGACGGGGTGCTGCAGTATTTAGGTTCAACCAGTACTGGCCTTACTGCGCCAACGTCAGTGGCTATAAGTCCAAATGGAAAGTTTGCGTATGTGGTCAACAGCGGCGCGAATACAGTTGCGATCTTCTCAATCGATGCCGGCGGAACACTCACGCACATTAGTTCTGCCAATACAGGAAGTGGTCCTCAAAATATAGCTTTCACCCCTAACGGTGCTTACGCCTACGTTACAAACTACAACGCGGGCACAGGCGCAACACTTTCCCAATTCACGGTCAACACCGGTGCGGGAAACCTAACACCCATGCCGTTGCCGAGTATTTATGTTCGCGCTAATCAAACCACAACAGGTCCTTATGATGTTGTAGTGGATCCAACTGGACAAACCGTCTTCAGTTCGAACCGAACCAGTAACAGTATTTCCCAGTACTCAATCTCTAATACAGGAGCCCTCAGTATTTCGAATGCAGAGTTCTCAACTGGTATTTCCAGTCCCCAGGGAATCGCAGTCCATTAATGCTTAGGCCCTGGACACGAGTGTTAGGGCTGTGCTAGAGCAGATCGGGGTTCACCGGGGCAACCGATCACTACAGGTCAAGCCCTTCTTTGATGCGCCAAAGTCTGAACCCCTCGTGCCACTGCAGGCCTGACGCTGACTCTGTTAAACCAGGCCTTAAGATGAGGGTAGTCCTTCCAGTCGATGCCTTGATTTTCCCAGCTGCGTAGCCACGGGAAAATTGCAATATCTGCGATGCTGTACTCATCGCCCGCAATATAAGGGTGTTGTGAGATCTGACGATCCATGACCGCGTACAAACGTTTCGCCTCGGAGGTGAATCGGTTGATGCCGTAATCAATTTTTTCAGGCGCAAAATTTCGGAAATGATGGGCCTGACCGAGCATCGGACCGACTCCGCCCATTTGAAACATGAGCCACTGAAGGACCTCAAATTTACCTCTATCTGTTGAGGGTAAAAATTGATTAAATTTGGAGGCTAAATAGATCAGTATGGCCCCCGACTCAAACAAACTAATGGGTTTGCCGTCCGGGCCGTTTGGATCAATCAAGGCCGGGATTTTGTTGTTGGGACTGATCTTTAAGAATTCGGGATTGAACTGCGCGTTGTTGCTGATGTTGATCGGGTGCGCAGTCCAGTCCCGCCCAAGCCTTTGCCCGCACTCCTCAAGCATGATGTGCACTTTGTGTCCGTTGGGTGTGGGCCAGGAATAAACTTCTATCATCGGTTCGGTCTCGCTAGGTTATCAATTTTAAATGTTTATTTAATCATCAATTAAAAGCCGCGTGTGACGGGCATCTGTATGCCCTCAAACTCGGCCGCACTCACTTGCTTGGCGAGCTCTAGCTTTGCAATCGCATTGCGGTGGACCTCATCGGGTCCATCTGCAAATCGCAGTGTGCGTTGATGAGCGTAGGCGTAGGCAAGGGGGAAGTCACCGCTGACGCCTGCGGCGCCGTGGGCTTGAATGGCCCAGTCAATGATTTTGGTTGCCATCACAGGTGCAATCACCTTGATCATAGAGATCTCGCTCTTGGCAACTTTATTACCTACAGTGTCCATCATGTAAGCAGCCTTCAACGTGAGTAGGCGTGCTTGTTCGATCATGATCCTTGACTCTGCAATGCGTTCGTGCCACACCCCTTGAGCGGAGAGGGCTTTGCCAAACGCGACTCTTGAATTCAAGCGCTTGCACATCAACTCCAGCGCACGCTCAGCGACCCCGATGCTGCGCATGCAGTGGTGAATCCGGCCCGGGCCAAGACGCCCTTGTGCGATTTCAAAGCCGCGACCCTCACCCAGCAGCATGTTGCCCACCGGAACACGAACGTCCTTTAAAACAACTTCCATATGACCATGGGGTGCATCGTCGTAACCAAATACGCTTAGCGGGCGAATGACTTGGATGCCTTTGGCGTTGGAGGGCACCACAATCATGCTTTGCTGAGAGTGCCTAGGCGCTTCAGGGTCCGTCTTTCCCATCACAATGTAGACAGCGCACCTTGGGTCTCCCGCACCCGAGCTCCACCACTTGCGACCGTTGATCACGTACTCATCCCCAACGCGCCTCATTTGACATTGCACGTTGGTTGCGTCTGAGGAGGCAACGTCGGGCTCTGTCATTAAAAAGGCAGACCTGATCTCACCTCTTAAAAGAGGCTCCAACCACTGATCTTTAAGAGATTCGCTCGCGTAGCGCTCGAAGGTTTCCATGTTACCGGTATCGGGGGCTGAGCAGTTGAAGACCTCTGCCGCAAAAGGGACACGCCCCATGATCTCGCAAAGTGGAGCGTACTCAAGGTTGGAGAGGCCCTGCGGAGCTCGGGTGCTTTTAGGGAGGAACAAGTTCCAAAGTCCGGCCTTGCGCGCAAGGGGTTTGAGCTCTTCTACGACCTTTGTTGGAATCCAAGCGTTACCCTTTGCGCGGTTGTCTGCAATCTCAGCAAAAAAGCGTTCTTCATTTGGGTAGATATGCTTGTCCATAAAAACCAGCAACTGGGCTTGTAGGTCTTTGACTTTTTCGGTGTAATCAAAATTCATCGTGAGTCTCCTAATATTTGTTTTTTATCTCGTTCTTCGATAGCGTTCTTAGATTTCGTTAATCTAAGCAGTTGACTGACTGTGTTTTTGGGCATATTTCCAAGCCAGCTCAGCCATCGGCCTTGCCCGCTCGCCAGAGGCCTTGGCCTGCGCACTGGAGGCTGTGCCTGCGTCCACGCGTTTCGCAATCCCTTGCAAGATCGCGGCGATCCTAAACATGTTGTAGGCCAAATAAAAATTCCAGTCCTTGTGAAGCTCTTGGGGCGACGTAATCCCCGTTCTCGCGCAGTACTGCTTGATGTAAGCGGCTTCACTGGGAATGCCAAGCGCTTGGAGGTCAAGTCCTTGAATGCCTCTAAAGGTGCCGGGCTGAATGTGCCAAGTCATGCAGTGATAGCTAAAGTCAGCCAAGGGGTGCCCAAGGGTCGATAGCTCCCAGTCCAGCACGGCACGGACCTTGGGGAGGACGGGATCGAACATCAAGTTATCCAATCTGTAGTCACCGTGCACTATGCAGACCAGGTCCATGTGCTTGCCCACAGGCAAGTGGGCGGGTAGCCATTCAATCAGTAAATCCATCTCCTGAATGGGCTGCGTGACGGAGGCTAAGTACTGTTTGCTCCAGCGTCCGATTTGGCGCTCGAAGTAGTTTCCTGGGCGTCCAAAATCATTTAATCCAATCGTTTTGATTTGCTCAACCGAAACGCTGTGCAAATCGGAAATGACTTGGTTCATCGCATCGTAGATTGCCGCTCTCTCACTGGGTTGCATGTTGGGCAGGTCTTGTTGCCAAAGGACTCGACCCTGCACAAACTCCATAATATAAAACGCACGACCAATCACAGACTCATCCTCACAAAGTGCAATCATTTTTGCAACGGGCACTTTGGTCTCAGATAGCGCTTTCATGACTTTGAATTCGCGCTCGATTGCATGCGCCGAGGGGAGTAACTTATCCTTAGGCCCTGGCTTGGCCCGCATGACATAGGTTTGTTTAGGCGAGAGAAGTTTGTAGGTAGGGTTAGATTGACCGCCCTTGAACATTTCAACGTTTAAGGGACCCGTAAACTCAGGAACCTCTTTACTGAGCCAAAGCTCTAGAGCTTTGATGTCAAATTGGTGCGCACTACTGACAGCACCTGACCCACTGAAACTTTGATCTAAATTGGTGCTGGGTGGGCTACTGGAGGGACTTAATTGGGAGGTTGTTGTGTCAGAGGAGGACATAGAGAGAATATTTTTTTAACAGGTCCAAGTGCCTAAACAAATCATTAAAACAAAACACTAAAAGGCACGCGAAACGATTAACGAGTGAATCAAGTAGGCAAGCAACTGAAACGACTAGCCTTCAACTCTTAGTTTAGTCGGTTTTGAATTGAGGCGCTTTTTTGCTTAAAAAAGATTCTATACCGATGCCCGCGTTGGGGTGATGCAGGTTGCGTACAAAGTGGTCTCGCTCGAGTTGCATTTGCTCATTGAGGCCTTGTCCTGTGGACGCGTTGATGAGCTCTTTAAGACTTGCGTTCACGTTGCATGCACGGGCGTTTAATTCTTCGGCAAGTGCCGAGGCGTGTGAAAGCGCTGATCCAGGCGGGACAAGCGAGTGAATGAGTCCGTGAGCGTGAAGCTCTGCTGCGGGTATACGCTCACCCAGCATCAACCAACGGGTTGCCAGTTGGCGGGGCACCAAGCGGCTTAAGTGCCAAGTTGCTCCAGCATCGGGGGATAGGCCCACTTTGCTATATGAGGTCGCAAAAACCGAAGTCTCACTCACCACCATGAAATCGCACATCAAACACAATGAAAACCCTGCCCCTGCTGCTGCGCCCTCGACGGCGGCAATGACGGGTTTGGGGAAACTTCTGATCGACTCCATCCAGTTGTGAAGCGCATCGATGCTTTGAGACTGGAGCGAGGGAGCCTGCGCACGGTTGGCATTCAGGCGGTTCAAATTCCCGCCTGCGCAAAAGTGTTCCCCTTCGCCCGTGATCACAATGGATCCTATCTCAGGGTTTGCGTCTGCTGCATTTAAAGCCTCTATGCCCGCGCCGTAAATACCCGGACCCAGCGCGTTTCGGTTCTCAGGGTCAGACAGTGTGAGTATGAGTGTTCTACCGATCGTGTGGCTTTTGAGCTGAGCTGTCATGGATAAATCTTAAATGAAGAAGTGCAGTGATCTTAAAGACTCTGGTCAATTGGACCTTGGGGCTTGATCAGTGTTCCCTTTGCATCAAACTGATCCCCAAAGCTCCGCGTCTCCTTAGCCAAGGGCTTGGGCGGTAGCGCTGGTCGCCGTAAACGGTTTGCAAGTTGAGCAGCGTCTCAAGGATGTTGTCAGGTCCCAGTAAATCTCCCCACTTCAGTGGACCTAGTGGGTACCCCAGACCTAAAGTGACCGCCGTATCCAGGTCCTCTGGTGTGCAGATGCTTTGTTGGCACATATCGCAGGCAATATTGACAATGTTGGCGATCACACGCTGGGTTACAAAGCCCCCGCTGTCCCGAATGACGCTGACGGATTTGCCGTCAAGCGCAAATAAAGCGTGTGCACTTTCTCGCATATCGTCCCGGGTTGCGGGGTTGGTTGCGATGACGCGTCTTTTAGTGGACTCATCAGGGATTAACAAATCAATACCTACCGTGCGCGCGGGGTCAAGGCGTTCGAGTATGGCAACCGTCGTTACGTCAAGGCCGAGCGGGGCAACGATACAAAGTGCCTCGTTGGAGGGCGCAGCGCTTGTCTCAATCGTTACGCCAAAGTCCTTTAGCATCTGCAGCAAGCTGGCCCTTCTCGCTGCCCGTGCAGAGACCCAAACAGGCGGCAAATTCTGCGCGTTAAGCGTTTTAAGGGGGAGGGGCTCGGGGGAAGTTTGTTGAACGTTGTTTTCGTATTTGTAAAAACCTTCACCCACCTTTTTGCCCAGCACGCCAGCTGCCAAACGTTGTGCAGTGATGTAACTCGGGCGATAGCGCGCTTCCTCGTAATACTGTTGATAGATGGACTCCATGACAGGGTGCGAGACGTCCAGTGCGGTGAGATCCATCAACTCAAAGGGCCCTAACTTGAAGCCAGCTTGGTCCTTTAACACTTTATCAACGGTTGCGAAATCGCAAATACTCTCGGACACGATACGAAGCGCCTCTGTGCCGTAACCCCTCCCAGCGTGGTTGACGATAAATCCGGGCGTATCCAGTGCGCGAACAGGGGTGTGCCCAATTTGGCGCGAATAGCTCGTTAAACGCTCGCACACTTGGCCCTGTGTTTTAAGGCCCGCGATCACCTCAACGACCCTCATCAATGGGACGGGGTTGAAGAAGTGATATCCCGCAAACCGAGCTGGTGTTTTAAGGCAAGCTGCAATAGCAGTCACTGATAGTGAGGAGGTATTGGTCACGAGCACGCACTGATCGCTCACAATGGATTCAAGTTTGGAGAACAACTCCTTTTTAATCTCAATGCGCTCCACAATAGCTTCAATCACCAAATCGGCAGCACTCAGATCCTCCAGGGCATTCGCAATTAAGAGGCACTCGTGGTATGCATTTAGTTGCTCTTGGGTGATTTTTGATTTTTGTACGAGACGTGACCATTGGTCTTTGAGCGCTTTGCGAGCCTCCTCAGCAGCGCCGGGGCGTGTGTCAAAGAGGTAAACCACAGAGCCACTTTGCGCGCAGATCTGCGCAATACCCATCCCCATTGCGCCAGTGCCGACCAGGGCTACTTTTTTAAATTCAGGTTGTACGTCACTCATCTTACGAATAGGTATAAAGGTACTTGCTTGTTAACGCTTAGCAGTCTGTTGAGTATCAATTTTTTTGATTGCTAGCGTTTCTAAAGTTCTGGGAGCTCAGTTCGGTAATGAGTTGCTGAATTTGAGTCGTGAGCTGTTTTTTATCGGGTGTGCTCATCTACATACTGAGCGCTTCAGGATTTAGAACCTGTGTGGGCACTCCGTTACAGAAGTTGACGATGTTATCAATAGCCGCTCCTAAGTAGAGTTCGTAGCTATCTTTTTCGACATAGCCTAGATGCGGTGTGCAAACACAGTTCTCCATTCGAAGAAGGGGGTGTCCTTGCAAAATGGGTTCGCTTTCAAAAACATCAATTGCACCCAACCCCGGTCTTCCCAGGCTCAAAGCGTTGCTGAGCGCATCCGTTTTGATGAGCTCAGCCCTGGAGGTATTCACAATCATTGCTGTGGGCTTCATCAGGGCCAGATCTTGGGGGCCAACGATGCCGTTTGTTGCATCATTTAACCTTAGATGAAGAGTCAAAATATCTGAGCTCTCAAAAAACGCTTCCTTTGAAGTTGCCGCTTTGTAGCCCATCTCCACGGCAAGTGCGCGGGAAGGCTCTCGCCCCCAGACTTGAACGTGCATGCCAAATGCCCGACCGTACCCGGCAACCATTTGTCCAATTTTTCCAAATCCCCAGATCCCAAGAGTTTTACCCTTTAAGACAGTCCCGAGTCCAAAGTTTGCAGGCAACGATGAGGACTTAAGTCCAGACTGCTGCCAAACGCCGTATTTAAGGTTGCTGACGTATTGAGGGATACGTCTGGCAGTTGCCATGATCAAAGCCCAGGTCAGCTCAGCAGGCGCTGTGGGAGAGCCAACACCCTCGCAGATCACAATACCTCTTTTCGTACAAGCTTCAACATCGATGTGCCCGCTTACCTTGCCGGTTTGTGAAATGAGCTTTAGATTGGGGAGTCGATCTATCAGTTGTTTGGTGATGTGCGTGCGCTCGCGAATTAATATCAGCGCTTCAGCGTCTTTAAGACGCATTGACAATTGACCAAACCCTTTTACGGAGTTGGTATGAACCTTAACTGAGTGACCCGTTAGTCTTTCAGCGCAGTCAAGTTTTCTGACTGCATCTTGATAATCGTCTAATATGGCTATGTTCATCCCCTGATTGTGCCTCGGGAAAAGCACAATTCAGGTTGAAAAACATCATTTTCTTAATGAAATTTGTTGGTTCTGCCGCTCTGCAAGTCGGTCTAATTCTGCACAAACATCCGCAAACCGTCCCGAGATAACCATCCGCCCAGCATTTAATGGGGAAGATTGTTTCTCCATTAGGCGCATGACCTTGAGCGGGATTGCCGGAGTAGGGGTGGGACGATTGGTAGAAACCCTAGGGGTGGTGCCGATGTTGATCGGCGAACTGACCCAAGGTGAGGGTTGTATTTGTGGCTTTAAGAAGTTGGACTGATTTGAGTAGTTGCTGAAATTGCTGTAACTGCTACCAGTATCAGTGAACTTTGCGCACGTATCGACCATTTTGTTGATGAGGCGGTGGACCCCAATGAATGCAATGCTCATATCTAGACTCCGTTCTTTTTACATCAATAAGGAATTTCTAATTAACCCGACCGCAAGCCCTTCAATCTCAAAAGACTCACCCGGTTGCACGATGATGGTCTGGAAATCTGGGTTCTCAGGGTGAAGGGCAATGTGATCTGAGAACCTTTGAAAGCGCTTAACAGTGACCTCTTCGCCAATTCTTGCAACCACGATTTGTCCATTTTTTGCCTCGCGCGTGGACTGAACAGCGAGTAAGTCACCGTCCATGATCCCGACGTCTTTCATAGACATGCCGCGTACTTTGAGTAAATAATCTGGTTTCTTTTGAAACAAAGCACTCTCAACGTGATAAGTTTGCTCAACGTGTTCTTGCGCCAAAATTGGAGAGCCTGCAGCGACGCGCCCAATCAGGGGAAGCGCGAGTTGGGCAAGGCTTTGAAGGGGAAAGGTCAGTTGCTTGGGAATAGAGGGGCTGGATCTAACAGCACTAAGGTTCTTGAGTCGGATACCGCGCGAAGTTCCACTGACGAGCTCAATCGCTCCTTTTTTAGCCAAAGCTTGTAGGTGTTCCTCAGCAGCATTGATTGATTTGAAACCCAATTGACTCGCAATTTCAGCCCTTGTCGGAGGAGCCCCTGAGTATTTGATAGCATCCTCTATCAATTCCAGAATCTGTTGCTGACGTGGGGTTAACTTTGGTTTGTCCATAATGTCACCTATTTGGGTAAGAAATCGTTCTAAAAGAACTGTTAAGATTTTCAGTAACTGTATTTTTAACCAGAAATATCGATAATGCAAGGCCTAAAAGAAAAAAAATTGATAAAAGTGGTGTTTTTTGGCACTGGAGGGACTATTTCAGGTCTTTCTAGCGATTCGAGCGATGTGCTTAACTACAAGGCTGGTCTTGTTGGGGTCAGTGATTTGGCCCAAAGTGCGCTATTTCAAGGGACTGAAGCGGCTGATTTTGAGCCCGTATTTGAACAAATTGCCCAAATTGACAGCAAAGACATGCAGTTCGCAATTTGGCAAAAGCTTCTCGAGCGCTTAGTGTTTTGGTCCAAAGATGCAGAGGTCCAGGGTTTCGTGATCACACACGGAACTGACACCATAGAGGAGACGGCTTACTTTTTGTACCGCGCCACTCGGGTACTGAAGAATTTGCCGACCATTGCTCTTACCTGTGCCATGCGCCCTGCGTCTGCTGTTGACGCTGACGGACCTCAAAACTTGAGAGATGCAACCACTCTTGCACTCGATCCCAATTGGCACGAGTCGGGGGTGTTAGTGGTTTGTGCTGGCGTTGTTCATCACGCGCTTAACGTTCAAAAGGTTTTCGTTGAGCGCTTAGATGCTTTCTCAAGTTTGCCCGCTGAGCCCGTGGGCCGTTTTGTAAGCGGAACGCTGGTGAAGCACCGCAACTCGATGGCAACAGATGCTCACTCGCAGACCGAGCCTGAGTCCTTGGTTGATGACGTATCCGTCCTAGAGTTGTCCATTGACGCTTTACTCAAGGCTGTAGAGTGGCCCTGGGTGGAGATCGTACTTAATTACGCGCAAAACACGGGTGCCGTGATCGATGCACTGCTTGGGCATCAAAAGCCTAATGGTCAGACTTTGGCTGGCATAGTGACAGCCGGCACTGGGATGGGTACGGTATCCGGCGAACTTGCTATAGCCTTGCAACGCGCTCAACAAAAAGGCGTCTTAATATGGCAAAGCTCAAAATGTGCATTTGCTCAGACTAAGACCAAACAAGATGCTAATTTTTTTGACTTTCACGGATTAAGTCCAGTGAAGGCCAGGGTCGCTTTAATCCTGCATCTTTTGATGAGGCGTTAAAGCTAACTTAGCTAGAGAGTGCAGATAGCGCTCTGGATTTGATTTCTTCAACCTCACCCATTCCAGAAATAGATCTGTACTTAGGCGCGTGAGCTGCGTCGGACTGCGCCCAAGAGGAGTAATAGTGAACAAGGGGACGGGTTTGAGATTCGTAGACCTCAAGACGTTTACGAACTGTTTCCTCTTTGTCATCATCCCTTTGAATCAAAGGCTCACCCGTTAGATCATCGATCCCAGCAGTTTTAGGGGGATTGAACTTGACGTGATAGGTTCGACCACTTGCGACGTGTGCGCGTCTTCCGCTCATGCGCTCGATAATGGCCTCAAACGGTACATCGATCTCTAAAACATAATCCAACTTCACGCCGGCAGATTTCATCGCATCGGCTTGCGGGATGGTTCTTGGAAACCCATCGAATAAAAATCCTTTAGCGCAATCAGATTGCAAAATTCGTTCTTTCACAAGACCGATGATGATTTCGTCTCCCACCAATCCACCAGAATCCATTACCTTTTTTGCTTCAATGCCCAGGGGCGTGCCGGCTTTTACAGCTGCGCGAAGCATGTCACCCGTTGAAATTTGGGGTATGCCGTAGTGTTGACAAATGAACGTAGCTTGGGTTCCCTTGCCTGCACCTGGTGGGCCTAAAAGAATAAGTCTCATGGATTGAAAGTCCTTGGCTATGGATAGCTGAAAAAAAAAGCTGAAAATTCTGAAATGAACTCCGCCTTTGCCATTTTAACCAATTAATGGTTTAAATCCCCAGTGTTTCTCCCCCCCAATGCTTAGTAAGGCTGAGACCCAGCGGGTTTCAAGTGTGAGCGGGTGTGTGACGCGCTTAAAAGCACACTACCCATCCCCCCAGAAAAAGTGATTAGGGCCGCAAGAGTAATAAATTTGAAAACTATTGGATACTATTTGAAGATCGAAATGAGTTCTCTGATGCGCTCTAAATCCTCAGGTGTATCCACTCCAGGCCCGCTGTCATGCGGGGATACATAAACGCCAATAGGGTAGCCGTGAGACAGAGCCCTAAGTTGCTCTAATGACTCAAGCCGTTCTGTCACGGACGGAGTAAGTGTTGGGAACTTACGAAGAAAGCCGACTCGGTAAGCGTAAAGTCCAACGTGCCTGAGGGGGGCGGGAGTTGGGAGTTGTTTGATGCCGTCTTTAAAACCATCTCTCCACCAAGGAATGGGCGCGCGGCTAAAGTAGTGGGCCCTGGATCTTTGGTCAAGCACAACTTTCACGATGTTTGGATTTTGAAACTCCTCAACACTCTTGATCGGGTGAGCAACGGTTGACATCTCAAGGGTTGGATCCGTTTGCAGGAGCTTGGCAACTTCGTTGATCATGTTCAGATCAATGAGGGGCTCATCGCCTTGGACGTTCACGACAATGTCCGAGTCTTGAAGGCCTAGTGCCGCACTAGCCTCTGCCAGTCGGTCGCTGCCAGAGATGTGATCCGTGCGAGTCAAAATGGCATTGATTGCGTGTTCTTCACATACTCTTAAAACGCTTGCGTCATCGCAGGCCACGACAACAGCGCTTGCGCTGGAGAGTTTTGCGCGCGCAGCGACTCTGACTATCATCGGCAAGCCGTTGATGTCGGCAAGCGGTTTATTGGGTAAACGAGACGACGCCAAGCGAGCGGGAATGATGACTGTGAAAGGTAAGGGGGACTGAGGCATTGCTTAAAAAGCTTAAATGGTGATATGCGCGTTAGTAACTTTTAGAGTCTAAAGAACAATGCGGTGTGATGCTTCGAAATTGGTCGACTTGTGAGCTGCAGGTGCTTTTGTTATTCAGTCGCATTGAGCTCTCGTGCTCCAGAGCACCTCAACGTTCAAACTCTTCGTCTTTAAGTGTCCTTGCCTCAGCTTCTATCAAAATAGGTATTCCCTCTCGCACGGGGTATGCTAAGCGGGCACTGCGTGAGATCAACTCGTCCTTGTTTTTAGAGAAGATAAGTGGACCCTTGGTGACTGGGCATACTAGGAGTTCAAGAAGTTTACTGTCCATAAATATATTTT
>CAIKNE010000082.1 GCA_903828695.1 uncultured Burkholderiales bacterium | reverse complement strand
GAGGTCAGTTCAGGGGCTGCAAGCATCACCTTAATAAAGGCATCTTGAACAACTTCTTCTGCGCGAGTGGAATCCTTCAAAATACGAAGGGCATGAGCATGAAGTTCGAAGCGGTGCGCTGTGTAGAAAGCACCCAACTGAGCAATACTCCAGAGCTCTGGGCTCTGTGTTGCTAGCTTCTTAGCCTTCATGGGAAGAACTCCTTGATAACCGGTTTGTTGTGCAGAGTCAGCCGTCGCTGCCTCTATCCCCTACTACGTACGGGGTAGCTATTTGTCGCGGTGATGGGACAAATCGGACATTTAGGAATTACCTAAAATCCGAAGAATCAAATTCTATCTGAAAATCCATGAATCTTTGGGATTTAAGCTCAATCTGAGCATACAGGACCCCCTTTTCCCACTTCTGAGGCCAAAGGGGGTTAAGACAAATTTCTTTTAAAGCCCGGCTTTGCAGTGATTGGCCTTAATCGCGGCTAGGACCTTATCCAGAGAGGCTTGAGAGGCATTGAGTTGCTTGGTATAGGTTGTTTTATCAGGCTCACTCATTGAGCTCACAAGACTGCGCTGTTGGTTAATCGAATCCTGGCTATTTTGAGCTGCAGCCCAATAACTCAAACACGTCTTTAGAGTCCATGTTGGCGCAGATGCTCCGGCAACTGATGGATTTATCTTGCAAATATAGGCCTTGCTTACACCTTTCACCTTCACGGTGCTAGAGGCACCCGCCTTGGAACAAGCTGCACCATTCACAATTGAGGCAGCGTGGGCAGTGCCTGCAAATCCGCAAAGAATCAGGGCTAGTGCCGCAACTAGAGAGGGTATCGACTTTTTCATAAATTAACGCCTTTCGGTAGAGGTGGAACTTTACAACAAGGAAACTTTTACTTATTTCTTTACTTTATAGCCCGTCGGGCACTTTGTAGCTACAAATACCTTACTTTTCCCAGCCTTCACACAGACAATCTTCTTTGACGGCGCGGGCGCACTAGAAACGAGGATTGTTTGAGCTAAGGATGCAGGTGCGATCGTGGCACTTCCGGACTGAACTGCCTCAACTACGCAGCTACCTGACTTGAGAAGGTTCAATGAACTCCCATTTACAGAGCAAATCGATGGAGAATCTGACTGAAAGGTAATTGGTAATCCACTGGTTGATGTGGCACTCAAATTTAGAGTTTTACCGGCTATCGGCGCAGGAGGTACAGCAGTAAAGGCAACAGTCTGCGTTGAACGAGTGATTTCAAAAGTCAGTGGATACACATCAGAAGCCAGATAAGTCGAAGAGGCTGGTGTTGAATAATTTAAAGTACAAATTCCACCGCTGATAACCGTTATATATGTCCCAACAGGGTAACAAACTGTTGGAGTTGCTGAAACTGGAATCACAATTCCTGCTGGGCCGTACACAAACGGTCCATTGACCGATAGCGGTAATATTTTTGAACTTTGAGTCGGAATGCTTCCTGGCGAATAGGAAGGTTTTACCCGAGCGGAAGTTACATTTACTACTTCATCATCTTTTTGGTACGGATAATCAAGGTTTCTATCAGTATAGACAGTAAAGGAACATGCTCCGATTGAAAGAAGCGTCAATGTCACACCATCTGAAGAGCAAATTGTGCTTGTGCTCGATTTTATTTTCAATTGCAGATTTGGAACTCTCAACTCGTAGTAGTCACCAGGGTTGAACGTTTCGCCCACCTTCCAGATTGGAGCCGCAATTGTCGTGTACTTAGGATTGACAAAACTAAGTCCTAAAGTGTTATTAAAGGTTGGTCCAGCAAATGTTTTATATGAAAAGTCTAAATACCCACCGTTTCGCACAGATAAGCTATTTGGGGCGCCTACAACTTTCGATGTACTCGTGGCAGTCAAGGTTGATGTAGATAGCCCAGCCGAACCATCTGCACTCAAACTAAATATTGGGCTAGCGGTAGCGGTATATATACCAGGGGCCGCAGTTGAAGGAACTATTAAACTTCCTTGAAAGGTCACTACTTGAGATGAACTCATTACTGGTACATCAGTTCGCTTAAGGTAAGTGGTAAATGTGTTTCCGACAGTACTTGAAAGCGTCACCATTGTTTGTGTTGAGGAGATACCGGTTGGATTACTCACCACGAGATTAAAAGAAACCGTTGTATTAGCCGTGGCTATATCGACTGTGTCAGGTGTCATCGTGAAGGAAACAAGGGTTGGCTGCGGGGAAATATCGGCGTGTGCGGCTTGGGGAGTGAAAACTGCAATACAAACCGACAAAACCAGAGCAAGTGATTGATTTAAGCGCTTTTTCATAAGTCCCCCAAGTTTAGTGTAATTTAGCATGGCTGGAACAAGCCAAATGCAATAAAGGGTGTATTTTTCGTTAATATTTGAGGTTCAGGACAAGGATAGGGTTGGACCATGGCAGCGTTAGTAAATCTCGAATACAGGCGTCAGAAGGCCTGGCTCGCCTCATCCACTTCACTTGTCACTTTAATCTTCTTTCCTAATTGCTTTGACCCGTTTAATGATCCCAAAAGCTGGATTCTATCTATCGCGGCATTTGGGCTTCTAGGTTGGCTTGCGTTTCAGATCAAAGCCCAAGCCAATGTTCCTTCGATAAAGCTCGCTACCCTTCTGTCAGTTCTATTTATCGTTGCTATTACTATTTCATTGATTGCAACTGATAATAAATTTATTGGGATTTTTGGTGAATATAAAAGGCGCACGGGCTTTATTACTTACGTTTCACTTGTCATCTTTTTAATTTCGGCGGCATATCTTTTTAGGTTAAATTCGATAAAGGTATTTTATCCTCATGTAATTGTTGTTGGATTTTTACTTAGCACGTACGGAATTGTCCAGCACTATGGAGTTGACTTTATAAAGTGGAGTAATCCATATAATTCTGTTATTACCACATTAGGTAATCCAGATTTTGCTGCCTCGGTCATGGCAATTCTATTTGTCATCAATATTGGCATCGTTATCCAATTAAAGAAACTTAGTATTTTAAGAGTAAGTGCCGCTCTCAGCGCGCTACTCCTACAAATAGCTATTAGTTTTTCTCAAGTTCGTCAAGGACTACTCATATCAGTACTTGGAGCTGGAATAATTATTTTAGTTTGGATTTACCAAAAAAGTAAATATTTAGGAATCGCTGTTGGAGCACTTTCAATACTTATAGGGTTAATATCGATTTTCGGAATGCTAAATAAGGGCCCGCTCCGCACTTTTTTCTACAAAGCATCTGTTACTTATAGAGGGGATTACTGGCGAGCAGGCTGGAACATGTTTGTGCACCATCCGATTTTCGGCGTTGGATTAGATAGATACGGTGCTTACTTTAGGCAATACCGTGACGCGACTGAATCGCTTCGACGCGGCCCGAGTTTGGTTTCAAATGCTGCGCACAACGTCCCAATTCAACTCGCAGCAACAGGTGGAGTCATATTGCTTGGTGCTTACATAGCGCTAACGCTTTTTATATTTTGGCGCGGAATTCAAGCCCTTCGAAACACGGACGGTTCAGAACAAATTTTAGTTGCAACTTTCTTTGCAGCGTGGATTGCCTACCAAGCCCAGTCAATAATATCGATCGATAACATCGGGGTTGCAGTATGGGGATATGTTCTTGGTGGTGTTGTGATTGGGATCTCGGTACCTGCAGATCAAATCAAATCAAAAATCTCTAAACAGCCGATTACGCAAGAGGCAGTTTCATTGCTACTTGTTTTAATATTTGCCACAATATCAATACTTTCATACAAATCAGAAACTGCATTTAGGGCACTTACAGGTCTTAATAAGCCCCAGGCGCAATCTCAAGTGCAGCCATATTTGAATACAGTTCAAAATTTCTCGAATACTTTTAAAGAGCCCACTTATGAGTTAGTGAGAGATGGTGACCTTGCGCAAGCTGGGAGATTTGATTTAGCAATCGCAAATTTAGACAAGCTGACTAATGCTGATCCTCACAATTCCGAGGCCCTAGGACTGCTGGCTAGCATTTACGAGTTCCAGAAGAATTGGAACGCAGCAATTTTAGTTCGCCAGAAAATATATAAGGTTGATCCATATAACCAAGCAAATTTGCTTGTGCTTGGAGAAGACTTGAAAAATTCTGGGGCTCTACAAGAAGCAAAAAACATAATTTCATTAATTAATTCATTTGCTCCTAATAGCGCAGAAGCGAAGCAGGCAATAGCTGAATTTGGTAAGTAGAAGTGAAAGTTAGCATTGTTGGTCAAGGTTACGTCGGGTTGCCACTAGCAATTGCTGCTGCCTCTGCTGGGCATGAAGTATGGGGAATCGATACCAACGTCGTGCTTGTTGATGAATTAAATAGGGGAGTATCCCCACTGGGAGATCTCACTGATGCTCAAATTATGCAAGCAGTCAATGCTAAACGTTTCAAAGCTACGGTTGACTTTGGCGTTATAAACAGTTGTGACCTTGTCGTCATTTGTGTTCCAACACCTTTGGATTCAACATTTGAGCCTGATTTTTCTTATGTGAAGTCAGCAGCTGAAAGCGTTGCAGAAAATATAAAGGAAGGCGCACTCGTAATTGTTGAATCTACTGTATCTCCAGGAACGACTAGAGGGTTACTCAAAAATATCCTAGATAAGTCAGATATAAAGTACCACCTTGCTTATTCACCTGAAAGAATTGATCCTTCAAATCCCAAGTGGAACGTCACAAACACCCCAAAACTTGTAGCAGGTATCTCAGAAGAAGCTACTCAAAAGGCTATGATTTTTTATAAATCATTTATCAGCGAAGTAGTCCCAGCTTCTTCGGTTGAAGTCATAGAATCAGCAAAATTATTAGAAAATAGCTTTCGATTAATAAATATCTCTTTCATCAACGAGTTCGCCCAATTTTGCTGGAAAATGGGAATCGATGTAAGGGAGGTAATTCAAGCTGCATCAACTAAGCCGTATGGATTCATGGCTTTTTATCCGGGCGTAGGGGTGGGTGGGCACTGTATCCCGGTTGATCCCTCCTACTTATCTGCCAAAGCAAAAGAAATAGGAGCTAGTAATAGTTTTATTGATTTAGCAAACAAGATAAATCATTCTCTTTCTTCTTATTTCACTGTAGTTGCCAATGAGATACTAGGAAGTTTGAAGGGTAAGAAAATTATCGTTGTTGGTGTTGCATATAAGCCTGACGTCTCTGATGTCCGTGAGACGCCATCTTTAGATCTTATCAAGGCACTAAGAAGCGAAGGGGCGGATGTTTCTTGGCATGATGAACTTGTCAAAGAATGGATAGGAGAAAAATCTGCCAAACTCAGCGCTGATTACGACTTAGCAATTTTGGCTAATCCACACACTGGAACTGATCTTTCACAACTAGGTTCTGTTCGAATTCTAGACACACGCGGGGGTTACTAATGCGATACCTAGTGACAGGAGGAGCAGGATTTATTGGCTCACATGTTTGCGATGCCCTGATTCAGCGAGGCGACTCTGTGGTTGTACTCGATGACCTTTCAACAGGAAATAAGAAGAACATAGAACACCTGATCTCCCATGCGTCATTTAAATTAGTTCAAGGTTCAATTCTCGATACATCAGCGGTTGAAAGCGCTATCAAATCAGTTGACCACGTACTTCATTTCGCGGCCGCTGTCGGTGTTTTTACAATTGTAGATAAGCCCCTTGAATCTCTCATGACGAACATTCGAGGAACAGAGAATATTCTTGAAGCAGCCCATATGCATGGCAAGGAAGTTCTGATTGCTTCTTCATCTGAGGTCTATGGAAAGAATGCAGGCGGCGCACTTCATGAGGAGTCAGATCGGATTGTGGGCTCTCCACTAAAAAGCCGTTGGTCATATTCAGAGGCTAAAGCTATCGATGAATCGATGGCTTACTTCTTTTACCAAGAGAAGAAACTTGCCGTTCGCCTCGTGCGTTTCTTCAATACCGTAGGACCAAGACAAGTTGGACACTATGGGATGGTCGTGCCTCGTTTTGTTTCTGCCGCGCTCAAAAATGAACCCCTTACGGTGTATGGGACAGGATCACAGTCGCGTTGCTTCTGCCATGTCTATGACGCGGTTGCAGGAGTCCTAGCGGTTATCGACTCAAACGCCACCCTTGGTGAAGTTTTTAATATAGGAAATGATGAGGAAATTACTATCGAAAATCTTGCTCATGAAGTTATCGAATTGACTGGTTCCAGGAGCATTATTGAAAAAGTTCTCTATGAGAAAGCTTACGCACCCGGTTTTGAGGATATGCAAAGAAGAGTCCCAGACATCAGCAAGATTAAGCGTGTTGTTGGCTGGACTCCAAAGCTTTCTCTTGATTCAATAATTTCCAATATCGCCACTCACTTAAAGGCGTAACCCTTGGCAATTAAAGTTCTCCATGTCATCGCTCGGATGAATGTGGGCGGAACAGCCCGCTATGTCGGCGAGTTGGTTGAAAAGATTCCAGATAGTTCCCTTGCCACAGGTTATGTGCAAGGTTTAGAGGTAGAAGACTCTTGTGTTCAAGCACTACCAGTTATTCGTATCCCTCATATGGGTAGAAAAATTTCACCTTTTAAGGACTTTCAAGCATGGCTGGAATTGCGGAAAATCATTCACGAGCAAAAACCTTCAATCGTTCATACACACACATTTAAAGCCGGGCTTATTGGGCGGCTAGTTGGAGGTCCTCATCGGCGTGTGCATACCTTCCACGGACATCTTTTCGACGACCAATCATTTTCAGGGCTAGAGAAGAAAGTTATTACCTTTGCTGAAAAATTTCTTGCCAATAGAACCGATTTGCTGATTTCTGTTGGTAATAAGGTTGGTATAGAACTCAGGACCGAAGGAGTTGGAAAGAACAAAAATTGGCAGTCAATTGCACCTGGCGTAATCGCACTAGCTCAAATGGAGAAAAAGGAAGCTCGGCGGAAGATTGGAATTAATAATGATTCAGTTCTCTTTGGTTGGATGGCTCGAGTCACGGAAGTAAAAAACCCCTTCTTGCTCATTGAAGTTGCAAAAAGATTGCCATCCGTCGATTTCGTAATGGCCGGCGGGGGAAATCTTCTCGAGCAAGTTAAAGCACGTGCCCCAAAAAATCTGAGCGTGATCGGATGGGCAGATGCATCAGTATTCTGGTCGGCAGTTGATTGCGCGATCTCAACTTCAGATAACGAGGGGATGCCCGTGGCCCTGATCGAGGCGCAGCTTGCTGGAATTCCTGTAATTGCAACAGATGTTGGTTCAAACTCCGAAGTGATAGAAAACGGTGTTACAGGGATTGTGACAACAAAAGACCTTGAGGTTCTCGTCAGCTCTGTTCAAAGCTTAATTAGCGATTCCTCTATGCTTAGGTCAATGGGCGAAGCAGCAAAAAAACGTGCAACACACGAATTTAGTATGGAGAAGATGCTTAATGCCCACAAGGAAGTTTATCGAAATCTGAATAATGAGTTCTTCAAACATCCGCCTACTCATACTCCATGAGTAGCAAACAATTACTAACTACTCATGGTTAATGAGTGCTCACTAAGAATGAGTACTAGAGCGCGCTGAAAGCAGCGTCTAGAACACCAAGTGCGTCAGCAAGAAGTTCATCTGTAATAACAAGTGGAGGCAAGAAGCGAATCACGTTGTTATAAGTTCCAGCAGAGAGAATAAATACTCCGTTTGCTGTGCAGTACTTCAAAACCTTAGATGTTGCATCAGAATTTGGTTCAATTGATCCAGGAACGACAAGCTCGATTGCTTGCATCGCTCCCATGCCACGAACTTCACCAATGACCGAGTACTTAGCAGCGAGTGCTTTAAGTCCATCATTTAATACTTTACCTACGTGCTGGGCGCGAAGAGCTAGTTTGTCTTGCTCCATGGTTTCAATTGCGCCAAGTGCTGCGGCGCATGCAATTGGGTTTCCACCAAATGTTCCGCCAAGACCTGATGTGTGAACAGAGTCCATAATTTCAGCGCGTCCTGTGACTCCTCCAAGTGGAAGCCCTCCGCCAAGTGCCTTTGCAGTGATCAGAAGATCAGGAACAACGTTCTCTGCTTCTACAGCAAACATATGTCCTGTGCGACAAAAACCAGTTTGCACTTCATCTGCAACAAACAAGATTCCGTTATCACGTGAGTACTGCGCAAGGGCAGGAAGGAATCCCTGTGGTGGAACAATAAATCCACCCTCACCTTGAATAGGTTCAATGAGTATCGCAGCGACGTTATGAGCGCCGATCTCTTTCTCAATCTTATGAGTAATCATTTCGATGGCATCTTCTGTGATCGTTGCCTTGTTTCCGATCCAGCGGAAAGAATAAGGAAGCGGCATGCGGTAGATCTCAGGAGCAAAAGGACCGAAGCCTTCTTTATATGGCATGTTCTTTGCATTAAGCGCCATAGTCAGATTAGTACGGCCGTGATAGGCATGTTCAAAGACAACAATGGCCGGACGCTTTGTGTAGTGACGAGCAATCT
>CAIKNE010000081.1 GCA_903828695.1 uncultured Burkholderiales bacterium | reverse complement strand
TGCCTGTGGATGCACGCATAAGCCATGGTGAGGCGCAAGCCATGTCCATGCAGCAGCAGACGAAGCAGGAATATTTGATTGCGAAATCAGATGCCCCGACTACAGCGCCGAAAGGCGTTTAGTCGCGGGTATTTCACTCAACGCATGAACTAAAAACGTATTCACCAATGACTGGTTCTTGATCAGCAATCAAGATTTCACGAAGCAAAGAAAACGTTAGGTCTGGATTTTTTTGGGCAACCTTGCGAGTTTGCGACCCATACTGAATCTGCTTGGGCACTGAACGATGTTCCACGATTCCAAACACTTTGGCTTGCTCAACGAGGCTTTCTGACCATTTCACATTGATAGGCATGATGGCTCCGTTAAGTGGCTCAGTTAGGTGGTTCCATCACAGATCCAAAGGCTCCTTTTTGGAGCCTTCGTGAAAAGTCGAATTTGCGCGTCTACGCCGCCCGAAGCTCCAGCTGAGCCCACTTCTTATTAGGATAGTTATCCGCGAGGGATCCAACCATCAACAACTTATTGAGTTGCGCTAATTTTGCGACCGTTAAAGTCTTGAACAGGTCTTGCATTGACTTTGAATGGAAACTTGTTAATCTGTCCTTTGGAGAGCTCAATCGGAGTCTTAAAGACGTAGTTCATCACGCCCTCTGTACACGGAGGAGTTGAGAGAGATCCTTCGTAGGTAAAGTGGCCCATATCTGCTGGAAGCAATGCGGCTGGGTTGAAGACCACTTTAGGAGGGGCATATTCCTCGCCCTCTTTTTTGTCCTTCGGAGGCAGGTTTGTCCACAAGAGCTTAATGGCGGGATTTTCTTTACCCTCATTCACCAATACAGCGAGGACCGCTAATTTGCCCTTCTTGTTTTTATGGACTAAGTGGACCACCATGGGAGAGCTTTTCCCGTCAACCTCCTCCTCACTGGGTCGGTGAAAGTGAACTTCAACCAACTCATAAGCATCCTTGTTGACCATCAAAGTACTACCCGCTTCAGGATTGATTTGAATGGTGTGGCCTGTATTGACAATCTTTAACGCGCCTTCCTTATAGTCAGCGGTTAAAGTTTCTTTGGATTTCTCAAAAGGTCCTATGATGTTCAGCGGAGCTTGCTTCTTGCCTTTTGCGCAGGTTGGGAAGTTGTCCCCCCAGTGCTCCGGTCCTGTGTCACCGTCGTAACCCCATTTGAAATCGCTTTCACTGACCTCTTTGACCGGTTTGTCGAGGGAAGCGTCCCCCTTAACAGGGACACCGTCGCGACTGCAGTCCGCTAAAACACTGACCTTTTGACCTGCAGCAACGAGGGCATTTTGAGCAGCACAAACCGTTTGCAGCCTTGTGTTCCACTCGGCAAGTTCAAGCGTTTTTTGGAATGCAGCAATTGTGTTGGGATCGTTTACTCCGTTGGTAAGCATGCGCACAGCACCAAGACCGACCTGACGATCTGCACTGAGAGATTTCTCTTTTTTGTACAGTGCATCTATATCAGAGAGAACCACACCATTGGCAAATGCAGACTTGAGTGCATCTAGCTGGCGCTGATCTTGGGTGAGCGCAACAATCTTCTCTTTGCTCGCGTCCAACTCCTCCTGCGCTTTATCTAATGCTTCCTTGGTCTGGTCCAGCTCTTCAGAGGACTGAGTCAAGTCGTCTGAAATGTGCTTCTTTCCGGTGTAATTGGTATATGCAAAAGCCGCTACGGCCACCAACACAATGGCGAGTAAGATTTCAGCGATGATGCGTAGATACTTTTTCATAGCAGTTCACATTCAGTGGTAGGGTCATTAAATTTATTTCAGTTCACACCTGTCCAAGCAAGCCCCATTCAGAGCCCCCTAAAGGCGTCGTCTATGCAGTATCGGCTCGACTTCACAAAAGCTTTAATCACCACTTATTAATGCTTTAGGATTCAAAAAAAACATTAGCAAAATGTAGAGCCTCTAATATTCACATATAAAGCGTACAAAGAGTGACTCGCAGCCATGAAGAGACGGTTTCTCTTGCCCCCCCCAAAGCACAGGTTTGCACAGCGCTCGGGCAGGTGAATGTGACCTATCGGTGTTGCGTCAGGGGCAAATATGCGCACGCCGTCATGGCCCTCCCCCGTGCCCCAGCCCGCCCAAAGATTTCCGTCCTCATCACACCTAAATCCATCAGGCGAGCCGTTGGGCGGTGCGGTGAGGAAGACCCTGTCGTTGGATAAACGACCGTCTTCGCTGACATCAAACACCCTAATTCGCCTGGGCGTGGCGCCCGACTCCACCACGTAGAGGAGTCGCTCATCGGGTGAGAAGCAAAGCCCATTAGGTCGATCAACGCTTGTGCACACGGCATCAATGCGACCCGTCAGCGGGTCCACTTTGTAGATGTTGGTGGGTAGCTCTTGCTCAGCGGGAGCGCCTTCATACCAACCGAGCAGCCCAAACGGGGGATCTGTAAACCAGATGGATCCATCTGATTTAACGACAATGTCGTTTGGAGAGTTGAGTTTCTTGCCCTCAAAGGAATCTGCAATAACAGTTAGCGTGCCGTCATACTCAGTGCGAGTGACGCGCCTGGAGGCGTGCTCACATGACAAAAGTCGCCCCTGTCGGTCCCGTGTATTGCCGTTTGAGATATTTGAGTTTGCTCGGTAAACGCTCGCTGACTGCGTGCTTTCGTCCCACTTCATGATTCGCTCGTTGGGAAGATCGCTCCAAAGGAGATAGCGCCCATCCCCAAACCAAACTGGCCCCTCAGACCATCTGCAACCTGTGAATAATCGCTCTACAGAGGCGTGAAAGAGCCTGTATTTTAAAAATCTAGGGTCCAAGACCTCCACTGCAGAGTCAGGATAGCGTAGTGAGGGGTTCCACGACTGGTCTTGCATTGAGGGAATTCCAAGAACGAAGGTTAGAAGAGTTGGGAGAGAGAGAAAAAAAATTAAAGCAAGGGGGAAGGAAAGGGATCCATTGTCTGCACGGCCTAATCTTAACCTCTCACAAAAAGCGTGACCAGGGGTACGTCCCCGACCTGTCTGCTCCAGTGACCATGTATTGTGGGATCAAAAGTCGCTCCAGGCGGGAGTAAGTCGTTGGAGTAAAAATGCTCACCCGGCGAAAATATCTTGGAGGAGCCGTCTTGCAGAAAAATCTGCATTTGTCCAGCGAGTATAAAGACCCACTGGGGGTGAGGGCTGACATGAAATTCACTCCTAAACCCAACAGGGCTTTGCCTGAGTTGATAGCCCCCGCTTTGCATGAGTGCAGATAAACGGGCTTGCTCGCTACCCTGATCTAGCTCTACGCTTTGCTCGCCAAACTCAGCAAAACCCTTGGAATTGGTAAATAGTGTGATTTTCTTAAATTTCATATCGATAAAGTAATTGGTTGTGTGGCGATGATACTCAATATCTCATTCAAAGGGATTCTCATTTTCTGAAAGCTACTAAGGGGGGGAGAAAGAAAAGGCGATCTTTCTCGTTTTGCCAAAGAAGCAGTTCGCACTTGCCTATTAGAAACAGATCTCTGATTAAAGAAGCCGTGTAATGGTCACTTAAGATAAGGGTCGCTTAAGATAATGGTCGAGTCAGGTAATGGTCTCGTAAGCATTAGTGCGTTTCATGATTGACCCCTGTGTATGACTTGCAGCATGGATCACGCGCCAAGTGTCATTACATTACAATACAGTCTCTTTAAATAACAGCCCTTGGGTATAAGCCATGCAACGCTGCAAATTCAACACGGTGCTCTCCTCATGAGCCGAAAAGTTTTCATTAAGACTTTTGGCTGCCAGATGAATGAATACGATTCAGACAAAATGGCCGACGTGCTAGCCCTGGACGGCGGCTACGAGAAGACGGACGATGTCAACGAAGCCGATCTGGTCCTCTTCAACACATGCTCCATCCGTGAGAAAGCCCAAGAAAAAGTTTTCTCGGACTTAGGGCGTGTTAAACATTTGAAGAAAAAAGGCGTACAAATAGCCGTTGGCGGCTGCGTTGCCAGTCAAGAAGGAGCAAGCATCATTTCACGCGCTCCTTATGTGGACGTGGTCTTTGGACCGCAAACTCTGCACCGCCTGCCCGATTTACTCAAAGCCCGTGCACAGTCCAACAAGCCGCAAGTTGATATCAGTTTTCCGGAAATAGAAAAGTTTGATCACCTCCCCCCCGCGCAAACTAAGGGCGCATCCGCCTTTGTGAGCATCATGGAGGGTTGCTCTAAATACTGTAGTTACTGCGTCGTCCCCTACACCCGAGGTGAGGAGATTAACCGCCCCTTGGACGATGTGTTGACCGAAGTTGCGGGCCTGGTCGCCCAGGGCGTTAAAGAGATTAACTTCCTAGGCCAAAACGTCAACGCTTACCGCGGCGCAATGGGCAACACGAGTGAGATCGCAGACTTTGCGCTGTTACTGGACTACACGGCAGCAATCCCAGGAATTGAGCGCCTTCGGTACACCACCAGCCACCCCAATGAGTTCACGCCGCGTTTGATCAAAGCCTACGAAACTATTCCACAACTGGTCAACCACCTTCACCTCCCAGTCCAACACGGGAGTGACAAGATTTTGATGGCCATGAAACGCGGTTACACAGCGCTCGAGTACAAAAGTACGATTCGCAAACTTCGCGCTATCAGGCCTAATTTAGCGCTGAGCTCTGACTTTATTGTGGGATTCCCTGGGGAGACGGACCAAGATTTTGATCAACTGATGAAGCTCATTACGGACACAGGTTTTGATGCCTCCTTCTCCTTCATCTTCAGTCCAAGACCAGGCACACCGGCGGCAAATTTGGAGGATACAACGCCTCACGAAGTCAAGCTAAGGAGACTACAACATCTTCAAGCAACCATCGAAGAAAATATTGCCCGCATCAGCACCAGTATGCAAGGCACACAGCAGCGTATTTTGGTGGAAGGTCCCTCTCGCAAAGATGCGAGTGAGTTGACGGGGCGAACGGAGTGCAACCGAGTGGTTAATTTTGCTGGAGGTCCAAACGCAAAACGATTGATCGGTCAACTCGTAGACGTTCGGATTACTCAAACCCAGACTTATTCACTCAAAGGTGAATTGGTGATGGCGCAAGACTTGGCCACAGCTGAGTAAGGACAGGTGTAGAAGGTAGAGAGATTAAGGTGTTGCCCTTGAACACTTTAATTACCGCGGCATGCCTGGGAACCCTCCGCCCATCCCGCCCATACCTTTCATTCCTCCCAGGCGTTTCATCATCTTCATGAGGCCGCCCCCTTTCATTTGCTTCATCATCTGTTGCATCTGCTCGAACTCTTTGAGCATGCGGTTCACGTCTTGCACTTGAACACCAGCGCCACTGGCAATTCGTCGCTTGCGCGTAGCTTTGATTAACTCTGGCTTAGAGCGCTCTTTAGGCGTCATACTGTGGATGATGCCTTGCTTTCTGAGCATATCGCGCTCAACTTTGGAGAGGTCGGTACCGCTGGCCTTGGCCGCAATTTGTGAGGGCATTTTCTCCATCAAACTAGCAAGTCCACCCATTTGATTCATTTGCTGTATTTGAGCTAAAAAATCGTTTAAATCAAAATCATTGCCACTCTTTAGCTTTTGAGCAAGCTTTTGCGCGGCCTCAATATTGACATTGGACGTGACTTGCTCGACCAAGGCAACGATGTCGCCCATACCCAGGATACGCCCAGCGTGACGCTCAGCGTCAAAGACCTCCAAGCCGTCTATCTTCTCACTCGTGCCTGCAAACTTAAGGGGTGCACCCGTTATCTGACGCACCGACAGTGCCGCGCCACCTCTTGAGTCACCGTCCATTTTGGTGAGCACGATACCCGTGAGTGGCAATGCTTCATTAAACGCTTTTGCCGTATTCGCTGCGTCTTGTCCGAGCATCGCATCAACGACAAATAAAGTCTCAACAGGGTGCACCGCTGCGTGCAAATCCTTGATCTCCTTCATCAGCGCTTCATCTATACCTAAACGACCCGCCGTATCGATCAACAACACGTCAAAATAATGCCGCTTTGCATGATCAAGCGCTGCTAGTGCAATATCAATGGGCTTTTGTGAAGCGTTACTCTCAAACCACTCTGCACCGGCCTGGGCGGTAACGGTTTTAAGCTGCTCGATGGCTGCGGGGCGGTAAACGTCTGCGGAGACCGTTAAAACTTTCTTGCCCCGCTTGGTCATTAAGTGTTTGGCAAGTTTTGCGGTGGTGGTTGTTTTACCCGCACCTTGCAAACCAGCCATCAAAATAACTGCAGGGGGTTGGGCCGCGAGATTGATATCTGCGACGCCATCGCCCATCGTTGAGGCGAGCTCCTTTTGCACAATGCTCACCAAAACTTGTCCGGGCTTTAAGGAGCTGATCACTTCTTGCCCCAATGCTTTTTCTTTAACCCGGGCGATGAAATCTTTAATGACCGGCAAAGCCACATCAGCCTCGATCAAAGCGATACGCACTTCGCGCAGCATATCAGCCACGTTGGACTCGGTGATACGGGCCTGTCCGCTCAGGTGTTTGACTAGACCTGATAGTTTGTCTGAGAGTAAGGTAGCCATTGGTATAGGAGCCTATTGAAAGAGAGAATGTCGCCGAGCATTAGCCGTTGGAGCTGGTTTTTTTGAGACCAGTGCCAATAACTTGATTTTAGCGTTGAGTTTGATTTTTAACCCAAGGAGGCTTTGCAATGACCCAAAGCGGGCGCTCTAGTGGACCGCTCTAGTGGACCTCCCAAGTGAACCGCCCAAGGCTCAGCTCAATTACTTTGGATGACTAGATCCTGAGGCAAGACTTTGCATGCAACAGGGGAAGCTTTAACTTAAAAGACCGAATCGGGTAACATCTACTCGATGAAATGTACTGACGACTGATGCTACGCACACCCAACGACCGTAATTTACTTAATTTCTCTGGGGGACCAGGCGCTTTGGCCGACTCTGTTTTACAACAGGTTCAAGCGTCGATTGATTCAGTCCCAGGGGTTGGATTGTCTATTCTAGGAATCAGTCACCGCTCCAAATGGTTCATAGATCTGGTGCGCGACACAGAGGAGCGCGTTCGCGCGTTGCTCGGACTGTCCAATGCTTACCACGTACTCTTTTTGCAAGGTGGTGCAACCCAGCAATTTTCTACGGTTGCTATGGCCTTTAACGCGGGTTCAGCCCACCCAGCAGAGTACCTGGAAACAGGTTACTGGAGTGGTAAATCGATTGAGGGGGCAACGTTCAAGGACATGAACGAGAAGCCAGGGCTGAGCTATCCAGCGTCCAACATCAAAGTAGCCTGGAGTGGGCGGGACTCTCACTATACACAGTTACCGCGTAACCAAGAACTCAAGCTCAGCAAGGATGCGCCCTACTTTCACTACGTCTCCAATGAAACTGTTGAAGGCCTGCAGTTTAAAGAGGTTATGGGGCTGGACTCAGTTGCTCGCATTTGCGACATGTCCTCTGATTTTTTATCCGCACCGGTGGCTGCTGATCGTTACGCCCTGATCTACGCGCACGCCCAAAAGAATCTGGGCCCAGCAGGTGTAACCATTGTGGTTATCAAAGACTCCATGCTTGAGCGTATCAAGCCTGGACTACCGCCTTTTTTGGACTACCGCACCCATGTTCAAGCGCACTCCAACTTTAACACCCCTCCCGTTTTTGCGATCTATGTGGTCAATCTAATCACAAGGTGGTTGATGCAAGAGGTTGGGGGGCTGGCTCAAATGGAGGTGATCAACCAACAAAAAGCCAAAATCCTTTACGACGCAATCGACGAGAGTCAAGGAATGTACCTGAGCTCGGTGAACCCGTACGATCGCTCTCCTATGAACGTGACTTTTAAGCTCCCCAGCCAAGCGCTAGAGAAGGAATTCCTGAGGCGCGCTGAGTCCCGCGGGTTCTCGGGCCTGGGCGGGCACAGGTCTGTGGGCGGCGTTCGAGCCTCCCTTTACAACGGGGTCACCCTAGGAGCAACTCAACGGCTTGCAGAGTTTATGAGTGAATTTAAGACAGAATTTAGTTCGCACTTTTAAAGCTCTCAGCTCACGAACAAATCTTTTTTTGTTAACCATACCGCACATTGCTTGTAAACTTAAGGGCATATGAGTCTTGACCATTTATCTACCTTTTGTTTAGTCTGCAGCCTTTTGGCTGCTCTGACCTATGCGGTTGGCGCGTTTTGGGTTGGGCGTTTGAATGAAAAATTAGGACTGTGGGTGCTGATCGCAGGTGTTGTCTTACACGCTTTGAGCATCATTAGTAGCATGGTCGGCGTGGACGGTGTCCCGCAGTTTGGATTTGCGCCCGCCTTGTCTGCAACGACTTGGTTGGTGTTGGTCATCTACACCATTGAACACTGGAAGATCCCTCAACTGCGTGTACACGGCAGTCTCGCAGCGCTAGGTGCGGGTAGCGTTGTGTTGAGTCTCGCCTTCTCAGGTCACCCTTTGCACCTGCAGGCCTCCCCTTGGTTGCCGCTTCACTGGATGCTGGGTATGGCCTCATACGGGCTTTTCGCGGTGGCCGTTGTGCACGCTGTGTTGATGCAACGCGCTGAGAGAAAAATGCGCCTCGCTCAAGACAATCAAACAGGTCTTCCCCTTTTAACTTTAGAGCGCTTGACCTTTCGATTTGTAAAAGCTGGGTTCGCGCTCCTCACCGCTACGCTTGTAGCGGGGATCTTCTTTGCAGACGTTTTGTACGGCCCAGCCCACGCCTTGCGGTTCGATCATAAAACAGTCTTTGCCTTCCTGTCATGGCTTACAACTGGAGCGCTTTTGGTAGGACGTTGGCGCCTGGGTTGGCGCAGCACCTTGGCGTCAAGAATACTGTACGCAAGCGCTTGTCTACTTCTCCTGTCTTATGTGGGTTCGCGCTTTGTTTTAGAAGTTATTTTGGACCGTACGCTGTGAAATACTTGGTTCTCATTCTTGTTGTTTATTTTGTATATAGCTACCTGCGACGAGCGCGCTTAAAAGAACAAGCTGAAACCTCATCAAGTGCAGATCTCAACCCAAGTTCAGGCACAAGTGCAACGGCTCAAGTGCAAAACATGATTTCGTGTACTACCTGCGGGGTGCACTTTCCTCAAAACGATGCCCACGTCGGCACCCGGGGCAGTTACTGCTGCCAAGCGCACCTCCTCAGCAAAGAACCACGCTAATGCAAGTACTCGCCTCAAAACATCCGGGCTCACCACTACAAACCCGCCCCGTATGGAGCGGTGGATGGTACAAATTTGCGCATCACAGCCCCTCACCTAACTTCGGCCCAAGGCCACCCGCGGGCACGATCAGCCTGGTCGTCGTGCACTCCATTAGTTTGCCGCCTAATCAGTACGGCGGCCACCAGATAGAGGAGTTTTTTCACAACACCTTGGACCACAACGCACACCCTTACTTCAAGGGTTTAGAAGGAGTTAAAGTTTCCTCGCACTTTTTAATCAAAAGACACGGCGAGTTAATCCAATTTGTGAGTTGCTTAGACCGCGCGTGGCATGCGGGCGAATCAAGCTTTAAGGGCCGCTCGAACTGTAACGATTACTCCATCGGTATTGAGCTTGAAGGGGCCGAGTACGACGGTACGTTTGAGGCTATTCAATATGAGGCCTTATCAAGCCTTTGCTCTAGTTTGGTCGGCGAATTCAACATTACCAATTTTGCAGGTCATGAGCACATTGCCCCGGGTCGCAAAAAAGATCCAGGAGCCGGTTTTGCGTGGAAATTATTCCAAAGAAGTCTAGGTCTGGCCGACTCTTTTTTCCCCTCAACCTGAATTACATACCTAATTACTCATTTCTACCCTTTGAGGATTGGCGTTTTACCAACTCTAATCAGATTGGTAAATTCACCTAAACTTCATTTCAATCCTGTCATTTTTTATGATGTGAGATCGAGCGTAGGGAGTGCGCTATGGTTAGAGGAAAGATTTACTGGCTTCTTGAACCCAAATCCTTTGAAAAACCTCATATTTAGAGTGTTCCCTAGCCAGAATCAAGCATTTAAGCCCCTTACCGCAGCACTCAGATTTAAACGTTCTTTTGGGTGCGTGAGTCAATAAAAAGCTTATAAAAAATTATTTTTTATTTTTTTGACTTTCTTGCAAAACACTACCCCTAGTGTCTTGTAAACTCTATGCACCCCAGATATAGTGTAGGGTGTACAAATTTCACTCTACAGACTTTGATCAGCATTTGAATTGCAAAATATTGCAAAATTTGGAAATGCTGGTTCAGTCACTGATCATAAAAAACAAAACAGGTGATTTAAAAAAATGCAAATAGCTTCTTCCACGGTTGGCTCAACACAAAGCAGTCTTCTCTCTGATGTGAACTTGGCCTCCATCAACTTAAGCACACCCAGCAATGGTTTGGCACAGTACCAAATCATCCGTCGCAACGGTGCAGTAGTTCCTTTTGAGCCAAGCAAAATTGCTGTTGCCATGATGAAAGCTTTTTTAGCGGTTCACGGAACCCAGGGCGCAGCGTCTGCGAGTGTTCGCGAAACCGTAGAAGCGTTGACCCAAACTGTCATGCGCGCTTTGATGCGCTCACGCCCAGGCGGGGGCACCTTTCATATTGAAGATGTCCAAGACCATGTGGAACTTGGACTGATGCGCGGTGGGCACCATGAAATTGCCCGTGCCTACGTTTTATACAGAGAGCGCAGGACCCAGGAGCGTTCTGTTCAAAAGGAAACACCCCAGCCGTCCCAGCCCGCGTTGCACGTTTTAGACGGGGGCAAGCGTGTTCCTTTGGATATGGAGCAACTCAAGGCGTTGATGGTTTCGTCTTGCGCTGGCCTGAATGCGGATGTCAGCGCTGAGCCCATTTTGGCCGAGACTCTCAGAAACCTCTACGACGGCGTACCCATGGAGGAAGTCTACAAAGCCTCCATATTGGCCTCTAGAACACTCATTGAGAAAGATCCCGACTATACCTACGCTACAGCTCGTTTGTTGATGCACACCATTGCCAAAGAGGTGTTTGGCATGGAAGTTCCGCCTGAGCAAAGAGCGGCGAAGTACGTTGATTACTTCCCCAAATTTATTCAAAAAGGCGTTGAGAATGATTTGCTTGATGAGCGACTTTTGCATTTTGACCTCCCCCGCCTGGCTAAAGCATTAAAGTCTGAGCGCGACTTCCAGTTTGACTACCTGGGCTTACAAACCCTTTATGACCGCTATTTCTTGCACGTTCGCAAGCAACGTATCGAGCTCCCACAGTCCTTTTTCATGCGGGTTGCGATGGGCCTGGCGTTGGATGAGATTGACAGAGAGGCAAGAGCGATTGAGTTCTATGAAATACTTTCCTCATTTGACTTTATGTCCAGCACACCCACTTTATTTAACAGCGGGTCACTGCGCTCGCAGCTCTCAAGCTGCTATCTAACAACGGTGCCTGATGACTTAGACGGCATCTATGAGTCGATCAAAGAGAACGCGCTCCTCTCTAAATTTGCGGGTGGACTGGGCAACGACTGGACACGTGTGCGCGCACTGGGCTCCCACATCAAGGGCACAAACGGCGAGTCACAAGGTGTTGTACCGTTTTTGAAAGTGGTGAATGACACTGCTGTTGCGGTAAACCAAGGCGGCAAAAGAAAAGGGGCAGTTTGCACGTATCTAGAGTCTTGGCACTTGGACATCGAAGAGTTCTTGGAACTTCGCAAAAACACCGGTGACGACCGTCGCCGTACACACGACATGAACACGGCAAATTGGATTCCTGACTTGTTCATGCGTCGCGTCATGGAGAAGGGCGATTGGACACTGTTCTCTCCCTCTGATGTACCTGATTTGCACGATAAATTTGGTCTTGCCTTTGAAGAGGCTTACACCAAGTATGAAGCCAAAGCGCGCGCTGGCGATTTAAAGCCCAGCAAAACCGTTGCAGCCAGTGATTTGTGGAGAAAAATGCTCTCCATGCTCTTCGAGACAGGCCATCCTTGGATTACGTTCAAAGATCCTTGTAACCTCAGATCACCCCAGCAACATGCAGGGGTTGTGCACTCCTCTAACCTTTGCACAGAGATCACCTTAAACACAAGTGACACTGAGACCGCGGTTTGTAATTTGGGTTCTGTTAATTTGGTTCACCATCTCAAAGACGGTCCAAACGGCAAAGAAATCGATCACGAGAAGCTACAAAAAACAATCACGATTGCAATGCGTATGTTAGACAATGTGATTGACATTAATTACTACGCAGTGAAAAAAGCGCGTGACTCTAATGTTCGTCACCGTCCTGTGGGTCTAGGCGTAATGGCCTTCCAAGACGCGCTTTATGAGATGAGAATTCCTTACGCCTCAGATGCGGCGGTGGATTTTGCAGACAAGTCAATGGAGGCGATTTGCTACCACGCTTACTGGGCCTCGACCGAGCTGGCCAAAGAGCGCGGCGCCTACTCCTCCTACAAAGGCTCTTTGTGGGACCAGGGCATATTGCCACTAGATACCCTAGATATTTTGGAGCGTGAGCGCCGTGGTTACGTTGAGATTGACCGCTCCCAGACCATGGACTGGAACGCTTTGCGCCAGAAAATCGCAAAGGACGGCATGCGCAACTCCAACTGCGTTGCAATTGCACCGACAGCGACCATCTCCAACATCATCGGGGTTGATGCCTCCATTGAGCCGTGTTTTGGAAACTTATCCGTAAAATCTAATTTATCTGGCGAGTTCACTATCATCAACTCCTACTTGGTTCGCGACTTAAAGCGTCTAGGCCTATGGGACGATGTCATGGTCATGGACTTAAAGCATTTTGATGGCTCACTGCGCCCCATTGATAGAGTGCCTGAGAACATCAAGTCCTTGTATGCAACTGCTTTTGAAGTTGAGACCAAGTGGTTGGTTGAGGCGGCAGCGCGGCGTCAAAAGTGGATCGACCAAGCTCAGTCTTTGAATATTTACATGGCAGGTGCTTCGGGTAAGAAGTTAGACGAGACTTACAAGTTAGCCTGGTTAAGAGGCCTTAAAACCACTTACTACCTGCGCACGATGAGTGCTACGCACGCTGAGAAATCAACCGTTCACGGCAACAAACTCAACGCCGTATCCTCTGGCAGCGGTAGTAGTGGCGGCATGAGTGCACTTGACGCTGCAGCCCAAGCGGCCCGCGCTCAAATGGAGCAAACCACGGCTGCGACGGACATCAAGTTTTGCGGAGTCGACGACCCGACTTGCGAGGCTTGTCAATAAGCATTTGAGAAAAAAGGGCATCAATGGGTTAAGGGGCTTGAACATGCTAATGCGTGCAAAATTATCCCCTCAGCCCATTTCTAGCTCGTGCGAGGCGTGTCCTTAGCAACAGCGATGGGCGGACCTCTTTGGTGTTTTTTGGTATTCGAGTATTGATTTATCTCCTGGAGCTCAACGCTTTAACGTTTTGAGCACGATGCGATTTGACAACACTCACCGGCAGCAAGCTCTTATAAATCTTTGCGATTAAAGTGCTTGCGTTCATAATCAGCTTGATGGAATTAATAATATGTTGACCTGGGAAGACGAATCTACCTCCTTAGCCCCTACTAAATCAGTTGGGAACGCGGTACCCTTCAGTGGCATGAACGACATGAGCAACGCTCAACAACCTGCGCCCCTTAGAACTTTAAACGACGGGGCACCGATTCCAACGGCCCCGCAAGCGTCGGCTCCAGCTCCAGCGCCCGCGAAAGAACAAGGCACGACTAGCAAACGTGTGAACGCTGCGGACAAAAGAATTATCAACGGCCAAACAGACGTCAACCAACTTGTCCCCTTCAAATACAAATGGGCTTGGGAGAAGTATTTAGCGACTTGCGCAAATCACTGGATGCCTCAAGAGGTCAACATGACCCGCGATATTGCGCTTTGGAAGGATCCAAACGGTTTGACAGACGACGAGCGCAGAATCGTTAAACGCAATTTGGGCTTCTTTGTAACGGCTGACTCACTGGCTGCAAACAACATTGTTTTGGGCACTTACCGTCACATCACAGCACCTGAGTGCCGTCAATTCTTACTGCGTCAAGCGTTTGAAGAAGCCATTCACACTCACGCATACCAGTACATTGTGGAGTCTTTGGGGCTGGATGAGAGCGAAATATTCAACGCCTACCAAGAGGTCCAATCCATTCGTGACAAGGATGAATTTTTGATCCCATATATCAATGCGATCATGAATCCAAACTTCAACACCGGTACCCCTGAGACTGATCAAACTTTGCTGAAGTCATTGATCGTTTTTGCTTGCCTGATGGAGGGCCTGTTCTTTTATGTAGGCTTTACACAAATTTTGGCACTGGGTCGTCAAAACAAAATGGTCGGTGCTGCCGAGCAGTATCAGTACATCCTGCGTGATGAGTCCATGCACTGCAACTTTGGTATTGATTTGATCAACCAAATTAAGCTTGAGAACCCACACCTTTGGACCAATGAATTCAAAGCAGAGATCAAGGTTTTATTTGAGAAAGCAGTCGAACTCGAGTACCGTTACGCAGAAGACACTATGCCAAGAGGGGTGCTAGGCATGAACGCCTCTATGTTCAAAGGCTACTTGCGCTATATTGCTAACCGCCGCGCAACCCAAATCGGTCTTGAAACTCTATTTCCTAATGAAGAAAATCCGTTCCCATGGATGAGCGAGATGATTGATCTGAAAAAGGAACGTAACTTCTTTGAAACTCGCGTGATTGAATATCAATCAGGCGGCGCGCTGTCCTGGGATTGATTGATCAAGACCGAGTACAAAAACGCGGAGCTTGCTTTTTTGAGCAAGCGGTACACCATCTGCCTTCGTTTGGAGACGGCTTCACCATGAAAGACAGTCATGTTTTTGATGGGTTGCAACTCACACGAGGGCTTACCCCGTTCATGGTGCTGGACCCGGGTCCAACACCATGAATCGCACGTTACTCAATCCTAAGTAACGAGCGCTTGAGCCAACGATGATCTGTAAACTTGATCTAGGAGTTAGTTATGGCAACTGCAAAAAAACCGGCCAAGAAAAAGGTCGCAGCAAAAAAACCAGCGGCTAAGAAAAAGCCAGCTGTTAAAAAGACAGTAGCGAAGAAAGTTACGGCGAAAAAAGTAGCGGTTAAGAAAAAGCCAGTGGCCAAGAAGCCAGTCGCCAAGAAACCAGCTAAAAAAGTCGTAGCTAAAAAGGCGGTAGCGAAGAAGAAAGTTGCTGCTAAAAAGCCAGCGGCCAAGAAAAAGGTAGTCGCCAAAAAGGCAGTGGCAAAAAAAGTAGTTGCGAAGAAAAAAGTCGCGGCTAAAAAGCCAGTTGCTAAAAAAGCGGTAGCTAAAAAGGTAGTTGCCAAAAAGGCGCCTGCTAAAAAAGCAATCGTTAAAAAGGCAGCACCTAAGAAAGTCATCGCTAAGAAACCTGCAGCTCAGAAAAAAGCTGTCGTGAAGAAAGCGGCGGCTCACAAGCCAGCAAGCACTAAAGCGCATCACAGCGCAGAGCAGCAGCACCACGCTGCGGCTCACCACGCCCCCGCACATCAGGTCACCACGCATTTGAGTCATCAAAACAATGCGCAAACGACACTGAACCCACAAGCGGCCTGGCCCTTCCCCATTGCTAGCAAGCCTTAATCAAGCTCTGCCCTAGCACTTGAACCCGACTGCTGCAAAGCGTCGGGTTTTTTTAAATGGGCGTAGGACTTAAAACGCCTAGCCCCGTCTTACACTTCTATTTTTGAAGCGTATAGTTTTGTGGACCCCTACTTGCAATCTTGATTGCGCCCACCTTATTGCCTAGATCAGCACATTTCTCAAGTGACCAGCCCTGCTCTAGTCCAAAGAGGAGTGCTCCACGCCAAGCATCTCCGCAGCCTGTTGGATCAACGATCTCAGTGGCTTTGACAGGGGGCACCCAGGTTTTCTCACCCGACTGCCACACCTCACAACCCTCACCCCCTAGGGTTACGATCAGTCCTTGGACTTGTTTGGAGATTTCTGCAAAATCCCAACCCGTTCTCTCGGTGAGCATCTTTCCCTCGTAATCGTTCACAGTCACCCAGGTGGATTGGCCAATCATCTTGGAGAGTTCGACTCCGTCAAACATAGGAAGCCCCTGACCGGGATCGAAAACAAATGGGATGCCCGCGTGAGCGAGTTGATCGGCATGCTCGAGCATGGCGCTGCGCCCATCAGGGGATACGATAGCTAGCTTGATGTCAGAGCGTTTCTCAACCACGGTGTTGTGAGCAAAGCTCATCGCCCCAGGGTGAAACGCCGTGATTTGGTTGTTATCGCGATCAGTCATGATCATCGCTTGAGCGGTCATTGAGTTGTCCACCGTTTTCACAAACTCGAGCGAGATGTCTAAAGCTTTCAAACGCGCCAAATACTCACCCCCGTCTGTGCCAAGCGTTGCCATCGGAAGCGGCGTACCCCCCAGTAACTTGAGGGCGTAGGCAATGTTTCCTGCGCATCCACCATAATCTCTTCTCAACTGGGGCACTAAGAATGAGACATTCAAGATATGGAGTTGATCGGGGAGAATTTGTTCAGCAAATCGCCCCTCAAAACTCATAATGGTGTCAAAGGCTAAGGAGCCACAAATTAGTGCTGACATGTTTAAAAATTCCTGTGATGGGTTAGGTAGGTTGGGTGAAGAAAATAAGCTGTTCCCTATTATCTCAGGGAGTCGGTAACTTCTGGAGAGGGGGATATTTTTTAAATGGCGTTAGTTCATTTGAAGGAGTGAGCCTGTAGCAGCAATGGATAGGTATCCTATGGGTAGAAGAAGTCAAGTTTATATCCGGCTACATTTTTAGCAATCGGCGCATCAACAAGGACGTTGAATGTAATGATCAAGTCTTTGTCTGCTGCGATCGCTTCTTGCACCCCAAGCTCACGCACAGACAATACTTTTCTCACCAAAACATTCTCATCCGCTCCCACTAGGACCAATTCCAACCAAGGTGTTTTGACAGCGTAATCTTGGTGGTTTTTAAGCCTTAGTTTGACACGGTAACTCTCATCCGAGTTCATCTTAAAACTACTGGATTCGATTTTCAAACTCTCTGGCTCGATGGGCCAGTCAAGTTGCACACCCAACGTCTTACAAACGCTTTGCATCATAAGGTGTGACTGGGCACTAAAAGCGCCTATGACCTCCTTTTGGGTCCAAAGAATTTGAACAAACGCAAGTAGTATCAATAGCGTCACGAGAAACACTTTGAGTATGGACGTGCGGTTGTCATGCTCACCCTGAGCGACTTCACTACCCGCGTTCACTTCGTAGTGCGCAGTCTCAGAGCCTTGTTCATGTATTGGCTCCAAATGAGAGGAGTTCGAATCAGGGGGATCTGTATTCAAATCCGATGAGAGCCCAAGCGGCGCACCCGACAGTGCTTTAGATTTCAAGGAAGTGCTTGAGGTGGTGGATGCGTTCGGTCCGCTGGGTGCATTTGAACTCTCATCCAAGGCTTCGTGTAATGCCTTTAAATCTGAATGAAGTTGCTCAATTCTAGTTTTGATCTTGCTCTCAGAATTGGGCTGTGCTTGATGAGAATCATCACCAAAGGGTAGACGCTTAGGTCGATCCACCACTCGTTCAAACAAATGCTGATCAGCCTCAAAAAGAGTTGCACACTGCCCGCACCTCACCCAACCATGGGCGAGTCGAAGTTGCGCAGCTTCAAAAGCAAACGCAGTTTCGCACTGTGGACAGCGGGTGATGAGTTGCATCATGTGAACAGCAAGAGGGGGGGAGTGAATCGTTTTTTACTTTTATCCAGCCGAGTAACTGCTAAACAAAATCAGAACTCCATATTAGCACCTGAGATTACCACTCGCGAATTAATTGCACATGGGTGCAGGAGAATTTAACCAGCGCTTTGAGCGCTCATCAGTATCCACCCGTCAAGGGAGTCGACCACACTGAGTTTGCAGTAAGGGGCGTAGGCATCCATCAGCTCCTGTGCTTGTCTCTCTAAGATGCCCGCTAACACAAGAGATCCCCCCGCCCTCATATGCCCCGCTAAAAGGGGTGCTAACACTTTGAGGGGTGAGGCCAAAATGTTGGCTAGGACCGTATCATAAGTGCCGCTCGCAGCGTCTGGTAAGCCCGCCTGAATGTGTCCTTCTAATTGATTAGCACGGGCGTTCTCAATCGTTGAACTCACAGCTGCAACGTCAATGTCGACAGCGTCCACAACCTTTGCACCAAAGAGGGCTGCGCCCATGGCCAAAATCCCTGAGCCGCATCCGTAGTCTAGAACTCGTTGCTGGGTGGGTGGATGAGTTGAGATCCACTTTAAACACATTTTCGTCGTCGGGTGCGTGCCGGTTCCAAACGCTAACCCCGGATCAAGGCGCAGCACATGACTCGCACCACTCGGTAATTCGTGCCATGTTGGAACGATCCAAAACTCGGGTGTGATTTGCACCGGATCAAACTGTGACTGCGTCAGTCTCACCCAGTCTTGATCTGGGACGGGACGCACTTTAGAGACGCTTAAGTGCTCAGCCCACTCCTCTTGCTCGAGCAACCAATTGCCGACCTCGAGTGCACTGGACTCATCAGCGAACAACGCAATAACGATAGAGCGAGCCCACCCTAGTTGAGGGGGTGGGGGCATTCCGGGCTCACCGTAGAGGGCGCGTTCTTGGTCCGTTAAGGCGTCAGCATCTTCAACGCTCACACTGAGTGCACCAATCTCCATGAGCGTATCGCTGAGGAGGTCGACGGCCTCTTGGGCCACTTGAAGGCAAAGCTCAAACATCGTTAACGCTTGTGATTAGAGAGCCACTCTTCTAGATAGTGAATATTGGTTCCGCCCGTGATAAATTTGGCATCATTCATGATTTCACGGTGAAGTGCGATGTTGGTTTGAATACCCTCAACAACGGATTCTGACAAAGCAGTGCGCATGCGCGCAAGGGCTTGGTCTCTCGTGTCCCCGTACACGATTAATTTACCGATCATCGAATCGTAGTTAGGAGGCACAAAGTAATTGGTATAGGCATGTGAATCCACTCTCACGCCTGGTCCGCCCGCTGCGTGCCACATCGTGATGCGACCTGGGGAGGGGGTGAATTTGAAAGGATCCTCTGCATTAATTCTGCACTCTATTGCATGACCCTTGATCGTAATTTGCTTTTGAGTAAAAGGCAATTTCTCACCCGCCGCAACCTGAATCTGGGTCTTCACGATATCAACACCTGTGATGAACTCGGTGACAGGATGCTCCACCTGCACCCGCGTGTTCATCTCTATAAAGTAGAACTCACCGTTTTCGTACAAGAACTCAAAAGTTCCGGCCCCTCTGTACCCAATTCTTTTGCAGGCTGCGACGCAGCGCTCGCCGACCTTCTCTATCAGTTTCCTGGGAATACCGGGGGCAGGCGCTTCTTCAATGACTTTTTGATGGCGTCTTTGCATAGAGCAATCGCGCTCACCCAAATAAACTGCGTTCTTGTATTGATCAGCCAGGATCTGAATCTCGACGTGGCGTGGATTTTGGAGAAACTTCTCCATGTACACGGCCGGATTACCAAAAGCGGCACCCGCCTCTGCTTTTGTAGTTTGGACAGCGTGGATCAAGGCTGCTTCTGTGTTGACAACACGCATGCCTCTTCCACCGCCCCCGCCCGCGGCCTTGATGATGACGGGGTAGCCAATCGTTTTGGCAATACGCTTCATCTCGGCTGGGTTGTCAGGCAACTCGCCGTCAGAGCCGGGCACACAGGGCACGCCGGCTTTGATCATGGCTTGCTTGGCAGAGACCTTGTCTCCCATCATGCGGATGGACTCGGGTGTAGGTCCAATGAATTTAAAACCGCTTTTCTCAACACGCTCTGCAAAATCCGCGTTCTCACTCAAAAAGCCGTACCCAGGGTGGATGGCCTCTGCGTCAGTGACCTCGGCTGCGGAGATAATGGCAGGCATGTTCAAGTAACTCAGCGCTGAGGGGGCAGGACCTATACAAACGGCTTCCTCAGCCAATTTGACATACTTAGCCTCTTTGTCAGCTTCAGAGTAAACAATCACACCTCGCACACCGAGTTCTTTACAAGCTCTTTGAATGCGAAGCGCAATTTCACCGCGGTTGGCGATCAGAATTTTTTTAAACATACAACGCGTAGTACTCGGATGAGTGGATTGAGCAGAGGATTATTCGTTTGACTGGAGTCACTCGATCACAAAAATGGACTGACCGTACTCAACCGCCTGGCCGTCTTTAACGAGTATTTGGGTCACAGTGCCCGAGTGATCTGCTTCGATCTCATTGAGTATTTTCATAGCCTCAATGATACAAATAGTCTCACCTTGCTTGACCACAGAGCCCACCTCAACAAACGGGACACCCCCAGGTGTTGAGGATCTGTAAAAAGTTCCGACCATCGGAGATTTAGCGACGTGGCCTGCTGTTGCAGGGCTCGTATGTGCGCCGGTTTCAGCCGTTGACGCGTCAGAACCTGTATGGGCGGCCCCGGCGCTGTCATGACTTGGTCCACTCTCAAGCATTTGTGCACTCGGGTGAGCCGTGTCAAAAGGCGCATTTTGATAGGAGGGATTGCCACGTTGGGGTTGAGCTGCATAAACAACCCCCGCTTGCGGTCCTTCGCTTTTAACGATTCGAACCTTGCCCTCGGCTTCAGTAATTTCAAGTTCTGAGATGTTGGACTCGGATACCAAGTCAATCAGTGTCTTGAGCTTTCTTAAATCCATAACATTTAGCTTATTTCGTGGAAGAGGTAGTATTTTCTACTATTTTTCACTCAAAAGCCAGCATACTGCCTATTTTTAGATTTTCAAACAAGCGAAGTGAGCTCTTCTACCTTTAACTTACCTATTTTTTTGAATAAAACATGCTCATTTGCATCCAAAATGATCGTAAAAGGCAAAGCGCCTGATTCATTACCCAAAGCCTGACTCAGCTCAGTACCTCCTAAACCCGCTAAAACGACGGGGTAACTGACTGGTGTTTGAGATAGAAAGGCTTTGACACGACTGGGCTGATCGATGGCCAACCCAACAACTTGCCAGCCGTTAGCCTTATTTTCTTTATAAAAGCGATCAATTAAAGGCATTTCCTCAACACAGGGCCCGCACCATGTTGCCCAAAAGTTAATAATGAGGTGACGCCCCTTGAACTGATTCCAATCCACATCATCCCCGTTTGGATGCTGATAACTGGAACCCCACAACCTTTGCAGATTTTGTGTGCTTGGGGTTGATGGCTCGTGCTTAAACCAGGATAACAGTCCCCCGGCTACCAATCCACCCACGGCTCCCAGACCAAGAATCCAACGGCGCTTTATTTGCAAGTTCTCAACCGCCGCAGTAGCGTTTGGCGAGGATTCTGGCGTAGGTGTTTGGGACACTTCAAATGGATCTGGGGTTTGGTGCATCAGGAGATTGTAGGTTGGGAGCGCTTAAGCGATGTGGGTAACGTTTATTGGAACCCGTGCCTAAGAAATACCTTTTAGCATCGAGCGGCTTTGTTGAAGGAGGTCACTGAGCGCTTTCAAAGAGCCGATGGGGGACCTTGGAAACTGCAGGGACTGCAAAGACTGGGGCTCTTGGTGCACAGAAGTTAAGCCTTGCTCACCCAAGCCTTCGGGAGAATCTGGTGCTTCAGATGCAAAACGGTGCCTCTGCCTTGACTTGCCACCAACCACCAACGCACCTCTTAGATCATCGTGATCGTAGATCACAAGGTGCAAGCCAACCACTTCTTTTAAACCTTCGCAGTCAACGCTCAGACTTAAAGCGTCGACCTCCTCGCCCCGAAATCCGTTGACCACCCTCACCTCAAAGTCGACTCCTTTATTAATCAGCTCAATCTCCGCTTCCTTTGAGTCGTCACAAAAGAGTTGGATATAAATATCGTTCAACCGGGTTGCTGTACCCCTCCAAACCGCGCCGCTCAAATGCGGCCGAAAGGCCTCTAGCCTTTGCATCCACAGGAGCGCGGTCTCTCTGAGTGCCCATAACTCAATGGGTTGCGTATCGGCACAAAAGATTTGCAAATACTCAATCACCTCATC
>CAIKNE010000080.1 GCA_903828695.1 uncultured Burkholderiales bacterium | reverse complement strand
GCTCACCGGATTAAGCGGCGAGTGCGAAACGTTCGTCGTTTGCAGTTAGTTTTTTTCTGCTGTTTTACGAGGTAACAGAACCTCGACATGCCCTGAAGCGCGTCCGAACCCATGTCGAAACCAATGCAGCCCCTGAGTGAGTATTTTAAGTCTTTGGCAACCACTTGAGTAGCTCTAGGGGTGAATAAATATTTAAATCAGCGCCCCACTTACCTATATCACCAGCGTCTCCGAGGTATCCGTATCCAGCCGCTACAGTTTTTACACCCGCGGCTTTTCCGGCAACAATATCTCGCTCATCATCCCCAATATAAACACATTCTGCGGGACTTAAGTTCATCCTCCTCATGGCCTCCAAAATAGGGGCTGGATGGGGTTTTGCGTGCGCAGTGGTGTCACCTGAAATGACGGCCTTTGCCTGTGAGAGAAGTGGTATTTGTTGAACAATCGGGTCCGTAAACCGAGCACTTTTATTGGTTACGATACCCCACTCAAGACAGCATTGTTTCAAGCCCTCAAGGAGCTCTTGGACTCCCTCAAAGGGCCTTGTGTGGACTACTAAATTGCGTTCGTAGTTTTGAAAAAACTCCTCTCGCAAGTCAATGAAATCAGGGTGCTCGGGCTCAATTTGAAACGCCGTTTTGAGCATCCCCCTTGCACCCGTTCCTGTGTGGGGCCTGTACAACGTTAGTCCTAGCTCAGGCAGCCCCCGGTCCAACCTCAAACGGTCCGCTGCCGCTGCCAAGTCTGGCGCGCTATCGATGAGCGTGCCGTCTAAATCAAACAATACCGCTTTAATGTGCCTGAGCATAATTTACCTTTTTAATGCTGACTTCGTTAAGCAGGTCGCTTTTGTAGCGCTAAGAAATAATTCACTGGCGTGGTCTGACTGAGCCAGTAACGCTGTGACAAAGGGTTAAAGTGCAGCCCCTTTAAATCAACCTCCTCTAAGCCAGCAGAGTTACAAAAGCCTAGTAGTTCGCTGGGCCGAATAAACTTTGCATATTCATGAGTCCCCTTTGGCAACATATTAAGTACATATTCAGCACCAACAATAGCCATTAAAAAGGATTGCACATTTCTGTTGATCGTTGACATGAAGACCCATCCCCCTGGCTTTGTAAGCCTGGCACACGCCTGAACTACTAGCGCAGGATCAGGCACGTGCTCGAGCATCTCCATGCAAGTCACAATGTCAAAGGTGCCAGGCTTTTGAGTAGCCAAGTCTTCGGCAGAAATCTCAACGTACTCCAAATTCTTGACCCCAGCCTCCAAAGCATGCAATTTAGCGATTTTCAAAGCTTTAACGGACAAGTCAATACCCGTTACTTGGGCACCACTTCTAGCAAGGGACTCACTCAGTATCCCTCCCCCACAACCGATGTCTAGTAAGGTTTTATCACTCACCGGTGCGTGCGATTTAATCCAATCCAAGCGAATCGGGTTGATTGCGTGGAGGGGCTTAAATTCACTGTCTTTATCCCACCAACGGTGTGCGAGTTGAGAGAATTTTTCGATCTCTGCGGAATCTACGTTGCTAGATGTATTCATGGAAATCTTAATAAATTCGTTGTTCCAAAAACAAATCCCGCATGTAGCGGGATTTGTTAGAGACACACCTCAAAGAGGTATGGGATTTAAATCCAATTATTTAGCGCGTGTACCAACAACTTCAATCTCAACACGGCGGTTCTTAGAACGGCCTTCTGTTGTCTTGTTATCAGCAACGGGTTGAGTCTCGCCCTTGCCTTCTGTATAGACACGGTTTTTCTCAATACCTTTTGTAACCAAATAGGCCTTAACTGCGTCGGCACGACGAACAGAGAGCTTTTGGTTGTATGCGTCTGTACCAACTGAATCGGTATGACCAACAGCAATAATAACTTCAAGATTGATGGCCTTGATTTTTGCAACTAAATCATCGAGCTTGGCTTTGCCTTCTGCTTTGAGTACAGATTTATCAAAATCAAAGAACGCGTCAGCAGCATAAGTAACCTTTGATGCTGCTGCGGGTTGAGCAGCAGCAGCTGGTGCAGGAGCTGCAGCGGCTGCTTTTGGAGCAGCAGTAATCGCGCCGTCACACCCAGGAGCCGCAGTAGCGGGAGTCCAGGACGCATTGCGCCAGCATTCACCAGCCGAGTTTTTCCAAACGTCGCCGTTTGAATTTCTCCAATTGTTGATTTCTTGTGCGCTCACTGTATTAACAAGAGCGGATGCGGCAAAACAAAGTGCCAAGAATTTCGAATTCCTCATAAATCTCCCTAGAGGCAAAAAAAAGCAGTACCACTGCGAATCTGCGAGATATGTTCAATACCTCGAACTTGCTAGATTGTGCCATATCCAGAAAAAAATAACCCGCAGAAGACCCAAAACGGTCCTAACTAACCTGGTTAACTTTCATTTTTGACAAGGATTAGAAGGCCCTTTCACACCTAAGTACTCACAGAAGGCCCTAAAACGCTCTAAATTGGATAATTTCTTGCGTGTTGCTTCAACGAGACACCAGAAAAACACCTGAAGAGGCCTAAAATGGTTGGTTTACCTCTATTCTGAACGGCTCCCACAAATGACCCAGTTTGCCAAAGAAACTTTGCCCATCAGCCTCGAGGAGGAGATGCGCCGTAGTTATCTCGATTACGCAATGAGCGTGATTGTTGGTCGCGCACTCCCAGACGCTAGAGACGGCTTAAAACCAGTGCACCGTCGCGTTTTGTTTGCGATGCACGAGTTAAACAATGACTGGAACAGACCTTATAAGAAATCTGCTCGTATCGTTGGAGACGTCATCGGTAAGTACCACCCTCACGGCGATAGTGCTGTGTACGACACTATTGTGCGTATGGCCCAGGACTTCTCTCTTAGGCACATGCTTGTCGATGGCCAGGGCAACTTTGGCTCCGTTGACGGAGACAACGCCGCGGCCATGCGTTACACGGAAATTCGCTTGGCAAAAATTGCCCACGAGATGCTTGCCGATATAGATAAGGAGACCGTTGATTTTGGCCCTAACTATGACGGTAGCGAGAGAGAGCCTTTGGTTTTACCCAGCAAGATTCCAAACTTACTCGTTAACGGGTCGTCTGGCATTGCTGTTGGTATGGCGACCAACATCCCCCCCCATAATTTGAATGAGGTTGTAGACGCCTGCATTCATTTACTCAAGAACCCAGGGGCCAGTATTGACGAGTTGATGGAGTTTGTTCCAGCACCTGATTTCCCAACTTCGGGCATCATCTACGGCGTCCAAGGCGTCAAGGAAGGCTATAGAACCGGGCGCGGGCGTATTATCATGCGCGCCAAATGTCACTTTGAAGATATAGATAAGGGTCAACGCCAATCCATCATCGTCGATGAGATTCCGTATCAAGTCAACAAAAAGACTTTGCTGGAGAGAATTGCAGAGCTTGTGAATGAGAAAAAGATTGAAGGCATCAGCCACCTTCAAGATGAATCGGACAAGTCTGGCATGCGAGTTGTGATTGAACTCAAGCGAGGTGAAGTACCTGAAGTAGTGCTCAATAACCTCTACAAACTCACACAATTGCAAGACACCTTTGGTATGAATATGGTGGCGCTCCTTGACGGGCAACCCAAACTTTGTAACCTCAAAGACTTGATTGATATTTTCCTCCAGCATCGACGTGAAGTGGTGACAAGACGCACCGTCTTCAATCTTCGCAAAGCTCGCGACAGAGGGCATGTGCTTGAAGGTCTGGCGGTTGCTTTGGCAAATATTGATGAGTTCATCTCTATTATTCGGGCGGCCCCGACGCCTCCTGTTGCCAAAGCAGAGTTGATGACCCGCAGTTGGGACAGCGGCTTGGTGCGTGAGATGTTGACCCGCACACGCGCTGACGGGGCAAGCATCAACGCTCAAGACTACAGACCTGAGGGGTTGCAAAAAGATTGGGGCATGGGCGCTGACGGTCTATACAGACTCAGCGAGACTCAGGCGCAAGAAATATTGCAAATGCGTTTGCAGCGTTTGACTGGACTCGAGCAAGACAAAATCATCAACGAATACAAAGATGTGATGGCCGAAATTGACGATTTGCTCGACATTTTGGCCAAATCTGAGCGCGTTTCAACCATCATCGGCGATGAATTAAGTGCTGTTAAAGAAGAATTTGGTCAAACTAAACTCGGCGCGAGACGCAGCCTCATTGAGCACAACGCTCAGGACCTAGCAACGGAGGATTTGATCACCCCAACCGATATGGTTGTGACGCTCTCCCACTCTGGCTATATCAAGAGCCAACCTTTGTCTGAATACAGGGCTATCAAACGCGGCGGCCGAGGTAAACAAGCAACCGTAACTAAGGAAGACGACTGGATTGAGCAATTATTTGTGGCTAACACTCACGATTGGCTCCTTTGCTTTTCAAACCGTGGTCGCATGTATTGGCTGAAGGTTTGGGAGGTCCCGGCTGGCTCAAGGGGCTCACGGGGACGTCCAATTGTGAACATGTTCCCACTTGGCGAAGGCGAGAAGATCAACGTCGTGCTCGCACTGACCGGCAACTTTAGGAGTTTCCCCGCCGATCACTATGTCTTCATGGGAACATCCATGGGCACAGTTAAAAAGACTTCACTGAATGATTTTTCAAATCCAAGGAAAGCAGGGATCATTGCAGTTGACCTTGATGATGGGGACTTCCTGATTGGAGCAGCATTAACCGATGGCAAACACGATGTCATGCTCTTCAGCGATGGGGGTAAAGCGGTTCGTTTTGATGAAAACGATGTTCGCCCCATGGGGAGAAATGCCCGCGGCGTACGAGGCATGATGCTAGACGAGGGGCAGCATGTGATTGCCATGCTCGTAGCTGAGGATGAGGAACAAAGTGTTCTCACCGCTACAGAAAACGGTTACGGCAAACGCACCTCCATCGCAGAGTACACACGCCACGGACGAGGAACCAAGGGCATGATTGCTATTCAACAATCAGAGCGTAACGGCAAAGTGGTTGCGGCCACTCTCGTGCATGCCAAAGATGAAATCATGTTGATCAGTGACAGGGGCGTTCTCATTCGAACACGGGTGTCAGAGATCAGAGAGATGGGACGCGCGACTCAGGGCGTCACGCTCATTGGTCTTGACGAAGGATCTAAGCTGAGCGGAGTCCAACGCATTGCAGAAAATGATGCTCAAAACTCAGATCCAGAAGCGGATCCAAGCGACGAGCTAGGCAACGCGGAAGATACTCCAAAGGACGAATCAGGTCCAAGCAATTCCGACTCAAATGCATGATCTGGTTGAATCCTGTGTTTTGACCATAAAAACTGAAAGGAGCCCAGCGGGAATTTCCAACGTCGTTCTTGCAGGCGTTCCTTTCAGTGATTTCTAAGACGCGTCAATCCAAGGTAGCTTAGGGTCAGAGACAAAACTTTTAGGCTCTATTTTTTGCTCCCATAAAAACCACTCACCCTCTCATGCAAGGACACATTTACCTACTTGCATCAAAGTTCACCGAATAGGCTCATAGATATGACTCGACCCTATAACTTTTCAGCTGGCCCGGCCGCTATGCCCGAAGAAGTTTTGGAATTGGCAGCTGCAGAAATGCTTGATTGGCACGGCAGTGGTATGGGCGTTATGGAGATGAGCCACAGAGGCTCTGAATTCATCTCTATTTATGAGCAAGCCGCGAGCGACTTTAGAGAACTACTCAACATCCCTCAGGAATTCAAGATCCTCTTTATGCAAGGCGGAGGGCTTGGGGAGAACGCAATCGTCCCCCTAAACCTGTCCAAAGGCGGATGCGTTGATTTTGTACTCTCAGGCAGTTGGGGGCAAAAGTCATATAAAGAGGCTGCAAAGTACGCAAAACCACTGATTGCAGCTTCTAGTGAAGAGGCAGGGTTTACGTTCTTTCCGAACCCAAGCACTTGGTCGCTAAACGACTCATCAAGCTATGTCCATCTGTGTACGAACGAGACCATCCACGGCGTAGAGTGTCATACCCTTCCAGATCTAAGATCAATGGGTTCTAAAGCTCCCTTGGTGATTGATTTTTCCTCTCACGTGCTCTCTAGATCAGTGGACTGGAGTCGCGTCGGGGCGGCGTTTGCGGGGGCACAAAAGAACATTGGTCCAGCAGGTCTAACCTTGGTGGTTGTTCGCGAGGCTTTAATCGACCAAGCCTTAGATATTTGTCCAAGCGCCTTTAACTACAAACTCGTTGCGGGCGCAGATTCGATGTACAACACGCCCCCAACATACGGAATCTACATTGCAGGGCTGACCTTCCAGTGGCTCAAGCGACAAGTGGAAAACGGTAAAACTGGCCTAGAGGCCATTGAGCTTCGAAACAAAACAAAATCTGAACTTTTATACAACTTTTTAGACAGCTCCTCTTTTTATGAAAACAAGGTCGATCATTTGAGCCGGTCTAGGATGAATATTCCATTTTTTCTGAAAGACGAGTCCCGCAACGAAGCGTTCCTCAAAGGAGCAAAGGAACAGGGTCTTTTGCAACTCAAGGGGCATAAGTCTGTGGGCGGGATGCGCGCCAGCATCTACAACGCCATGCCCTTGAAAGGCGTTCAAGTTTTGATCGAGTATTTGCGCGAATTCGAGCGTGCACATAGCTAAACTCTAAGCGTTGGCTTGGAATCTCCTTGCCAATTTACCTACAATCTAAGCTTACATCCCCCCACATACAAGAGGCTTTTATATCTATGGACGCTAACAAGCCCACCTCTCACGCAAAAACCACTCCAGACAATGGATTGGAGGAGCTGCGCGTGCAGATTGACTCTTTGGACCAGCGCTTACTTGATTTGCTCAATGAACGCGCCCGCGTTGCAGAAAAAGTAGGCGAGATCAAACGCGCTGAGGGAACACCTTTTTACAGACCTGACCGAGTTGCTCAGGTGCTTCAAAAGATGGAGAACGCCAACCGTGGGCCGCTTCAAAACAAGCACATCGCAAGTATTTGGCGGGAGATCACCTCGGCTTGCTTGGCGCTTGAGGCGCCTCAGCGTGTTGCTGTCTTAGGACCTCAAGGCACCTTTTGTGAGCAAGCCGCTATTGAGTACTTTGGCAGTGCTGCTGAACTCATTTACTGCTCCAACTTTGACGAAGTATTTCACGCAACCACGGCTGGAACGACGCAGTACGGCGTAGTCGGCGTAGAGAACTCGACCGAGGGCGCTGTCGCTCGCTCGCTTGATCTATTTCTTCGCTCCCCAGTTCATGTGATCGGTGAAATTAGTTTACTCATCAGACACAATTTAATGCGCCAAACCCCCTCGCTTGAGGGGATCGAAGTCGTCCTCGCTCACCCCCAGGCCTTAGCGCAGTGCCAAGGATGGCTGAGCCAGCACTTACCACGCGCTGAAAGACGTGCCGTCTCGAGCAACGCCGAGGGAGCTCGCTTAGCGGCGACGAATCCTGCTTGGGCAGGACTTGCAAGTGAGCGAGCTGCGGCGCAATTTGGACTCCACATCGTGGCTCACGCCATTCAAGACGAGGCTTACAACCGAACACGGTTCTCCATCATTTGTTTACCTCAGACACTTAACACCCCCGGCGCAACGGGCAAAGACTGCACAAGCCTAGTTGTCTCAGTTCCTAATCGCCCTGGTGCGGTGCACGATTTATTGGTACCACTTAAAAATAATGGTGTATCGATGACTCGCTTTGAATCTAGGCCTGCAAAGTCCGGACAGTGGGAGTATTTCTTTTATATCGATATCCAAGGGCACATCAGCGAGACGCCTGTGAAAAAAGCACTTGATGATTTGAAAGAGCTGTGCGCTTTTTACAAAGTTCTTGGATCCTATCCAGTCAGCGAATAAAAGCTATTGCACTCGCTCTTAACAAGTTCCTTCATCTTTTGATTTCATGTTTAAACAGTTAGGTCTTATTGGTTGTGGCTTGATCGGTGGATCTTTCGCGCTTGCATTAAAAAAAGCAGGCCTGGTTGAGCGTGTGTGCGGATACAGCGCGACCGAACAAACGACAAAACTGGCCAAAGATTTAGGCGTGATTGATACCCAGTGTATGGACGCGTCCTCGGCTGTTAGAGGTTCAGATATCGTACTGATTGCAATCCCTGTTCAAGCAGTTGAGAGTTGCTTAAGGGAGATTGCTCCCTATATTGAACAAGGGTGCTTGGTCATGGATGTTGGATCTACCAAAGAGAACATAGCTCAAGCTGCTCTTGCCTTTTTAGGAAATAAGCTACCTCAGTTTGTCCCCACGCACCCGATAGCAGGCAAAGAACTTACCGGGGTGGCACAGGCAAACGCTGAATTATTTCAAAATCGCCCCTTAATACTCACACCGCTTTTAATAACGCAAGAGGACTTGGTTGAAAAAGCAAAGCAGGTTTGGACGAGGCTTGGCTCAAAAGTCCACCGGATGAGTCCACAAGCGCACGACGCAGCATTCGCGGTGGTCAGTCACCTGCCCCATTTGATCGCCTTTGCTTACATGAACGGTCTGGTCAAACAGCACGAACATGAACAGTTTATGTCCGTTGCTGGACCTGGGTTCAGGGACTTCTCCAGAATTGCAGGAAGTGATCCCAAGGTTTGGCGTGATATTTTCTTTGCCAACGGTTCAAATCTCAAGCAACAAATCGCTCTTTTTAAGACTGAACTTGAAGCCATGGAACGTCTTGTTGAAACAAAAGATTCAGCTGCCCTTATCAAGTCCATTGAGATCTCGCAACGAGCTAGAAACGAATGGAGTATTAATAACTAACAAGTGGTAATGCTGCGCGCTCCAAAAATCCAAGTCCTTTTTCTTGTTCGTTTTATTTTTTAACAAAGCATGTACAACCTCCCCAAACTGGATATTCCTTTCATCGATACTGCAAATGGGACGGTTCAATTACCAGGCTCAAAGAGCATCTCCAACCGGGTCCTTTTGCTAGCGGCTCTGAGCAAAGGCACCACCAAGGTTCAAGGCTTGTTGGATTCGGATGACACACAAGTCATGCTAGAGGCGTTAAAGAAAATGGGTTGCGCGCTTGTGCGTGAGAGTGAGGATTTGTTCATCACTGGTATAGATGAGTCAATCGTACAAACTAGCTTAGTCAGTCCCCTTGATTTATTCTTAGGCAACGCGGGCACCGCGATGCGCCCTTTAACCGCTGCACTAGCGGTGATGGGGGTTAGCGCAAAGGTACACGGTGTTCCCCGGATGCACGAAAGACCTATCGGCGATTTGGTTGAGGCACTCAAACAAATGGGTTGCTCCATCGATTACTTAGGGGTCGAGGGATATCCACCCTTGCGCCTGAATGCGAGGAGCGAGCAACAACAAAAAGCGTTTGAACTCAACTTAAAAAATCCCATCTCCGTTCGAGGCGACGTATCGAGTCAATTTTTAACCGCTCTTTTACTGTCACTACCCATAGCGGCCAAGGAAGATATTTGCATTGAAGTTGTGGGTGAATTGATATCAAAACCCTATATAGATATCACCCTAAAAATGCTTGAACAGTTTGGCATAACTGTTCTTAAGGATGGGTTCAAGCGCTTTGTCATTCCCCAAAACAGCGCTTACCGTAGCCCCGTAAAGATTGACGTTGAAGCTGATGCGTCCTCAGCGAGTTATTTTATTGCGCTTGGCGCATTGGGCGCCCACGGTGCGTTTGATTCGAGCGCTCACACCTCTCGTGTTGTTCGAATTGAAGGCGTTGGAGCTAACTCCATTCAAGGTGATATTGCTTTTACAAAAGCCGCACAGGCGATGGGCGCACAGATTGAGAGCGGGGCGAACTGGATCCAAACTCGCCGCGGAGCTTGGCCTCTTAAAGCGATTGATATGGATTGCAACCAAATTCCAGACGCCGCAATGACACTAGCTGTGATGGCGCTTTTTGCGGATGCCCCCTCAACACTGAGAAATATTGGGAGTTGGCGCGTTAAGGAAACAGACCGCATTCACGCAGTAGCAACAGAATGTCGCAAACTAGGTGCCCAAGTCATAGAAGGACCCGATTGGATCACCATTTCCCCCATCCAACCGGGCTCATGGAGAAAAGCGAATATTCACACCTATGATGATCACCGAATGGCGATGTGCTTTTCTTTGACCGCTCTCAATCCAGACCGAATTGGAGTCACCATTGAAGATCCCAAATGCGTTGGCAAGACCTTTCCAGAATATTTTGAATCTCTTTTCACCCTTTGCAAGAGTCCCAGCGCGCACATTCCAGTTCTGTGCGTGGACGGGCCCTCGGCCTCAGGGAAAGGCACCCTCTCCTCTCGTCTCGCTGGGCAACTTGGGTTCCACTACCTGGACTCGGGCGCACTTTACAGGGTCAGCGCTTACGCAGCCTTGCAAGCGGGCATTGCCTTGGAAATGGTCAATGAGGCTCAACTCTCAACGCTTGCTAGGAACCTAGAGCTTGAATTCAGAGGTGAGCACATACTTCTCTCAGGAGTTGATGTTTCTGAGGCCATTAGGACAGAGGAAGGCGGAATCAACGCCTCCAAAATATCGGTTATCCCGGGGGTCAGGAGTGCATTGGTAGAACTACAACACAGTTTTAGAAAGCTACCCGGATTGGTCGCTGACGGGCGAGACATGGGAACCGTGATCTTCCCTGATGCGCCGTTGAAGGTATTTTTGACCGCCAGCGCCATGGAGCGGGCAAAAAGGCGACATAAGCAATTGATTTCAAAAGGAATTCAGGCTAAAATAGAAGACCTTTTTGCGGATTTAGAGGCTCGGGACTTGCGCGATAGTACGCGCAGTGTTGCTCCCCTAACCCCCGCATCTGAGGCTCGTCATTTGGACAATTCCAGTTTATCCATTGAAGATTCAGTGGAACTGGTCATGTCTTGGTGGCAAGACAAGCGTCGGAATTATTAATCTCTTATTCCTCAGGTTACAAAGCCTAGGTATGGGCTTTAGTAACTCACAGCGCTTGTTTTGTGCGGCCCACACCGCTCCTTCCCGCGCGTCTTGCGCATTGGTGGTGTGGATCATCAACTTAACCCCGCGGGTACAACCTCCCGCAAAACACCGTTGTCGATTGGATCTTAATGTGCGGCTGTTCTAACCAGAAAAGCTGCCCCGTTACCCCTGATTGCACGGTTTAGGAAACCTTTTATGTCAGAATCTTTTGCCGCCCTATTTGAAGAATCACTAAAGCGCTCAGAAATGCGAACTGGTGAAGTTATCACTGCTGAAGTGGTACGTGTTGAACACAATCACGTTGTGGTTAATGCGGGTCTTAAATCAGAGGCTTATGTACCTATTGAAGAATTTAAAAACGATCTCGGCGAGATCGAAGTGCAAGCGGGTGACTTTGTCTCCGTTGCCATCAGCAGTGTTGAGAATGGCTACGGGGACACCATCCTGAGTCGAGATACAGCGAAACGCTTGGCCTCATGGCTCTCCCTTGAGAAAGCGCTTGAGTCCGGCGAGTTTGTAAGCGGAACTACAAGTGGCAAAGTAAAAGGTGGATTGACTGTTCTGGTCAACGGCATTCGCGCCTTCCTTCCTGGATCCCTCATCGACACTCGTCCTATCAAGGATTTGAGTCCCTTTGAGAACAAGACCATGGAGTTCAAGGTCATCAAACTTGACCGTAAACGCAATAACGTTGTCTTGAGCCGTCGCGCAGTGATTGAAGCCTCGATGGGCGAAGAGCGCGCTAAGTTGATGGACACACTCAAAGAAGGCTCTGTTGTGCACGGTGTTGTTAAAAACATCACTGAGTACGGTGCATTCGTTGACTTAGGTGGTATCGATGGTCTGTTGCACATTACCGATATGGCCTGGAGACGCGTGCGTCATCCAAGCGAAGTGGTGCAAGCTGGACAAGAAATTACAGCCAAAATCCTTAAATTTGATACCGATAAAAACCGCGTATCTCTGGGTCTCAAGCAAATGGGCGATGATCCTTGGATGGGCGTTGCTAGACGTTACCCACAAAGCACTCGCATGTTTGGTAAGGTCACCAACATTGCTGATTACGGAGCATTCGTAGAGCTCGAGCCAGGCATTGAAGGTTTGGTGCACGTCTCTGAGATGGACTGGACTAACAAGAACGTTGCACCTAGCAAAATCGTTGCTCTAGGCGATGAAGTAGAAGTAATGGTTCTTGAGATTGATGAGGACAAACGCCGTATCTCCTTAGGTATGAAGCAATGCCGTGCTAACCCATGGCAAGAATTCTCACAAGACACCAAGCGCGGTGACCGCGTTAAAGGTCCGATCAAATCAATCACAGACTTTGGTGTGTTTGTTGGTTTGGCCGCTGGAATCGACGGCTTGGTCCACTTGTCAGACTTGTCTTGGAACGAGACAGGCGAGGCTGCAGTGCGCAATTACAAGAAGGGTCAAGAGGTTGAGGCCGTTGTGCTGGCCGTTGACGTTGAGCGTGAGCGCATCTCCTTGGGTATCAAACAACTTGATGCGGACCCCTACACCACCTTTGTTTCTGTAAACGAAAAAGGCCAAATCGTGACTGGTAAAGTAAAAACAGTCGACGCTAAGGGCGCTGAAATTGATTTGGGCAATGACGTTTTAGGTTACTTGCGTGTCAGCGAGATCTCACGCGAGAGAATCGAAGACGCTCGTACTGCGCTCAAAGAAGGTGATGAAGTTACTGCAGTTGTAGTTAACGTGGACAGAAAAACACGCAACATCCAACTCTCAATCAAAGCCAAGGACGCCGCGGACCAACAAGAAGCAATGGCTTCTTTGAATCAACAAAGCTCACGCGAGAACGCCGGAACCACCAGTCTTGGCGCCCTCCTCAGAGCTAAGTTGGATACCCCAGAAGACAACCAAGCTTAAATTTAAAGAAGCAAAGTTACAGTCGACAATATGACTCGAAGCGATTTGGTCGAAGAACTAGCAGCTCAGTTCCCTCAGCTCACGCACAGGGATGCTGAGTTTGCAGTGAAAGCTCTACTCGATGCGATGAGCGACGCATTAACGCGTGGCCACCGCATTGAACTGAGAGGTTTCGGCAGTTTCTCGATCAATCGCCGCCCTCCTCGGCTTGGGAGAAATCCCCGGTCTGGAGAGCAAGTTGCGATCCCTGAGAAAAGAGTCCCTCATTTCAAACCAGGCAAGGCACTCAGAGAGGCGGTGGATGCAAAAACCGCAACGCTGCTAGCGCCAACACCGAAATGACCCCTTAACTCATAAGGAAGATAGATTGAAACACGCACTATGGCTGCTTCGGTGGATTCTGAAGGCAGCCATTTTTTTTACTTTATTTGCATTTGCCCTTAACAACCAACAAGAGGCAAGCGTGAACCTCTTTTTTGGCCTGAGTTGGCACGCGCCCTTGGTTTTAATTGTTTTAGCAGTATTTACAATAGGGCTTATAGTAGGCGTTTTGGCAATGGTCCCACGTTGGTGGCGAGTCAGAAAAATTGCTCGCAATCCTAGTCCCGTCCGGTCACAAGCAGGAGATCTTCAAGTGAGTGTTCCGTCCAACCCACAAACAGCCCCAGGCCCACACGCTGATTTGGGTCATGCTGGGGCGACTTCCAACGTTAATTCACTGCGCCGTTCGCGCTTGCCTGGATCATGACGATTGATTGGGTTTGGCTACTGATGGGTGCCTGCGCGGTATTTGCGCTGGGGTGGTTGGCTTCACGTTTTGACATCAAGCAGCTCAAAATCGAAAACCACAGAAATCCTAAAGCCTATTTTCAAGGACTTAACTTCTTACTCAATGAGCAACAAGACCAAGCCATTGACTCGTTTATAGAGGCCGTTCAACAAGACCCCGATACCTCTGAGCTTCATTTTGCACTGGGAAACCTCTTCAGACGAAGGGGCGAGTTTGAGCGTGCAGTGCGTGTACACCAACACCTTTTGGCAAGAGCTGACTTATCTGCAAAGGACAGACACCGCGCTAAGTTCGCACTTGCTCAGGATTATTTGCGAGCAGGCATCATTGACCGAGCTGAGGATGCGCTAAAAGGCTTAGAGGGCACTGCGCTTGAAGCACAGGCCATGATTGCTTTGCTCAACCTCTACGAGCGCTCCAGAGACTGGGAGCGCGCCGCGCTCATTGCTAAACGACTTGAAGTACTGGGTGAGGGAGACTTCTCAGCACGTTTGGCTCATTACTGGTGCGAACAAGCACAACAAACCAAAAACCCAGAGACGGCCAAACTGCTCATTGATAAAGCCCTACTGTGCGCACCCAAGAACGCTCGTGCTAACTTAGCGCTCGCTAAGGTGTTGCACACGCTAGGACAACCCCAAGCCTCCTACAACACACTCAAAATGCTGATGACTGAAACTCCGCAGTTTGCAGGGCTTGGAGCTGAGTTGCTCGCAAAACTCGCCCTCGAGCTCCATAAAAAGGATGAGGCGCAACAACTTTTATCCCACAGCTACAACGGCAAACCCAGACTTGACGTATTAGAAGCCATGGTGCTCTTGAAGACCACCACCGCACACACAGACCAATCCCTTTACGCACAGCATCTCGAGCGCACCCCATCTTTAATTGCCGCGACTCAGTGGCTCAGAGGCGAGGAGCTCTCTGATGCTAAAACCCAAACTCGCATCCTACAAACGCTAGACAAATCCTCGATACCCCTCAAACGCTACCGCTGTGCAGCGTGCGGGTTTGAAGCCCTCACCCATTTCTGGCAATGCCCAGGGTGTCAGGCCTGGGATAGTTATCCACCTGAGAGAATAGAAGAGTTATGAAAACACTTTCATTAGAAAAAGTTAAGGATGCCAAAGTTCTCGTGGTGGGAGATGTGATGCTTGACCGGTATTGGTACGGATCAGTCGACCGTATCAGTCCGGAGGCACCTGTACCTGTTGTTCGGATTACGAAAGAAGAGGACCGTCTAGGGGGCTCTGCAAACGTGGCTTACAACGGAGTAAGTCTGGGCGCACACATCAGCTTACTCAGTGTGGTCGGGGATGATGAGACCAGTCATAAACTCGAGAGTCTCGTTGGCTCAACCGGGATTAAACCCTATTTTGGTCGAGATCCACTTCTTAAAACGACCATGAAACTACGCGTCATTGGTCGCCAGCAACAGCTCGTGCGCGTTGACTTTGAAAACAACCCCCAGCACGAGACCTTGGCCTACCAAACCCAAATGTTCGCAAAGCTCTTGGGGGAGCACAGCGCTGTGATCTTCTCCGACTACGGCAAAGGTGGTTTGGCCCGCATCGGTCAAATGATAGAACTTGCTAAAGAGCACGGGAAACCCGTCTTGATTGATCCCAAAGGGAGTGACTACTCCCGCTATAGGGGAGCTAGCGTCATCACACCCAACAAACAAGAGCTGATGCAAGTGGTGGGCGAATGGAGCAGCGAGTCAGATTTAAAGGCACGCGCGCATCAACTGCGAACGGAGCTGGGTTTGGACGCATTGTTGCTGACCCGAAGTGAGGAGGGAATGAGCCTCTTTGACGCCTCAGGTGAGGTGCATGTGGGCGCGCAAGCTTTGGAAGTGTTTGATGTCACCGGCGCTGGAGACACCGTCATTGCAACGCTTGCGGTCTTGATGGCCTCGGGCCTGTCTGTTCGCGAAGCCCTTCCCTGGGCTAACAAGGCCGGGGGTATAGTGGTTGGTAAATTTGGCACCGCAAGCGTTAGTTTTGAGGAGTTAGTAGCATGACCATTGTTGTGACCGGCGCAGCTGGCTTTATTGGAAGCAACCTTATCAAAGGCCTCAACAAAAGAGGTATCACCGAGATCATCGCGGTGGATGATTTAACAGACGGGGACAAGTTTATCAACTTGAGTGATTTGCAAATCACCGATTATGTTGATCATCAAGATTTTTACGAACTTTTCGCAGCCGGCGCCTACGGGCACGTAGAGGCTGTGTTTCATGAAGGCGCGTGTAGTGACACCATGGAGACGGACGGTCGCTATATGATGGAGAACAATTTCACAACGACATCCCACCTTCAAAAGTCCTGTGCTCTGCAAAATACGCGACTGATCTACGCCTCCTCAGCTGCGACTTACGGTGGCTCTAGTGTCTTCAAAGAAACCCCAGAGTTTGAACTACCCCTAAACGTCTACGGCTACTCCAAACTCCTTTTTGATCAACGCATGCGTGCTTTGTTTGGGAACCATTTCGAGCGCTCAGCCCATCAAATTGTGGGCTTTAGGTATTTCAATGTCTATGGCCCTCGAGAGCAACATAAAGGTCGAATGGCAAGCGTCGCCTATCACCAACACAACCAATTCAAGGAACACGGGCGGGTCCGACTCTTTGGTCACTACGCAGGCTACGCAGCCGGTGAGCAAATGCGTGACTTTGTCTACATCGACGACGTAGTGGAGGTGAACCTTTGGTTCTTAGATCACCCAGAGAAATCCGGACTCTTTAACCTGGGATCTGGTCGTGCACAGCCCTTTAACGACGTAGCGCTGTCTGTCATTAATGCAGAGCTTGCGCATCAAAATACGCACAAGCACACAAAACTAAGTCTGATCCAGGCCGTACAAAAGGGAATGATTGAATACATTGACTTTCCCCAGGCCTTGGTGGGTAAATACCAGTGCTATACCCAGGCTGACCTGAGCGCGCTTAGAGCCGCAGGGTGTGCGCATAACTTTAAGACTGTGGAGCAAGGTGTGAGTGCTTACATGAACACGTTGAATTCGGTTGATTCAGTTGATTCAGTCAAGTGAGCGTATTTTTTTGATCAATATGCCAGTGCTTGAAATCTTCGTTATTTGCGTATTTGCTTGCCTAGGTGCCCTCACCCGCTGGCAGCTTGGCGTTATGTTCAACGCTTTGGAACCGATTCCACTTGGGACCTTGGCCTGCAACTTAATTGGAGGTTACTTGGTGGGTGTTTGTGTGGGGGTGTTCAATACATTTCCAGAAATCGATCCACTTTGGAGACTCGCTCTCGTGACAGGCTTTATGGGTTCACTCACTACTTTTTCCTCTTTCAGCGCAGAAGTCATCTCCATGGTCACAAGCGCAAGGTGGTTTTTAGCGCTGGGCACGATCGGCATTCATCTGTTTGGCTCTCTTATATTGACTTTTTTGGGAATCAAGAGTGTAAGTACAGTGGTTGCTCAGCTAAATGCTTGATCACCCATTCAAAATTTTTTGCAAAACACGTAGGACTACAAAATGAGCGGATGGCTTAAATTTACGAATAAAGTGGACTGGATAAGCGAGCAGTTCGGTACTTTTGCGGCTTGGACTGTTTTGCTTGCTGCAGGGATTTCTGCGGGTAACGCTGTCGTGCGTTATGGCCTTGATATCAGCTCTAACGGATGGCTGGAGATTCAGTGGTATCTCTTTGCTGCAACCGTCATGCTAGGTGCGCCAATGGTTCTCAAGCGAAATGAACACGTCCGGGTCGATTTAATTTACGGATCTATTTCCTCCAAAGTTCAGGTCTACGTTGATCTTTTCGGACTGATTGTATTTTTAATTCCAGTGATGGGTTTTTTAGTCTGGTTGAGCTTTCCGCTTTTCCTCAAAATGCTCCTCTCAGGGGAGGTCTCCAGCAACGCGGGGGGACTGGTTCGCTGGCCTGCGATGATGCTCTTGCCACTTGGATTTGGGTGGGTTTGTCTTCAAGGGGTGAGCGAGGTCATCAAACGCATAGCCCACTTAAAAGGTTTTATAGTGATGGACACACACTACGAAAAACCTGTTCAGTAATGCATCTGACTTGCGGCTTGTGTTCTAAATACCGAAGGCCAGCGCCTTCCATAATTCCAGTAAAACTTCAAATTCAACTCGATTAGGATTCGTCAATGCTTCAAATGGAGAACTTCCCGCCCTACATGTTTGGCGGCCTCATACTCATCATGCTGATTGGCTTTCCGGTTGCCTTCTCACTGGCTTCGCTGGGTCTGGCCTGCGGGTTTTACGCCATCCACATGGGTTGGTTCCCCAGCAGCTTCATGGCTAACTTGCCCCTCAACGTGTTTGGCATCTTAGCCAATGACTTATTGCTGGCTATTCCATTTTTCACCTTCATGGGCGCCATACTCGAGAAGTGCGGACTTGCTGAGGATATGCTTGACTCCATGGGTCAACTCTTTGGACCGGTCAAAGGTGGACTAGGCTACTCAGTCATCATCGTGGGTTTTATCTTGGGAGCTATCACGGGTACTGTTGCGGGTCAGGTGATTGCCATGGCACTCATCTCTTTGCCCGTCATGATGCGCTATGGATACAACATGCGTTACGCCACCGGAGTGCTTGCCGCCTCAGGAACGATTACTCAGCTTGTACCGCCCTCCCTTGTATTGATTGTGATGGCCGATCAACTGGGACGCTCAGTTGGGGACATGTACAAAGGTGCCTGGGGACCGTCTATCCTTCAAGTACTTATCTTTGTTCTCTACACCTTCTTTCTTGGCGTCATCAAACCTCACCACGTCCCAGGTGTGCCCGAATCGGCTAGAACGCTTAGAGGCTCAAAACTATGGCTCAAGTGTTTAAGAGGCATTATTCCATCTGCCCTCCTTATCTTTGCCGTACTGGGCTCTATGGGCGGCTTACCCGGCATGGACTCAGCCATTGCAACACCTACTGAGGCGGGTGCAATGGGTTGCATGGGTGCACTCTTTTTAGCGGCTATCCACGGGCGGATCTCCAAAGCGCTGATATGGGATGCTATGCACAGCACCATGCGTTTAACTGCGATGGTGGTCTTCATCCTGATCGGCTCACGCGTATTTTCCATGGTCTTCCAAGGCGTAGAGGGTGGACGCTGGGTAGAGGAGATGCTCTCGAATCTGCCCGGTGGTCAGGTTGGATTCTTGATTGTCGTGAATATCTTCATTTTCTTCCTCGCCTTCTTTCTTGATTTCTTTGAGATTGCATTTATTATCCTCCCCCTGCTTGGCCCCGTTGCGAATAAGTTAGGCATTGATTTGGTTTGGTTTGGTGTGCTACTTTGTGTCAACATGCAAACAAGCTTTATGCATCCACCCTTTGGCTTTGCACTCTTTTACCTAAGAGGCATCGCGGATACTTTGTTCAAAGAGGCCCGGATTCCTAGGCCCGTTTTATCCAAAGATATCTACATGGGTGCTTTGCCTTGGGTGTGCATGCAATTGTTGCTTGTCATCGTTGTCATTTTCGTGCCGCAAACTGTGACGGTTTTCTTAACCAAAGAAACCGTTGTCGATTTGGATAATGTCAAAATAGAGATGCCCGAATCTAGTCAGGACGCCACTGATTCTCTGGCAGGTCCAGCGCCTTCAACTGAACAAGACAAAGAGTCCAGCGAAGCAGAGCAAAAACGCATGAACGAACTATTCAAGGTCAAATAATTTCTTCCTTCGTCGTAGGGGCGAAGTTTCGGGAAGGCCTTTAAAAGGTCAGTCACCCATATAAAGAGGCCACTCAATTTTTAGTTGAGTGGCCTCTTTAGCTTTGAACCGACTTAGCCCATCGTGGGGCGTATGCAATTAGAGTTTTTGAGCTTGCATGAACCTGTCAAAGGTAGCTTCAGTGAATCTAAACCAAAGATTTTGCTCAGCACGGAACTTACGGAAGTCAGGATAGATCTTCTTCCAGTTCTCGTTCTTATCGCTCAGCTCTTCATAATATTTCTCAGACTCCGCAAACGCAGCAGCCAAAATGTCTTTGGGGAACTCTTTCAGCTTGGTACCACTTCCAACCAACTGTTTTAAGGCAACCGGATTTCTAGCGTCATATTTAGCCTGAACATCGGAGTGAGCGACGGCACAAGCAGCCTCTAAGATAGCCCTGTACTCAGGTGTGAGTGACTCAAGTGCTTTGTTGTTCACAAAGAGATCGACCTGTGCACCGCCCTCAAACCAACCAGGGTAGTAATAATTAGGGGCTACTTTGCTGAGTCCCAACTTTAAGTCATCGTAAGGTCCTACAAACTCAGCCGCGTCGATGGTGCCCTTCTCCAAAGCGGAGTAGATGTCGCTAGCGGGGATATTTTGGGGAATACCGCCGATACGCTCAAGGATTCGCCCACCGAATCCACCAATTCTGAACTTTAACCCTTTAAGGTCGCTCACGGATTTAAGTTCCTTGCGGAACCAACCGCCCATTTGAGCGCCCGTGTTGCCTGCGGGGAAGTTAACGATGTTGTACTTGGCATAAAACTCACGCATGAGCTTCAAGCCGTTACCCTCGATCATCCACGCAGTGGTTTGACGGCTGTTGAGGCCAAAGGGGATCGCACAACCCATTGCAAAGGTCTCATCTTTGCCGAAAAAGTAGTAAGGCGCTGTATGTGCACATTCAATCGAGCCTTGCTGAACACCGTCTACCACTCCAAACGCAGGCATCAGCTCGCCTGCAGCGTGAGTGGAGATTTCAAACTTACCCCCAGTCATTGCTTTTACCACTCGCGCAATGGTCTCAGCTCCTCCGTAAAGGGTATCCAAAGACTTTGGAAAACTGGACGCCATACGCCAGCGCACCACAGCTTGTGCGTGCACAGCAGGCGCCGCCGCAGCCGCCAAAATACCAGCTATCCCTGCGTGTTTTATGAGTGAACGACGTTCCATTTTTTACTCTCCATTGAAGTTGTTTTAACCGAAAAATCGATTTTAATCAGAAAATCTACGCGAATGCGTAGGGAAGTCCCCCACGCCCCAACAGCACACTCCCCCAATCCGTCCCAACGTGCCTTGATTTAAGCGCTACTCGCTACTTTTAGGCAATATTGACCTTGAATCACAACTTAACCGGCAAAGTTACCTACAATGAACCAATGGCCTTAAACGTAGACATTTGTATTCGGGGCGGCGGTATCGTGGGCACCACGTTGGCTGTGCTTTTGTCGCGCCTGCAATTAAGGGTTGCACTGATTAGCAATTCAAGTCCGACAACAAACCAGAGTACCCGAGTTGAGGATATCCGGGCGTACGCCATCAACGCTAAATCAAAATCCATCCTGGAGTCCTTGAACGCTTGGCCAGGAGAATCCGCTTGCACTGAAGTTCGTCAAATGCAGGTTCTATCTGACTCCGGCGAAATGATTGAGTTCTCGAACTCACTCCAATTGAACGCATTGAATACGCAAGATTCAACGCCCATGAGCTGGATCGTTGAGGTCCCGGCTCTAGAGGCCGAATTAGCCAAAGCTCTCTCGCTGAGTAATGTCCAGCACATTACCCACGGCTATGCTGGCGCGGAGCTCCAAGAGATTCACGCCCCATTGACCGTGATTTGTGAGGGCTCCAAGAGCACGACCCAACAAGCAGTTCATAGTTTTACTGAGCGTATATCCTACGGACAAGTCGCCCTGGCGACGCATGTGAAATTTAAAGACCCCCACGCCAAGCACAGGGGCGTAGCTTATCAATGGTTCAATAACTCTTCAGCCCTCAACACGAACGAGAACTCGAACTCCGAACCCACAAAAGAGTTTGAAATCCTGGCCTTTCTCCCTATAGGGGGGCGAGAGGGAAATACTTTTGCAATTGTGTGGTCAACAACAGTTGAGCGAAATGCAGCCTTAAACCACCTCTCGGACGCTGATTTCACAGATGAACTAAGGAAAAGTTCTAAAGAATTTTTCAAAGACTTAGTGCCGGTATCTGCCAAACAAAGTTGGCCCCTGGCACTATCAAGTGCAAAGAATTGGTGCGGGGTATTTAGCCCAAAGGAGAGTTGGGTGCTTTGCGGGGATAGTGCACACAGTGTTCACCCCTTGTCTGGAATGGGGTTGAATTTAGGTCTCGGGGATGTTTGGGCTTTGTATGAACTCTTGCTCAGTAAAGAGAAAGTAAATACCTCTTGGCGCCCTTTGAATGACCTGCGTATGCTCAGGGACTATGAGCGCCAAAGAAAACTCGCTATTCTGCCGTATGTTCAGTTCATAGACAAAATCCAACTGCTTTTTGCCAGCGACTATCCCCTGGCTAGGCTACTTAGAAATAAAGGGTTCAAAACTTTTAACGCTCTTGGGGCTTTGAAAGAGTGGACCATCCGAAAAGCGATGCAAGCCGCCCTTTGAATAAGCCTTCAATACCTTTTCTACAAACGCTTCACAAATTCTGACTCAATCCATCATCCAATGAATCACTTCAAGTATTTTCTATCGTTAAGCCTGGTAGCTTCTGTTTTAACCCTCTCCCTCTCCTCGACCTATGCGGATACGGTTGAAAACACCATTAAGAAAAATCTCACTGACCGTCTCCCCCAATTACCCCGTATTGATGAAGTCACCAAGTCTCCCATGAACGGTTTGTACGAGGTGCGACTCGACGAGACTGAGATTTATTACACAGATAGTGAAGGGAATTTTCTCATCCAAGGCAACTTGATTGACACCCGTTCACGTAAAAATTTAACCGAAGAGAGAACGGACAAATTACTCTCTGTGGCCTTTGACTCCTTACCCATTAAAGATGCATTCACCATAATCAGGGGTACGGGGAAGCGAAAAATTGCAGTCTTCGAGGATCCCAACTGCGGCTACTGTAAACGCTTTGAAAAAGATCTTCAAAAAATTGACAACATTACCGTCTATTTATTCTTATACCCCATCTTAAGCGCTGACTCGATGGAGAAGGCTAGGAACATTTGGTGCAGCAAGGACAAACCCAAAACTTGGCAAGACTGGATGACCAAGGGCCAAACCCCATCGAGTCTTTCCTGCGAGAGCTCAGCGATGCTTAGAAACTTAGAGTACGGAAAGAAACACAAAATAAACGGCACGCCGACCATTTTATTGGCAGACGGATCAAGGGTCCCGGGCGCCATAGAGGCCAAAGAATTAGAAAAGCTCTTACTAGACATCAAGTAAAGTCAACCAACAAGTAAGCTACTATAGACTCCTATAGGCTCCTATAGGCTCCTATAAACCCCGCCAATTGAGGTATTGAACGTGAACGAGAAGAATAAAGTATTGACACTAGGCTACGCTGGATTGGTACCCTTTGTGACTTTTGCCGTCTTGATATGGTTGGTCTCACCCGAGCTCCAACCCTTTGTAGCACTTGCCCTGACTGGATATGCATCTACCATCATCGCGTTCCTAGGGGGTATCCACTGGGGAATTGGTTTTAAAGAACGAGTTGATCACAGAACCTTTCATTTCGTTTGGGGCGTAGTCCCCGCACTCGCTGGTTGGGTTTGTGCAATCATGCCGGCCTACGCAGCCCTTCCCTTGCTGGCGGTTATGTTAATCATTTGTTACTGGGTTGACCGAAAAACTTGGCCCTTGGTTGGCCTTGAAGAGTGGTTGAAACTTAGACTTGTATTGACCGTTGTCGCAACCCTTAGTTGCCTGTTCGCAAGCGGTGCGGTCTAAGAACGCACTTGAACCGCACAATTTAAACACATCCCCATCAACCCAATGGTAAAACGAAGTTTAAAAACGCTTAAAGACTCTAAAGCATCTACTACCCAATCGGTCTTATTCGAGGTATTTGTCCTCAACCCACAAGCCCACACCTTCAGGGTCAGGATGACGATAGATTCACCTTGTAGGGATCAAGAATTTAACTTTCCTCAGTGGATTGCGGGAAGTTACATGATCAGAGACTTCTCAAAACATCTGCACAACCTCAGTGCTAAACAAAATGGTAAATCTGTAGCTTATTCCCAGCTGAGCAAATCGAGCTGGAGGGTTCACTGCAAACAGTCCTCAAAGCTCACACTTGAATACGATATCTACGCGCATGATCCGTCTGTGAGAGGGGCCTGGCTTGACAACACCCGAGGCTTCTTTAACGGTACTAGCCTGTTCTTTGAGTGCACTGGACTTGAGAATACGTCTCACTATCTTAAGTTACATAAAACTCCAATCGCCACTCAATATGAACTTGCCACTGAGAAGTGGAGCGTTTATACGAGTCTGGATGTAGTAAAGACAGATAACACGGGCTGGGGTCTATATATCGCAAATTCTTTCGAAGACTTAGTCGATACACCTGTGCTGATGAGTAACGCCTGGCTCGGGGAGTTCGAAATCTCATCAGGCCCCCACAAAGTCAAACACCAACTGGTATTGAACGGTATCAGCCCATCCTTTGACGGTGAAAGACTTGTCTCGGACACGCAAAATATTTGTCAAACCATTGTTGATTTCTGGCATAAAAAATCTAAGCCCGTCATCCAAAAATATCTTTTCATTGTCAACGTTGTTCAAGATGGTTACGGAGGTCTAGAGCACAAATCATCGACGGTATTACAGTGCAAACGTTCAGACTTACCCATCATCCACAAAACAGAAGCTTCTGAGGGTTATGTTGGCCTCTTAGGACTTATCTCTCATGAATACTTTCATACATGGAATGTTAAACGCCTAAGGCCATTGGAGCTTAGTAAGTATGATTTCAGCACCGAGAATTACACACAGATGCTGTGGTTCTTTGAAGGCTTTACGAGCTACTATGATGATTTGTTACTTCGTCGATCGGGACTTATATCTGATCAACAGTACTTAAAAATTCTGAACAAAACAATACAACAAGTGATTCAAACTCCGGGGAGAAAAGTTCAGTCTGTTGCGGAGTCAAGTTTTGATGCCTGGGTTAAATACTACAAGCCTGATGAGAACACCCCCAATTTGACTGTGAGTTACTATACAAAGGGGGCGTTGATTGCACTGTGTTTTGATTTGAAGTTACGAGCGCACAATACCAGCTTAGACGCGGTCATGCGCGAACTCTTCAAGCGCAGCTCAGGGGGTCCCACATCTGAGGACGACTTCAAAAGTGTGTTGGAAGAACTCTCACACAGACACTGGGATGCTGAGCTACGCGACTGGGTACACGGGGTTGAAGATCCACCTTATGCCTTGCTTTTGCAAAACCAAGGCATCAAGGTCGAACACTCTGCAGATTCACTACAACAGCAACTAGGGCTTCGCACTGATGAATCAAAATCTGGTGTACACATCAAAGTTGTACTAACTGGTGGGCCGGGCGAACAAGCAGGATTTGTCCCCGGTGATGAATGGATTGGAGTTGAAGTGCCTGATGAGAGCACATCTAAATCCAAAAGCAAGGCGCCCACTCGTAACTTCTCAGAGCCTGGTCATAAATCTTGTTGGCGCATACAAAAACTAGATGATTTATTCCAATTTGTGAGAAATGCCAAATTCTTTGACGCCTTGGTTTGCAGAGACCAACAGTTAATCCTATTGAGAGTTCCCTATAACATCAGGCTTGCGATGAGTGACAAAAATAGTATCTCTTTGTCTGTAGCTGAAAGCGCGAAAGTAAAACAATGGTTACTTAATCATTGAAAATCGAGATTGGCCGCTGTGAGAGCCAGTTGGGTCGAATAACGGATCAGTGACTAAAGTGAGCTTAGCTGCAAAACTAACACAACATAACAAACCAAGTTTATAAAAAAGAGCTGCATATAGCTGATACTGCGAGCCATCAAAGCTCCCAGTCCCCAGCACAAACCCAAGATTGCGGCAATGATTTGTAGCCCTAGTGCCCTGGAAAGGGTATCTTCACTTGCTAAAAAGAAGACCGTAAAAACGACAACACTCAAGAACTGGACTATGGATACTGTGACCCGCGTAGCGTTCCACTGATAAGTATCACTATCAACGCTTGGAACAGGCGCATTGAGACTGGATGAAAAGTCTGAAGAAGACGTATTTGCAGGAGTCACAACTGTACCCTGATGGACGCAGAGTGTCCCGTGCCCAAGTTCTTCGTCTGGCGCACTCCAACCTGGCGGTTTGTATATGCATTTGATCTTAGCGAGTAAACCCTTGGCTTGAACAACTGTTTTGTACAAACTAACGTATTCACTGGCAATGGTCCAAAGGGGATCAACACTCTCAAAGGGTTTTTTAGTTCCGTAAACGCAGGTCTCAACCTCTCTCTCATAAGTCCCAAAGAGGTGATCCCACAGCATTAGGAACCCTCCGTAATTTTTATCCAAATACTGAGGATTGACGGCGTGGTGCACTCTATGATTGGAGGGTGAGTCGAATACGTAATCAAACCAACCGAGCTTACCAATATGCTCAGTGTGCACCCAAAACTGATAAAAAAGAATAAGGAGGACCGTAAGTAACAGTTGCTGCGGTGGCATACCCATAAACGCCAAGGGCAGATAGAACACAAATCCGAGAATAGGCTCAGTACTGACTTGTCGCAGGGCAACCGATAAGTTGTAGTGTTTACTCTGGTGGTGGATAACGTGCGAGGCCCAAAAGATAGCGCTTTCATGCTCAGTTCGGTGAAACCAATAATCACAAAAGTCAAACACTATTACGCCAACAGCGATACCCCACCCAGAGTACCAAAATGGATTCTCATAATTCTTCCATAACCAGTGATACAGCAACGTGTAAATTCCGATATGAAAGAACTGATTGACAAATTGGGAGAGCCTACTGATCAGTCCTTGACTTAAATTAGAGAGCGTATCAGCCAAAGAATAAGTGTTTCGGTTTCGAATCCATCCGTAGGCAAACTCCACAGCCATGAGAACGGTAAAAATAGGTATAGCAAATATGACAATCTCTTCCATACCCATATTTTAATTTTTTTTAATAAGTAATAACCCATCTGTACCAAATACACCCAT